>DFNF01000010.1:0-988 GCA_002375935.1 Acetothermia bacterium UBA3574
CGCCCCCTCCCCCAGGAGCCACCAAGACCACCCCCCTCACCGGCTGGCACCGGGAGCACGGTGCCAAGATGGCCGAGTTCGCCGGCTACGAGATGCCACTTTGGTACACCTCGGCCCGGGAGGAACACCAAGCGGTGCGCCAGCGGGCGGGCTTGTTCGACCTCGGGCACATGGGCTGCTTCCAGGTGGCCGGCCGCTACGCCGAGGCGTTCCTGAACCTGGTCACCACCAACTACGCCGGCTGGCTCCACCCGGGCCAATCCCAGTACGGTTTCCTCCTCGACCCCGAGGGTCGGGTGATCGACGACCTCATGGTCTACCGGCTGGGCAAAGAAAAATTCCTGCTGGTAGTGAACGCCGCCAACGAAGCCAAGGATTGGAATTGGCTGTGTGCGGTCAACTCCGGGGAGGTCCTTTTGGATCCCAACCGGCCCTGGATTGCCCCGGAAGGGGAGGTAGAGCTCGTCGACCTCAAGGCACAAGGGGCGGCGGACGGCCGGGTGGACCTGGCCTTGCAGGGGCCGGCCTCCCGGGAGGTGCTGTCGCGCTTGCTTCCACCCCGGGACCAACGGCGGCTCCGGGCCCTCAGGCGCACCGAACTTTTGGAGTTATCCATCTCCGGAAAGGAAGTGCTTTGCGCCCGCACCGGGTACACCGGCGAACCTTTGGGCTACGAGCTCTACGTCTACCCCCAGGACGCGGTCGAGCTGTGGGAGCTGATCCTGGACGCCGGAAAGCCACTGGGGGTCATCCCCTGCGGCCTGGCGGCCCGGGACTCGCTGCGCACTGAGGCCGGGCTTCCCCTGTACGGCCACGAACTGGCGGGGGAGCTTTCCATCGGTCCCCACGAGGCGGGGTTCGCCCCCTACGTGAAGCTGCACAAGCCCTTCTTCGTCGGCCGGGGCGCGTACCTGGAGGCACTCCAGGACTGGAAGCGGGAGGTCGTTCGGTTCCGGATCCCGGCCGGGGCGCGGCCGGTGCGGGCCGG
>DFNF01000010.1:1306-25218 GCA_002375935.1 Acetothermia bacterium UBA3574
GGGGCGCGGCCGGTGCGGGCCGGGGCCGGGGTGGTGGACCGAACCGGGCGGCTGGTGGGCCGGGTCACCAGCTGCGTGGCCTTGGAGGCGGGGCAGGTGGGGCTGGCTCTGCTCTGGCAGCGGGGGGTGCAGGTGGGAACGCCCCTCGGGTTCCTGGTGGGGGATTTACCCGCCGGGGAGATCAAGCTGGGGACGCGGCTCCCCTTGTTGGCCTGGGGGGAAGTGGTGCCCCGCTTCCCAGACCGCCGGCTCCTCCCCCGACCCGGGGAGGATTGACCCCCAACCCCTCGATTTGATAAATTGGAAGGGGATGAGCAGAGAGAGGAGGTGAAAGCTGGGATAAACCTTCAGAGCGAGGTTTCGTCGCGGGGAGGTGGCATATGAACCGGCAAGGGTGGTTGGTGCTGCTGGTGTTGGTGGCGGGCCTGGGCTGGGCGCAGGAGTGCAGGCTTTTGTTCCAAGATCAAGGCTTGTTCCTCCATACCGCCCCCCTCTCTGGGGGAGAGCTTTCGCTCGTCCGCCTGACCCCGGAGGGACCTGCCTTCGTAACCTTGGACCCCGAGAGCGCCGCGGTCACCCAGGAATGGGTGGTACCGGGGGGAGTGTGGTTTCTCCACCCTATCCTGGCAGTGGGGCCCGAGGGGCGACGGGTGGTGGTGCTGGTGCCGCTGCTGGACGAAGGTTGGAAACCTAACCAGCTCTACTCTCAGGTGCTGGTAGACGGCCAGGTGAAATGGGCCGCCCTGCGGGGCGCCCGCCTGGAGGTATGGCCGGTGGGCGGGGAAGCCCCACTCTGGCAGGTGGAGCTAGGGATGTTGCGGAGCATGGGCTTCAGCCCCGATGGGGAGTGGCTGGTCACCATCACCGACGAGGGAGAATTGACCCTGTGGGAGGCCGAGACTGGACAGCGGCGGGGCGAGGTAACTATTCCCCAACACCTCAACTGGTTCACCTTTGGCCCCGGACCGGATCGGATATCGGTGGGCACCATGGACAAGGTCATCCGCAGCTTCGGGCTGCCGGACCTCCGCCCGGTGGGGGAGTTGGAGTTTGCGGAGAGGACCTGGCCCCCGGTGGAGGCCTCCCCAACCGGCTCCCTACTGGCCCTGCTCGAGGACGAGTACACCTTGATCTTGCTGGACCTCACCTCCGGCCAGGTGCTCCACCGCTGGACGACCTTCCCCGAGCCCGTGGCGCAGGTGGTGTTCAGCCCCTGCGGGGAGCTGGTGGCGGCGGCCACCACGGCGGGCACGGTGTGGCTGTGGCAGGTGGCCGAGGGGGAGGAGCTGGGCCGGCTGGATGTGGCGGGCACGCTGCCCCCGGGAGGGCTCCTGTACCTCTCCTTGGCGTTCTGGGGTGAGGAGAAGCTGCTGGTGACGGTGAGCCAGCGGCTGCGGCTGGAAGCCGGGCTGCGAGCCTGGTTCACGAACAGCCAGGGCCGGGTGCTGGCCTGCCGGCTCCCGGTTCCAGAGGGGGCACCTTAGGTTGCGCCGGGGCTGACCAGCCCGCAAAATACCCCCTGCACGGGGGCGTAGCTCAGCTGGGAGAGCGCTGGCATGGCATGCCAGAGGTCACGGGTTCAAGTCCCGTCGCCTCCACCAAACGAGCCCGTCGTGTGATCAGGCACCAGGTCCAATTTTCGACTCTACCAGAATAGGCGCGGCCTGGCGGGTTTTCATCTGGGGAACCGGATTCGATGGCGCCCCGGTCAGTGGGCCGCGAAGGCATCACAGTTCCCCACTTGTTTCAGCTCTTTCATCGGCCGCTCCTGCTGATTGTTCGTGCAAAGATAGACCCGGACGGCTTTGGAGCTGATAAGGCCTCCGTCTTTTATGCCGCACACCACCATCCGCACCTGGTGCCCATACTTAAGCAGCGGGCACTTTTGTGGGTGCCGCTGGGCAATCAGCTTCCCACCCCTTACACTCCCCCCACCGTGAGCGAGGAACGGGGCGCGAGGATTCCGGGGGATCCCCAGGCCGGGGAGGAGAGGATGTTGAGGCCGCTCTATTGGGAAGCGGGGACACTGCGGCTCCTCGATCAAACGCGGCTCCCCGAGGAGGAGGTGTGGCTCACCCTCAGGGGCTGGCAGGAGGTGGCGGAGGCCATCCGGGGGATGCGGGTGCGGGGGGCTCCGGCCATCGGGATCGCCGCCGCCTATGGTTTGGCATTGGCCCTCTGGTCCCTCCCGGCGGGGGCTGATCCCAAAAGGGCCTTCCAGGAAGCCGCCCAGGGTCTGGGGGAGACCCGCCCCACCGCGGTGAACCTGTTCTGGGCCATTTCCAGGATGGAGCGGGTCTTTTCCGCTCATCAGGACGGGGGCCTTCCGCGGCTGCGGGAGGCCCTGCTGGCAGAGGCCCAAAAGATCCACGCCGAGGACATCGCTGCCAACCGGCGGCTGGGGGCATTCGGCGCCGCCCTGCTCCCTCCCCGGGCCAGGCTCCTCACCATTTGCAACACCGGGGCTCTGGCCACGGGGGGGTACGGCACTGCCCTGGGGGTGGTGCGGAGCGCCTGGGAGCAGGGAAAACTGGAGCTTGTCTATGTTTGCGAAACCAGGCCCCGGCTCCAGGGTGCCCGGCTCACTGCCTGGGAACTCCTGCGCGACAGGATCCCCTTCAAGCTCATCGCCGACTCGGCAGCCGGGTGGCTCCTGGCCCAGGGCGAAGTGCACGCGGTGGTGGTGGGCGCGGACAGGATCGCCCAGAATGGCGACACCGCCAACAAGATCGGCACCTATACCCTGGCGGTGCTGGCCCAGCGCCATCAAGTCCCCTTCTACGTGGTGGCCCCCACCTCCACGGTGGACCTCGACCTCGAGAGCGGGGAAGGGATCCCCATTGAGGAGCGGGGGGAGGACGAGGTGCTCGCCCCTTATGGTTGCCGGCTGGCACCCCCAGGGACCCGGGCCTGGAACCCGGCCTTCGACGTCACCCCGGCGGAACTCCTCACTGCCATCGTCACCGAGCGAGGCGTGATAAAGCCGCCCTATCATGAGACGATCCCTCAGAGCTTGGCGTGAGAAGCTGGTTCAGGCGGCTCAAGAGATGGCCGCCCAGGGCCTGGCCACCGGAAGTTCGGGCAACCTCTCCTGCCGGATAGGCGATTTAGTGCTCATCACCCCCAGCGGGGTGCCCTATCGCTGGCTGCGGCCCCACCAGGTGGTGGCCATCGACCTAGCTGGGAGGTGGGTCCCCCGGGCGCCGGCCCCCTCCTCCGAGTGGCGGATGCACGTGTCCATCTACCGGGCCAGAGAGGACGTGCTGGCGATCGTGCACACCCACTCCCCTTACGCCACCACCGCTTCGCTGGGGCCCCGCCTGGGTGTGCTACACGACGAGGGGAAGCTACTGTTCGGCGAGGAAGTCCCGGTTTCCCGGCCCGCCCCTCCCGGCAGTTGGGCGTTGGCGGAAGCGGTGGTTCAGGCATTGGGCTCGGGGAAGGTGGCCCTCATCGGCCGCCACGGCGCGGTGGCAGTGGGGAGCACCCTGAGGGAAGCCCTGCTTTTGGCCGTGAAACTGGAAGAAGCGGCTCAGCTGGCCTTCCTCGCAGGGGCGATGGCCCGGCCCTCGGGAGGGAACTCCGGGAGTACCCATCCATAAAGGTGTGCTCAAAAAGGAGAAGGCCTCGCAGGGGATGAGGTCTTTTGGCTCGCTTCCCGTGGGATGGAAGTGCCCGCATCGGGCCGCTGGAAAAGCCTTTCTGTTTCTCCAGAGCCTCGATGCCATCGTGCCCTCCCGCTCCCCCTTTGACTTCGTTTCTAACCGGATCATTTGAAGAGCACCTGTAGGAGCCGGGGCTGGGAGTTGGCGGAGGAGGAGAAACCCGCCCGGCTGCAGGGAAGGACGAGGCCTGCTTCCCCATAAGCCACGCCGACCTAGGCCTGCCCCCCGAGACACCCTAAACCAGGCAGCGTCAACCTCCTGGCTCAGCAACCACCATCCCCTGAGCGGGGAACGTCCACCACCTCGGAGGCAGAATCTTTGGTTATCTGCCCATCGCGCAGCTCTATTACCCGACGGGTAAATGACACCACCAACGGGTCGTGGGTGGCCACCAACACGGTCACCCCATTCACATTATTTATAGCTAAAAACTCTTCCATGATCATTTTGCCGGTGTGGGAATCCAGGTTGCCGGTGGGTTCGTCGGCCAAGATCAATGCCGGATCCGTAACCAAAGCCCGAGCGATGGCTACCCTCTGCTCTTCCCCTCCGGAGAGTTCCGCAGGCAGATGATAAGCTCGCCCTTTCAGGCCCACTCCTTCCAAGGCCGCTAATGCCCGCCGTCTGCGCTCCTTCCTCCCTATCCCTCGATAATAGAGGGGGAGAGCCACATTCTCCCAGGCATTGAGGTGGGAGATGAGGTTGAACGACTGGAACACGAATCCGATTTTGCTCCCCCTCAAGGCACTTTTCTCCCGGTCGGACAGGGCAGAAACATCTTTACCAAACAGGAAAACCTGTCCAGCACTCGGTTCGTCCAGCAACCCGATCAAGTTCAGCAGAGTGGTCTTCCCTGAACCCGAGGGGCCCTGGATGGCCACCAATTCGCCAGCCTGCACCTCCAGATCAACTCCCCGCAGGGCAGCCACCGCGCTGTCCCCTTTGCGGTAAAGCTTCTCCACCTTTTCCAACCTGATCATCGGCGCCCTTCCCTGATCGCCTTGGCTGGGGAGAGGAGAGCGGCCCGCCGGGCAGGCCAACCACCGGCCGCCAAGGCACACGCGCAGGCCAGGGCCAACGTAGCCACTGCCCACCCCCACCGGAGGGGACCCTCGACGTGAAACCTCTCCAGTGCTAACGCAGCCCCCCACGTGCCCACCCCTCCGCCTAAGCTAGCCGCTAGCACAGCCACTTTGCCAGCTTCGCCAACCCCTAACCTTATGATGTCCACCCTGTTCGCTCCCAGAGCCCTCCTTATCCCCAACTCCCTCAGGCGCAGGAGCAAAAGGAAAGACATCAGATTGAACATCCCACTGGCCGCAGCTGTGAACCCCAGCCCGGCGAAGGCCCCGAGGCTGGTGGCTAGCTTGTAGGTAAATTCCCTAGCTTGGGAGAGCTCCTCCCCTGGGGAGATCACCTCCACCGGAGCCCTCTCGGGATATAGGCGTTGGAACAGGGAACCGATCTCCTCCTTCACCTCCTGAGGTGAGTAACCCTCCCTCACCCGTACCCAAAACTCGTGGAACAACCACACCTCCTCCAGGGAGCGGTAGGGTACTACTGCCGGGACCCCAAGGTAAAAGCGCGCCATCGAGTCGTCGAATACACCCACGACGGTGAACTCTTGCCCCCGAATCCTGAAGCTTTCTCCCAACGCCCCTTCCTCCTGGGCCTCGGCAAAGCTCTTCCCCACCAGGGCCACCCTGGCCCCCTGGGAGATCTCCTCTTGGGTCAAGTCACGGCCCGCGACTAAGGAAAACAATTTTAAATCAGTGTATCCTACTCCAACACCATATACCCCCATCCCCGCCCCCAGGACCCGGGGGGCCCCCACCACAACCAGTTCCACCCCGGGAAGCTCACGGAGCCGGGCCAGGTCCCCAGGAGTCAATTCCGGCGCAGGCAGGATGGACTTCCGGGGAGCCCGCACCAGGAGCGTCCGCTGGTCCACGTCCCCCCACAGCCCACCCAGGTGCGCCTCTACCGTGAATAGAAAAACCGCCAGGAAGGCCAGGGCTCCGGTCCCCACCAGCACCGCCGTCGCGGCGGCTATTTTCCCTACCCCCAGGCCAAAAGCCCGCTGGGCCTCCAGAGTGCGGAGGCCGAGGGCTCGAGCCGGCGGGACTCTGGCTGCCCTCCAGGAGGGATACAAGCTGGCGAGGGCCCCGGCCACGATGGGGATCAGGGGAACCAGCAAGTGCAGGAGCCCCAACCTGGATTCCCACCCGAATAACGGGGACAGATGGCTCACCAAGCTGCCCAAGCCGACCCCGCCCGCCGCTCCCAGGGAAGCTGCCCAGAGCACCTCCCCCGAGAAGAGCCGGACGATCCCGGGCACGGTAGCGCCCACCGCGCGGCGGACCCCGATCTCCCACCCCCGCCGCAGGGAATCCATTGACACGATGCTGGCTGCGGTGACAGCGGCGATCAGGGAAAGCCCCCCGGCAATGGCGAGCAGCAACCAGGACACAACCCGCTCCAGGTGGAAGTAGATCTCGTACCGCTGGGTGGCCGTGGTGAACGAAACCCCAGGCAACACCTCCCCGATGGCCTGTTGCGCCCGGGGCACGCTCCCCCGAGCCCGCACAAACAGGGCCCACGGCTGCTCCGTAAGCGGCACCAGCACCAGATTGTTCAGCTTCCGCCGCAGGCTATCCTCGGAGGGGATGGGGGCCAACACCCCAATCACCGTGTAGTAGTAGCCCCCCACTTCCACCCTCTTGCCCACCGCCTCCTCTTCCCCAAACAGGACCTCTTTGACCCGGGCCCCCAAGATCGCTACCCGCCGGCCGACATCCTCTTGGGAGAAGGATCTCCCTGCTTGCAAAGACAGCCTGAGCAGCGCCGGATATTCAGGGGTCACCTCCAAAGAAGTGAGGGTGTATTTCTGCCCCGGATGGGAGACGGTGCGTTGGATGCCTTCTCCGGCCACCAGTGCCACTTCCTCCAACTGGGCCACCGCCCGCAGCTCTTCCGCGGTGAATAGTTCGCGAGAACGCTTCGTCACGTAGAAGAGATCGGCACCCACCCTGGCCACCAGCTCCCGGAGGTTCGCCTCGAGCGCGGTTCGGATGCCAAAGGAAATCCATAACGCAGTCGTGGCCACCGCCACGACCGCGATCAACAGGCCCTTCCCCCGAGACCTCAGCACCAAGTTCTCTTATTGCCCCGAGCTCGCTTCCTCAAGCAGCCGCGAGAGTTCCGATTCCGCTTGGGGGTGGATCTCCCACTGACCTTCGTCCTGCTGGAAGACCTTACGTGCTGGGTAGATGGTGAAGGGGAGTTTCACGTAGCCTTCCGCGTCCAGGATCATCACCGCTGGGTGGCCAACCAGGCCCAAAAATAGACTGACGCGGAAGTCCTGATCCAGGAGCACCCGCCAGCCCCGCGCCGGCCCCTCTGCCAGGGCCCGCCACTGCTCGAGCCTCTCCACAGCTCGCCCTTCTAGTTCCCGAATGCACTCATCCACCGGGACCCGATGTTCCTCGGGGCCGTAGTGGAAGGAGTACCAACAGGCCGAGCGGATGGCCTCCGGCGAGATCTTCTCCAACCACCAGCTGAACTCAACTTGGGGAAATGCTTCTCGCAGCCCCTCAAGCTGCGAGAATATCAATTCCCCCTTCTCCCCGGTGATCTGGCCCACGTAGATCAGGCGGGGGGTCCCCGGCCCCAGGTACACCTCCTCTCCCTCCAGGGTATACAAGGGCACCGGGGGCCACGGCACTCGATCCCCCTGCCAGAAGAATCGGTGCGGCAACGCTCCCGGCGGTGGTTCCCAATGGGCAGCGAAGTGGGAGATGATCGCGTCGTACTGAGCTGCCCTGGTGAAGCGGAAATTTCTCAAGGTGTGCAACACGACACCGGTTTGGGACACCAGAAATACCACCGGTGGCGGCACCGGATGCGCGAGCCTCCACAGGACGCACTGCATGAGTGCGTCAGGCAAACCGGTGATCAAGGTGGCCTTGCCTGACAGGTGCTGTTCTATCGCCTCCAGATACTGGGCCTTGAGGTTACAACCGATGAGCACGAGCTGCAGATCGTCCCTTTGGGCCCATTGAGCTAGCTGAGGCATCCAATAGGGATCGATCCAATCGTGGGCCCCCACCACCACGGTGGGTTTCTCCCCATAATCCACCCCGGGGATGGCCGGGGCTTGGGCTCCCACCGGGAGGCCGGTGGTGTAGGGGTTTATCTGCTCCCACCGGTCCGCAAACGCAGAGTCCTCAGGCCACACCCCCTCCGGGGGACAGCTGGGGCAACCTTGGCCACCCCCGGCAGAACCGAGCCCCAGTACCACCACCAGTACGAGCCAAACGGCCCTAAGCAAAGCACCATTCATTGTCTTCGCAATAAATCCAACCCCACAACCAGTGCGGGCATTCATAGGAGTTCCACCGGCACTGGTAAGCACAGTCATAATTGCCACCTCCAATTAAATTATAGTTTTTTTACCCTTATCTGGCTATGCAGTTTTCACATCAGCTCTTTCTACTTTTTTCACCTTAGCTAGTCGGCAGAACCCTACTTCCCAACCAAACCGGAGCCCCGGCTGCGCCCGCAGCCTTTGGTGGGGGAGTGCCCCGCTCCACATTTAGCATCGGGCTCTCCTGCCAAACCTCGCCCGACGAAAATAAGTTTTCCTCTCCGCTCGATCAATCCCTGCCCTTCCAATTTGGCCATGGCTTTGGCAAGCATCTGCGGGGAACAACCGATGATCTCACGTATATCCTTTCTCCTGATGGACGGAAGCTCCCAACCGTCACCACGCCATCTGCCAAACCGACGGGCCAATCGCGACAACACCAGCTTCAAGTCCTCTTGCACAGGCTTGGTGCCCAGCTCGAACGTACGAAGGTAAATGAGCTTGCCGAACGTCTCGAGGCGGCGGGCGAAATCCGGCCTCCAGCTCGAGGCAGCCGGGGAGACGAGGTGGACGGAACTCGCCGACACCGGCTCCAAAGACAAGCAGAGGCGCTCTAGGGAAGTCACTGGTATCAAATCGCCCGGGCCGAAGATCCAGAAACAAAATCGCCGCCCCCGCCCATCCCTCCCCACCAGCTTGATCATTCCCGAGCACACAGACACCAATTTGGGCCCAGAGAACACGTACTCCATCCTGGGAGAAAGCCCGGTTGCCCTGACCCCCGCCTGGCAGAGAAAACAATGCACATCCATTCGTACCACAAAATATTATGGCCCCCATCCAGGGAGACAAGAAGAAGGAAACTCCCCGGTCACCTCCTCCTTGAGCCGGTTGGTGGCCGCCCAGGCGGCCCTCCGAAGGCTGCCCAAAAGCTGGCGGATGAGAGCCAGTGTTCACGGCCCTCTGGGGGAGGTGGGCCGTCTGGCACCCCCAAAAACCGCGGGAAAATTGCGCGCTTCCAGAATCGGCCTTAGCATAGCCCACATGCTGGTCAGATTCTTGAGGGCTGCCCGCAGCGTGACCGGCTCCTGCCACCTGGTGGAGGCCGGTGGGCTGAAGAGCCTGTTGGATTGCGGCATGTTCCAGGGCCACGACCATGAGCGAAACCGGCAGCCCCTCTCCCTCGATCCCCGAAAGACCGACTACGTAGTCTTCCCCGCCCTCACCGTCTTCGAGGGGCAGGTGGCCCGCCGGGGGATCCAAGCCCACATCCCCGTGGCGTGGGACCAGTTCGAGGTTTAAGAGGAGCTGACTTTGGCCACGCGGCCCTGCCAACCGCCGGAATGGGTCAAGGACGCCGTGTTCTACCAGATCTTCCCCGACCGGTTTCGCAACGGAGACCCGTCCAATGACCCGCCCGGAACCCGGCCCTGGGGGGAAATCCCCGACCGCATCTCCACCTTCGGTGGCGACCTCCAGGGGATCTGCGATAAGCTCCACTACCTCCAGTCCCTAGGGGTGACCGCCATCTACCTCACCCCGATTTTTCAAGCCCCTTCCAACCACAAGTACGACACCCAGGATTACTTCCAGGTGGACCCCGCCTTCGGGGGCAACCGGGCCCTGCGGGAGCTAGTTGGGGAAGCGCATGCCCGGGGGATGAAGGTCGTGTTGGACGGGGTGTTCAACCACTGTGGGGACCACCACCCCTTCTTCCAGGACGTCCTTGCCCGCGGGCCCGCTTCCCCCTACTGGAACTGGTTCGAAGTTTGGGGAGACCGGGTCGTCCGCAAGCCAGAACCGAACTACGCTTGCTGGGCCGGGGTCCCCTCCATGCCGGAGTGGAACCACGGGAACCCAGAAGTGAGGGAATACCTGCTGGGGGTGGTCCGGCATTGGCTTTGCGAGTACGCCATAGACGGCTGGCGGTTGGACACCGGCGATTACCTGCCCCCGGATTTCGTGCGCGAACTCTACTCCCTGGTCAAGGAAGTCAACCCCCAAGCGTACGTCCTGGGGGAGGTAATGGGCATTGCCGCTTCCTGGTTCAAATTCCAAGCGCTGGATGGGGCGATGAACTACCGGCTGCGGGAGGGGCTGGTGGCCTTCTTCGCCCGGGGGGAATGGTCCGCTGACAGGTTCGCCCACTTCCTCTATGGGCTCCGGCGCAGTTACCCCCCGGAAAACACCTTCGCCATGTACAACTTGGTGGGATCGCATGACACCCCCCGCTTCCTCACCCTGTGCCGAGGGGATCGGCGCCGGCTGATCCTGGCATACGCCTTCCTGTTCACCTACCCGGGGGCCCCCGCCATCTACTATGGGGACGAGGTGGGCCTGGAGGGTGGGGAAGACCCGGACTGCCGGCGAACATTTCCCTGGGAGGAACACCTCTGGGATCAGACTATCCAGACACCCATCCGGAAGCTCAGCCAGCTCCGCCGTGCCTCCCCGGCCCTGCGGCGGGGAGAGCTTCGCCCCTGGCAGGCCCGGGGAAAACTCCTCTCCTTCCTTCGGGTGGGGGGAAGGGAGCAGGTGCTGGTGGCACTGAACGCTGGAGAAGAGGCACAGCGCTTGGGCTTGCCGGCGCCCGGCCCATGGCGGGACCTCTTGGCAGGGCAGGGGAGTTGGCGGACGGAAGTCCCCGTTCCCCCATTGGGGATGAGGCTACTCCGCCGCAGAGGGTAAGGGGAACCGTTGCCCCGGGGGGCCAGCTTCGGCGGATATACTTGCGCTCGGAGGTTGACATGGCAAAAGTGCTGCTTGTGGTAGGTGTTTTGGTTGGGTTGACGGCCTTGGCGGGGGAGGTGGAGCTCCTGTTCTTCTGGTCCGCCACCTGCCCCGATTGTATGGAAATGAAGGAGTTCTTGGCCCAGCTCTCCCAGGAAGTCCCCGAGCTGCGGGTGGTGCCCTACGAGGTGACCTTCGAGCCGGACAACTGGCGCCTGATGGTCACCCTGGCCCGGGTGTACGGGTTGACCAAGGAAACCACCCCCACCGTGTTCGTGGGAGAGCTTGGGGTGACGGGAGTGGGCCGGGCGGTGGAGCTACAGATCCGCCAAGAGGTGCTGCGCTGTCGGGAGCAGGGCTGCGCTTCCCCCCTGGAGCGCCTGCCAGAGGAACTGGCCGGAGTCCTGAGCCCACTGGAGCTCGGCCTCTTGGTGCTGGGAGTGGTGGCGGTGGTCTATTTGGTCTACCTCTGGTCCGCCGGGCCCTGACCGGTTCCCGGGCAGCTCCGGCAGCAACCCTCCCCAAGTGTCCCACAGGGGAGAGGGGGCAGCGGGACATCTTCCCCTGGGGGCAGGGGAAAAACTCGCCCTTTGGGAGCCGAGTCCTAACCTCCCTGACATAACCCCAGAAGCCGAGTGCAGGGAGCGGGCCCAGGCGACGCCGATCGCCCCGGGCGGGGCAACTCCCCCAGTTACCAAACCGACCGGGGATTCAGCTAGCTAAAAGCCTCTGGAAAATTTGCGCCAGCTTGCTGGCATCGGCCCGGCCCTTGGTCTTCCTCATCACCTGCCCCACCAGGAACCCCAGGGCCTGGGTCTTGCCGGCCTGGAAGTCGGCCACCGCCTGGGGGTGCTGGGACATCGCCTCGCGGGCCAACTTCTCCAGCTCCGCCTCGTCGGTGAGCTGCCGGACCGCCCGCCCAGCGAGCAGGCGCTCCAGGCTCTCCTTCCCACCGATCGCCTCCTCCAGCAGCTCCTTGGCGGTGGTGCGCGAGATCTCCTTCTTTCGGACTTTTTGGATGAGCAGCGCCAGCTCCTCGGCGGGGAGGGGGGGGCTCCCCTGCCAGAACCGCAGCACCTCGGTGAGGATCCAGTTGGCCGCCTCCCGCCCCTCCCCCACCGCCGCGGCCACCCGCTCGAAATAATCCGCCAACTCCGGCTCCCCCAGCAGCACCTCCACCTCCCGGGAGGAAAGCCGGTACTCCCGCACGAACCTCTCCCGGCGGGCCCAGGGGAGCTCAGGGAGCCCCGCCCGCACCTTCTCAAGCAGCTCCTCGCTCACCTCCAAGGGCACCAGGTCCGGCTCTGGGAAGTAGCGATAGTCGTGGGCCTCCTCCTTGGCCCGCTGGAGCAGGAGCCGCTCCCGCCCCTCGTCCCAGCCGAAAGTGGCCAGCCGGATCTCCTCCCCCCGCTCCAGCCGCTCCCGCTGCCAGGCAGCGGCCGCCGCCAGCGCCCGTTCCACCCCCCGAAAAGAGTTCAGGTTCTTGATCTCCGACTTCACCCCCCACTCCCCATCCCGGGCCAGGGAGAGGTTGGCGTCACACCGCAGCTCCCCCTTCTCCATGTCCGCCCCGGACACCCCCAGGTGCCGGAGCAGGGTGCGCAGTGCCCGCAGGAACTCCTTGGCTTCCCCGGGAGTCCGCAGGTCAGGCTCGGTGACTATCTCCACCAGGGGCACCCCGCACCGGTTCATGTCCACCAGCGCACCGGCCGGGGTGTGCACCAGCTTGCCGGCGTCTTCCTCCAGGTGCAGCTCGCGGATGCGGACCCGCCGCTCTTCCCCCTCCACCCAGAACCGAAGCTCGCCTCCCACCGCCAAGGGGACCTGGCGCTGCGTGATCTGATACCCCTTGGGGAGATCGGGGTAAAAGTAGTTCTTGCGGTCGAAATGAGATCGGCGCTTAACCTGTGCCCCCAAGGCCAGCGCCACCCGCAACGCGTATTCCACTGCCTTTCTGTTCAGAACCGGCAATGCCCCCGGCATGCCCAGGCACACCGGACAGGTGAGGGTATTGGGCGGGGCGGCGAAGTAGTCCGCCCGGCAGCCACAGAACAGCTTGGTAGCGGTGGCCAGCTGTACGTGGATCTCAAGTCCGATTACCGTCTCCAACCCCCTCACCCCCCTAGCTCAGCCAGGTCCCACACCACCGCGGTGCCGTCCCCGGAGCCCGAGACCAGCCACCTTCCATCCGGGGAAAAGGCAAGACAGTAAACGGGCAGGAGATGGCCGGAGAACTCGTGGACGACTTCCCACGAATCCACTTGCCACAGGCGCACCACCCGGTCTTTGCCCGCTGAGGCCAAAATCCGCCCGTCCGGGGAGAAGGCCAGGGCGTTCACCTCCCCGGCATGTGCCCGCAAGGTGGCCACCGCCCTCCTCCGAGCCACCCTCCAGATCACGATCTCCCCACCCGCATCTGCCGAGGCCAGCCACTCCCCATCCGGGGAGAAGACCACCGTGTGCACCACCTCCCGGTGCCGGCGCAACCGGTAGGCGATCTCCCTGGCTTGTACGTCCCACACCTTGATCGAGCGGTCCTCCGAGCCGGTGGCCAGATACTGCCCGTCGGGCGAGAAGGCGAAGGAGAACACCATGTCGAAGTGGAGGGGGGGCTGCCTCTCCCACAGGGTGCTTACAGGGGCGCCGGTGGCAGCTTCCCAGAGCTTGACCGTCTCGTCCACTGAGCTCGTGGCCAAGGTCCGGCCGTCCGGGGAGAAGGCCACTTCGGTGACCGCCTCCCGGTGGGCGGGAATGGTGTAGGAAAGCTCCCCCGTCTCCACCCGCCACACCCAGGCCGTCCCGTCCCCGTCTCCGGCGGCCAGCCACTCCCCATCCGAGGAAAAGGCCAGCCCATCCACCGCCTTTCCTCCCGCCTCGAGGACCCGCACCAGCTGGCCGCCCTCGGGGTGCCACAGCCGCACCCGGCCGTCGGCCCCGGCAGTGGCCAGTAACTCCCCGGTGGGAGAATAGGCGACCGCATACACCCCTCCGATGTTGCCGGGCAAGTCCCCCAAGGGGGCCAAGAACGGCGAGGTCCACCGGGCCACGGGCTCATGGGTGGCCCCACTCACGATCATCTCCCCATCCGGGGAGAAGGCCAGGGAGACGATTCGACCCCGGTGCAGGGGGGCAAAGCTCACTTGGCCCCAATCGCCCCGGGCCCAGACCGCCGCCAGTCCCACCAGCCCTCCGGCAGCCAGCCACCGTCCGTCCGGGGAGAAGGCCAGGGCCGTCACCGGGCCGAACCCGGGCCTTAGGGTGCGCTGGATGCGGCCATCGGCCACCCCCCACAGCTTTACCTCCCCGTCGTAGGCCCCGGTGGCGAGGAGGTCCCCGCCAGGGGAGAAGGCCAGGGCCAGGATGGGCCTGATGTGCCAGCGCAAGTTGGCATACGGCTCTCCCGTGGACAGGTCCCACAACTTGGCCGTCCTGTCTTCAGAGCCGGAGGCCAAAATCCGGCCGTCAGGGGAGAAAGCCAACGTGTGGATCTCCCCGGTGTGTCCCCCCAGGGCGAAGAGGAGCTCCCCGGCTGGTAGGCTCCAGACGCGGATCACCCCTTCCTCCCCCCCGGAGGCCAACCACTCACCTTGGGGGGAGAAGGCCAGGGCCGTCACCGGGCCGGGATGAGCCGGGATGCTGAGGAGCAGGTGACCAGCCCGGTCCCACACCTCCACGGTGCCGTCGGACCGGCCCCGGGCCAGGAGCCCCTGCCCCGGGAGCACTGCCGCCACCCGGGGCTCGCGGGAGGCGGCCTCCACCGCCCACAGGAGCTCCCCTGTGTCCGGGTCCCACAGTTCCAAGCCCAACGCGGTGGCCACCCAGATCCCCTCCGGGGTGCTGGCCAAATCGAACACGATCCCCTGCCCCAGGCGCAGGGCCGCCCCCGGCGGCAATCCCTGGGGAAAGGCCACGAAACCGATCAAACCCAGCGCGAGTACCAGCTTGAGCTTCACCCAAGCCTCCTTTTTCGTATTCACCGCTAGATTGCAGGAAGAGTTTACCCCAGGAGGGAGAACTTGCTCTCCCGCCCCCGACAGTTACCATGGGCGGCGTGGCCTGTCGAGTGGGGTTGCTGGTGTTGTCGCTGGGGGTAGTGGGCTGGGCAGGGCTTTGCCCAGCGGAGCTGGGCGCTCAGCTGGCAACTCTCCTTTACCATTACACACCGGTGGAGTTATTCCGCCAGGGGGTGATTGGCTGGGAGCTGGCAGGAGGGCAACCCCCGGAGGCCGGCCCGGCCTGGCAGGCCCTGCTGGAGGTCCAGGACTCCCTGCAAACCCTGTCCCGCACCCTGGCGGGGGAAGGGGGCTGGCCCCAAACCCTGGGGGCAGTCCGGGAAGCTCAACTCAAACTGGCCGAGGCCGCGGGAGCGGTGGGGCAGCTGGTGGACCTAGATTGGTCGGAGATTTCGTCAGAGCAATTGGATAACTTGGCCGCCACCTTGGCGGCGGGGCGGGAGGCGATGGACCAGCTGGTCCTGACCGCCGGGGAGGAGGCAGGGGCGCTGGGGGAGAGCTGGGAATTTCAGGTCGCCTTTCTCACCCAAACAGTGCTCCTCGCGCCGGGCACCCCGTATCTGAACCTGGCCCCCCAGTGGCTGGAGTACCTAGAGGGGGAGGTCCCGGGGTGGTTCCCAATTGAGGGGCGGGAAGCCCTGGGGGAGCTGATCGGGCTTGCCAACCGTCCCCTTTCCCCCGAGGAGGGAGAGCGGGCGCGCGAGGCGGCCAGTCGGCTGTTGAAACTGGTGCTGGAGAGGTGTGGGGGAGGGGGCTAGCCCCTCCCCCACCGAACCGCGGCTCCCCGGGCGGGAAAGGGAGCCAGAAGCTAGGGCCCAGTTCCCACGTGCCCCGCCGATTCGAACGGCAGCCTCACGGACCGGGGCAAGTGGGCCTCCTTCACATCCCTGCGGGCCCCGGTCCGGGGGGTTGGAAACCCCGCTCGGCCGGCACCACGCCCTTGAGGCACGTGGCCATTTCCTTGCTCAATTTACACCGGGGGTGAGGGATGAGTTACAGGACGCCGGACACCTGGGGAGGGGAGGTTTGTCGCGGTATCCGCTCAGTCGGGCAACCGAGCGATGCGCCAGTATTCCCAAACCGTGGTCAACAGGCGCTCGAACTCCTCCGGGCTGCCGGGCTTGGTGAGGAAGCCGGCCGCCCCCGAGTCGTACGCCCGCACCATCTCCTCCTCGCTGGTGGACACGGTGAGGACAACCACCGGGATCTTGCGCAGGCGCTCGTCCCGCTTGATCTCCGCCAGCACATCCATCCCCTTCTTCTTGGGGAGGCGCAGATCCAGGAGGATGAGATTGGGTCGGGGGGCATCCGCGTACTTCCCCTTCCGAAAGAGAAACTCCAGGGCCTCGGCCCCGTCCACTGCCCGATGCAGCTCGTAGCGGGCCCCGGTGTTCTCCTCGGCCTTCTTTACGGAATCCTCAATGAGCTCGTAGTGAAGGTCGTCATCCTCCACTACTAGGATGACCATTCGGCGTTCACTGGGCATGGTGTTCCACCCCTTTTTTCACGGGGGCTTTCGGCAATGAGAAGTAGAAGGTAGTCCCTTCCCCTAACTTCGACTCCAGCCAAATCTTCCCCCCGTGCTCTTCCACGATTCGGCGACAGATGGCCAAACCAGCGCCCGTGCCTTCTTTGTTCCTATCAAGCTTCTCAAACATCACGAATATAGTGTCCCAGTATTGCCGCTCGATCCCAGGACCGTTGTCCTTCACGTAGAAGATGTAGGTGCCGTTTTTCCCTTCCTTCCATCCTATCTCCACCTGAGGCAAGGCCTTGTCGTTGAACTTTACCGCATTCCGGACCAGGTTGGTAATTACCTCCCCGAGCAGGGTAGGGATCCCGTACACCACCGGGAAATCGTCGGCCAGCTTCACGCTCACCCCTTGAAGGTACTCCCCCAGGTCCTCTATCCGGTCCCGGATCTCCCGGTTCATGTCCACCCGCTCCAGGCGGTCCGGGGTGAGGCGGATCTCGGAGTAGTGGGCCAGGGTGTCCACCAGCTTGTCCATGTACTCCATGAGGCCCTTCAATTTCTCCAATCGCTCCCGGACCGGTGGGGGGAGGGCACCGTCGTAGGCGTGCAGGATCTTGCTCAGGTGCACCATGGCCAGGTTGGCCGGGGAGCGCAGGTCGTGGGACACCACGCTGGTGAACTGGCTCAACTTCTCGTTGACCTCTTGGAGTTCTTGGGCCCGTTGGCGCAGCTCCTCCTGCAGGCGCTTTAGCTGGGTGATGTCCGCGAAATAGTCAACCCGCCCCCCCTTGTAGCGCTGGGTCTGGATGGGTATGGAGCGGTACTGGAGGATGCGTTCCCGGCGCCCCCGCCCCCCCCAGACCCGCAGCTCCACCTCCTCCACCGGGCTCCCCGACTGATAGGCCGCCTGCACTCGCCGCAGGAAGTCCTGGGGGTCCTCCAGCACCTGGGCCAGCTGTTGGATCGCCCGCAGCCCAGGGATCCCCACCAACGCCTCCCGGGGGACCCCGAAGAACTTCTCCACCGCCCGGTTGGCCCACAGCACATGCCCCTGCTTGTCCACCAACACGATCCCCAAGTCCAGGGTGTCGATCCCGTCCTCGATGAGGTAGCGGTAGCGGGCCTCCTCCTCGGCCAGGCGCCGCTTCAGTTCTGCCACCCGGCGGTGGTCCTGCGCCTCCATCACCGCCACCCGGCCGGTGACCCTTTTGGCCTGCAGCTCCACCGGCACCACGCCCCGCCCCTCGGTGGTAAACCGCAGCTCCACCCCCCGGATCTCCCCCCGCTCGAAGAGTTGCTCCAGCTGGGCCTTGAACTTGCCCAAGTCCTCCGGATGCACGTACTCGCTCAGGTGGAGGGTGCGCTTGTGGGCCCAGCCCAGTATCTCGCGGGAAGTCCGGTTGCGGCGGATCACGTTGCCCTCCCGGTCGATGACGTGCCCGATGTTGAGGGAGTTTTCGAACATGTCCTCCCCGTAGCACACCTCCACCCGGTGATTGACCAGCTTCCGCTGGGGGCGCCGTTGCCACAGGTGCCGGAGCCCCAGGGTGGCGGTCACCACCCCCAGCAGGAGGGCCCCGATGGCCCCATCCAGTTCGCTCCGACTCTCCACCAGGTAGGGGATGAGCAACACCCCGCTGGCCACCGCGCCCGCTACCCCCCCCAGCCAGCCCCAGGTCCAGCTGGCCAAGCTCAGGGGTAGGGAGACCAGCACCAACCGCACCGGCAGGGATGGCTCCCAGGCCAACACCCCCCCGGCCAGCAGGTAAGCGGCCACCACCGGCCAGGCACTCCGCCAACTTCTCCTTCTACGCCTCCTGGTCATACCGAGTCCACCAGGGTGAGGATGAGGGGAAGAGGGGGGAAGGGCCAAGGACACCCATCACCGTGCCTCCACGCGTTGGTCGACACCTGGGGGTCAGATGATGACGGCGTCGTCGACGGTGACGGTGAAGGGCTCCATGAGGCGGCGCAGGTAGTCCTCTTTCAGGACCTTCACCTTGCGGCTGTCAAGTGAGATTATGCCCCGGTTTTCCAGCTCCCCCAGGGTGCGGATGGCGGTTTTGGAGGACACCCCGGCCATCTCGGCCAGTTCAGAGCGGGAGAGTTCCAGGCCGGATCGCCCCAGGGCCAGGATCAACCTGGCCAGGCGTTCCTTGCTGGAGGCATAAGAGCGCTCGGCTAGCTTGTTCTGAAAGGCCTTGATCTCCAGGGAGAGGCGTTCGAAGAACCGGAAGATCACCCGGGGGTGGTGTTCCAGGAAGTAAAAGAAATCCCCCCGTTCGATGAACCCGACGGAAGAGGGAATGAGGGTCTTGGCATAGGCGTTGTGCACACCTTTGTCGAACAGAGTGGTTTCCCCCAATAACCCCCCAGGACCAACTATTTTAAGGATTTGCGATTTGCCTTTTGCCGAGCGTTTGACCACCTTCACTGCCCCGGAGAACACCAGGTAGAAGCCGAACGCGGGGGCCCCCTCCATGTAGATGAGCTCGTCCGCCCCGTATTCTATCCGGCGCACCAGGCGGGCCAGCTTGTCCAAATCCTCTTTTTTGAGGTCCGCGAACACCTTGAAATCTTTTAGTTCGACCATACCCCCTCACCCAACTTGCAGTCTACCAGATTCTACCCGTCTGCGTCAAATTGTCCTGGCCATCACCCGGCCTCCCGGCCCCGGAACCACTCCACCGCCCCCGCCAACGCCTCCCGAGCAGGCCTGAACGAGTAGCCCAGCTCCCGCTCCGCCTTGCCGGAGCTGTAGTACATGTAGTGCCGGGACATGCGCAGGGTGTCCGGGGTCATGCGGGGGGTGCCCCCGGACAGCCGGCACCAGGCCACGTTCAGGTAAGAGAGCCCCAACAGGGGCCAGTAGGGGAGCCGCAGCCGGGGGGCAGGGAGGCCAGTTATCTCAGAGAGAATCTGCAAAAGTTCCTTCATGGTTATGTTCTCTCCCCCCAGGATGTAACACTCACCCTCCCGACCCCGCTGCAGCGCCAGCAGGTGCCCCCGGGCCACATCCTCCACCGCCACCACATTCAGGCCGGTGTCCACGTAGGCCGGCATCCGCCGGGCCAGGAAGTCTTGGACCAACTTCCCGCTGGGGGTGGGCTTTATGTCATACGGCCCCACCGGGTAGCTGGGGTTGACGATCACCACCGGGAGCCCGTTGCGGGCGAACTTCAGGGCCACCTGCTGGGCCAGGTACTTGCTCCTCTTGTAATCGCCGATGATGTGGGCGGGGTGAACGGGGGTGGTCTCGTCGGCGGGCTGCTCCCTCGTCCCCAGCCCCAGGGCAGCCACGGAGCTGGTGTACACCACCCGCTCCACCCCCAGCTCGCCGGCGGCCTGGAGCACCTGCCGGGTGCCGTCCACGTTCACCTGGTAGATCAGCCCCCGAGGCCGAACCCAGAACGAATAGAGGGCGGCCACGTGAAACACCACCTGACAGCCGGCCATCCCCCGCCGAAGGGAGGCCAGGTCCAACACATCCCCCCGGACGAGCTCCACCTCCAGCCCCTGGAGGTTGGTGAGCTGGGAAGTGGGCCGGACCAGGGCCCGCACCTCAAACCCCGCCTCCAGCAGGGCCCGCACCACGTTGGCCCCGATGAACCCAGTCCCTCCGGTGACAAAAGCCCGCACCTTGTCTCCTCCTCTCCCGGCTGAGCACTTCTCACCTTAATCAGAGGCGCCCCCCACCTGGGCAGGCAGGAAGGCACCTCCCTCGAGTATATCGCGGCCCGAGCTGGGGAAGGGGACTACTCAAAACAACGCCCCAGAGTGGTAGGCTCGGGCGTGATCAGCGGTCAGGCTCTTCCCGGCACGAACGCCGCACCCGGGCCACCCACCCCTACTCACGGAGCGAGTGAAGACCCCCTAGGGACAGGCTCCAGCACCCGGGGCGGGGTGGAGAGGTACCAGGAAAGGCCAAATGCCTCGGTCTCCAATTCTGCAAACGCCGCCTGGTACATTCCCTCCCGCGGGGGGACGAGGGCTTCCCAGTGTCCCTCGCCGCCCGGGAGGGGGTGAGGTTGCCACCGGGCCGCCCGGAAATCCCGCCCCGGGGCCTCTGCAAGCCACAGCCGGGCCGCCTTCGCCGTCAACCCCGCTGCCTCCAGCGACAAACGCAGCCCGGCTGGCCCCAACTCATAGGTGGCCGCCAGGTGGGGGAGGGGGACCCCCACTGCCACCGCCCGGGCGAAGGCAGCCAGCGAACTGATCACCCGCCCCCGGTCCTCCAACCCGTGCCCGGAATTGGGCACCACCAGGAGCAGCTTGGGGGCAGGCAGCCCCGGCCAGTAGAGGTTCACCGCGTCCACCGGCCAGTAGGCGTCGTTGGCCCCCAAGATGACCAACTTGGGCATGGTGTAGGCGTAGCGGTAGGTGTAGGGGTCCACCACCCAGGCCAATCGCGCCCCAGCCGGCGAGTCAACGAAGGCCTGGGTGAGGCCGGCCTGGGTGTAATCCGAGATCTGAGGGGAGGTCTCCCCCCAGAACTCCCGCTGATGGGCTATCTGCAAGGGCATGTTCAGGATGTCGAACACCAGCGGCGCCAGCCCCAGCACCTTGTCCGGCACCGCCGCCGCTGTCAGGTAGCTGGTCCAGCCCCGCTTGGAGGCCCCGGTGACCACAAACCCCTGCAGCTCCGTGTCCCAGTGGGTGGCTGCCAGCGCCTCCACCGCCTCCATGGCCGCCACCGCAGCCCGGGTCATGGGGAAGAGAAGCGGCCAATCCGGATCCCCTTCCTCCAGATAGCGCTGGAAAGTGTAGCTGATCAGGGCGTCTTCCCGACGCTCGAACAGGGGCTGATTGGGCACGTCGGCCAAAATCGCCACCGCCAGGCCGCTGCGCTGGGCCAAGCTCAGCCCCACCAGGGTGGCTTCCGAACTCGCATCCCCGGTGATCAAGAGCACCACCACGTCCTCCACCGCCAACTCCGGGGGGCGGCACACCGTGAGCCGGTGCTCCCAAGGCACACCCTGCCACAGCTGGGAGCGCAGGAAGAGCTCGCTGACGTGGGCGGCCCCGAACGGATACTCGCTGACGAGTTCCCACTCCGCCTGTCCCTGGGTGGCGAGCAAGTAGTCAAACAGCTCCGTGGGCAACCGATCGGCCAAAGCAGCCATGCCCAGGATTATAGTGAGGGCTAGCGTAAAGCACCCCAGCGAGGCCTTGCTCCCCATTTCCCCTCCTCAGCTTCCGATTTTTTCCAGAGAAAACGGCGCTGGCCCGGAAGTGTCCTCCCCGGTCAGTAGAACCAACCGTGCTCCAGGCCGATCTCCGTGAGCAGTTCCACCCGATGCAGGAGGGGGGGACAACTGGGGGCCGGGGAGGAGATCCCCAGCAGGCCGGCCACCGCCCCCAAGCCTATCAGCAACTCCCCGAACAGCCCGTAGTTTTGAGTAGTGAGCCACCAGCCCCCCGCCATGAAAAGCAGCCCCCCCAGCACCAAACCCTGCTTGCTCCGGCGACAGCGGGACAGCTCTCGCCGGGCCACTCGGATGGCGGAAAGCCATTCTGTGTACTCCAACCTAGGCTCTGGATTCAGTCCCCAATCCAGCTCCACTCCCCTTGCCCGGTTCCAAGCCACCGCCAACTCCACCCCCTCCTGGGTGAGGAAGTAGAGCTCCTCAGCATCCACTCCCACCAACTCTCCGACAAAAGCTGTGCCCTCGGCCAGGATGAGGGTGTCGGCCCAAGAACCGAGGGCCACGCCGAAAACCAACGCCGCCAAGCAAAAAAACTTCATCGTCTCCTCCTCCTCCAGGTTGCCGCCGCTCCCGCAGGGCATCCACCGGGCCTTGGATGCAGACCGTCCACACGAAGCTCCAGGCCACCAGTGTCCACCTACGGACCCCTAGCATGACGGCCTACGGTAGGGACCGGGGAGCGGCGCTTGCCAGGCCAGCTAATCCTCATCTGGGGGGCGCTTGTCCCCCGGGGAGCTGGTTTTTGGGCCTAGGAAGCGGGAGGTTTACCCCGCTTTTTGGGGTGGGCCGGGTGGAAATTAGCCCCCTTGGGAGGAGAGATCGCCCAAGGGAGCAGAAGAGGAGAGTTCCCCAGGGGTGAGGACCCTCGCCCCTTGCGCCAGGAGCCGCTCCACCAGCTGGCCGGCTGTGCCCCCGGTGAAGTCCCGCTCGCGGATCAGCTCCGGACTTATGAGGAAAATCCGCTCTGGGGGCAACGCCTCAGCCACCAACTCCAGCACCGCCAGGTTCCCCGGGCCGAACCAGGTGGGGGCCACCACTGCCCCCGCCGAGGCCTTGAGGTGCCGCTCAAGCTCCCGGAGGGCCCGAGGGGACACCGGGGCGAACGGCGCCTCCACCACCACCTCCACCCCCAGCGCCTGGGCAGCTTGGTAGTCGGAGTCCAGCGGGCACACCACCCCCAACACCAGCTGGAAGCGGGGGCTGAGCGCGGCCAGGATCTCCGCCGCCGCCCCACCACCCCCGACCACCACCAGCCGCCCCTCCTTCTTGGAGGTGGGCGGGCGGCGCGGGAGCCAGTGCAGGTACACCCGCCCGGTGGTCGGACACCGGTACACCGCCGCTTCCACCCCGAACGCCCTCCGCACCAAGTCCGGGGTCAATACCTGGGCCGGGCTCCCGGTGGCCAATACCCGCCCCTCCCTCAGCAGCACCAATCGGTCGGCGAACGCCGCCGCCAGGTTGAGGTCGTGGATGGCCAGCACCACCACTAGCCCCTTCTCTGCCCGCGCCCGCACGAACTGCATCAGCTCCAGCTGGTAGCCGATGTCCAGGTGGGCGGTGGGTTCGTCAAGCAAAAGCACCTGGGGCCGCTGGGCCAAAGCCAAGGCTAGAAAGGCCCGTTGCTTCTCCCCTCCAGACAGGGTGGAGAAGCGCCGCTCGGCCAGCCCTTCCAGGCCTACCTCGGCCAACACCTCCACCACCACCTGTCTATCCACCCGGGAGAGCCGCTCCGGGAAGGGGAGGTGGGGCAGCCGCCCCAGCTCCACCAGTTCCCGCACGGTGAAGTCGAAGCCCAGCTGGGGGCGCTGTTCCAGCATGGCCAACCGGCGGGCCACCTGCTTGGGGGGGAGGGAAGCGAGGTCTTTACCGTCCAGGTACACGGCTCCGGCGGAAGGGGGCAGGGCCCCGGAGATGGCCCGCAGGAGAGTGGTTTTCCCGGCCCCGTTGGGCCCCACCACCGCCGTGAGCTCCCCGGGCCGAAACTCGAGGGACACCCCGGCCAGCACCTCCCGCCCGGGGTAGCCGGCGACCAGCTCCACCAACCGGACCTTCATCGCACCCTCCGCCGGACGAGATACAAGAAGAACGGCACCCCGAACAGGCCGGTGACGATCCCCACCGGGAGCTCCAGGGGGGGCAGGGCGATCCGGGCCAGGGTATCGGCGGCCAGCAGAAACACCCCCCCGGCCAGGGCGGCGGCCGGAAGCAACACCCGATGGTCCGGCCCCAGAAGGAGCCGCATCAAGTGGGGGGTGATGAGGCCCACGAACCCGATGGTGCCGCAGAAGGCCACCGCGGTGGCGGTGAGCAAGGTGGCCACGCCCACCAGGAATCCGCGCAGGCGGCGGGGGTGCAGGCCCAAGTGCCGGGCCCCCTCCTCTCCCAGGGCGAGGGCATTGAGCCTCCGGCCCCACAGCCACAGCAGCCCGGCCCCCACCCCGGTGACCCCGGCCAACA
>DFNF01000014.1 GCA_002375935.1 Acetothermia bacterium UBA3574
GCCGTCACTGTCGAACGCCTGTCTTGGCGGGCTTGCTCTTGCTGCTGGCGGGCGCCACCACCGGGGACGAGTCTGAATCGCCCACCCAGGCGGTGGAGTTGGGGGAGCTGGAGCAGGTGGAGACCGTCCTCGTCCGCGGGGCCATAGATTACCAGGGAGATGACGACTGGTTCTCCTTTAGGCTGCCAGGTTCGGCCCGCCTCGTCATCTACCCCCAGTGGGCTCAAGAGATTGAACTCAGGTTCGTGGTTTATGACGCCGGGCTGTCCCTGGTGGCGGAGGGCGGGGAATGGGCGGCCCTCTCGTTGGAACCTGGGGCATATCTGGTGAAGGTGGACTCCCCCCGGGGGACCGGGGCCTACCAATTTTACGTTTCCACTGCCTTGGAGACGGAGCCGAACGACGAGGCCAGGCGGGGCCTTTTCCTGGGAACACTCACCCCTGAGACCCCCTTGAAAGGGAGCGGCACGATCGAGCCGGGTGAGGACGTGGACTACTTCGTGTTCGAAATCGAGCCCGGCGCCTGCCCCGATGCGGTGCTGCGGATCGCCTCCCCCCGTTTCCGGGACGAGTTCGTCGAGATGACGTTGTACCAACTTTCCCCCACCGGGCGCCCCCGGGGCGTGGTGGCGGAGAGTTCCCTGTCCGGAAGCCGCCTCCAGAGCGTGTTGCGGGGGCCGGTGGCCCCGGGTCGGTATGGGATAAAAGTTGAAGCGGACGAATCCCGGGAGATCCCCCTGTACAACCTGACCGTGTGGTGTTTCGTCCCCTGTCGCGATCCGGAGCCCAACGACGAGGTCAAGGAGGCGGTGGAGCTGGGCACCCTCCCCGGGGACGCGCTCCAGGCTTGCGGTTACATCGCAGGCGATGACCGAGACTTCTACCACTTCTCCCTCTCCGGGGCGGCGGAGGTGGTGATCTCCACCGGCGGGGAGGACGACGGGGACTCCTACCTCGAGCTGGTGGATGCCCGGGGGCACCCCATCGCCACCGACGACAACTCGGGCGGAGGGGGCTGGAGCCGGATCAGCGTGGCCCTGGAACCAGGGGACTATTATGTGATCGTCAGCAAATATGCGTTCGCTGAAGGGGAGTTCGAGTATCAGCTCACCTTGGAGGCCACCCCCCAGCTGACCTGCATCCCAGAGCAGGAGCCCAACGATGAGTTCACCTCCCCCATGCGCTTGGGAGCGCTCCCCGTGTGCATCCGTCCGGCCACATTGCCGCCAGACCGCGAAGACGTAGACCTATTCCAGTTCCGGCTGTTCTCCCCCAGCAGGGTAGTGGTGGAGGTGATCGGGGACGGTCACTTCTGGCTCTACATCGCGGACGCCAACCAGCCCTGGAATATCTTCGCCGAGGTAGAGGGGAGCGGGTCCCAGTCCCTGGAGGTGGACCTGGAGGCGGGGCTCTACTTCCTCCACGTGGGCGGCTTCATCCCGGGCGAGTCCAGCGAGTACATGGTGCGGATCGAAACCCGGTGAGGGTAGGGCCGGCGCGGGTGGGGAACGTGCCCCGGCCGGGGTGGCCGGGAGAGCACTTTGAGGCCCTCCTGGGAAAGACGCATCTGAGGGGTGCTTCCGGAAAAATCCTGTTAGGGGCCATATCTAGGGCAGACCGAGGGGCCGGGTTACACCGCCTCCCCTCGGGGGATGAAGCCGGGACTGGTGAGCAGGCCAGCGGTTCCATCTCCGCACACCGACTGGCCGTCTCCAACTGGACAAGGTGGGATCGTCCTTCCTCCCTGGGGTGAATATGCGGTTTGCGTGGTCAGGGGACGAACTCCCGGCGGAGCCAGCGCTTGAAGAACACGTCGGTGAACTCGTAGGCTCCGTCCACCCGCTCCAGTATCTCATCGGAGAGCAGGCGCGCGAGCGCCCGCTGCACACTGGAGGCAGGGCCCAGGTTGTGCTGCTGCAGGAACCTGGCCGAGTAGATCTCAACCCGGGGATCCCCCTCCTTGGCCAGGGCCACCAGAAGCTGCCGCGCCTTCAAGGGAAGCGTATCCCACATGTCGTGGAAGGCGTGCGCCTCCCGGGAGAGCACCTCCTCCACCCCAGCGTCCACGTGCTCCGGGGTGACCAGCCGCTCGTCCCGCAGCCGGTCCCAAAGCACGTGGCAGAGGAGCTGGGTGTAGTAAGGGTGGTTCTCGGTGACCGCGAGGATCCTCTCTGCGACCCCCTCTTCCACCCGGAAGCCGGTGGCCGCGAACCGCGCCTGGATGAACTCTGCGAACTCGCCCTCCGGGATCTTCCCCAGCGGGAAGTGCTTTCCGAACCGGTAAAACGGGCGGTTCTTGTTTTGGAAGATCTCCTCCATGAGGTGGCGCTTGCTGCCTAGGAAGATGTAGGACACCTCCTCGTGATGCTGGAAGTGAGCCCGCATGTGGCGCTGGACTCGTTCCCCCTCGTCCCAGCCCGCCAGCTCCTGGAACTCGTCGAACACCACCACCGCCCGCTTTCCTCGCTCCCCGGCCAGGGTGGCCACCGCCTCGAACAGGTCACCTAGGAGCGGCTCTCGCTCGCCCCGGAGGTCGAATTCGAACTCCAGCTCCGCCTCGATGTCCTCCCCCCTCAGCACCACCTTCGGAACGAGCCTGGGGAGCAGGGACCGGATCCTCCGCAGGGCCGTCCGGATCCCTCCCCCGCACAGCCGAGCCACCTCCCTGGCGTACGCGGACACGAAGTCCCCCTCGGACACCACCTTGAACAGGTCCAGGTATACGGTGAGGACCCCCTGGGCCCGCACCCGCTCCAGCACCTCCAGGATGAGGGACGTCTTCCCGTAGCGCCTGGGTGAGAAGAGGATCACGTTCTGGCCGGAGAGGATGTCGGAGGAGAGCTCAGCCAGCTCCCGCTTTCTGTCCGCGAAGGATTCCCCCCGGGCGACCTTGCCGTAGACGAACGGATTTTTCATGTCCACACCTTTGTTATGCTAGCTGCGTAACGCTTTTTGCGTAAAACAGTATACCCCACGCGCCGGCCTTAGCCAGGGGCGGAGGCCCGCCAGGGCGAGGCGGATGTCCAGTACCCTGCGCTAATTACGCAAAATGTGTAACGCGGTTTGCGTACGAAAGGGCGGCTTCAAGCAACCGCCTGGAGAGCAACGTCCGGAAACCTTGATCCTTCGCCCCTCAGCCCGGCCGGATGACCCTTGTCGACCAAGATAACCCTGCTGAAATTGTCCTGCCATGAAAAATGGTGGGGAAAGGGCTCCTTTCCCTTCCCCTCGACCTAGCAGTTACATCCTCCCGCGGGCCAGGGTGGTCTTCCCAGAACACCTGCTCCCGATGGGGACAGATGCGCCTCATGGTCTCGTTCGCCAGCCCAGCAGCGCCCCGGGCCACCTAGCCCCCTCCTTCTGCCCACACCCGCCTCAGCATCCGCTCCACCGCGGTCGAGTTCCCCAAATGGTCCGGCTCCGAGGCCCAGCTGTGGAGGAAGGCGCCGCACAGGCCGTATTGGGCCGCCACCTGGAGCCCGAGCTCGTACGCCCAGGCCCGGATTTCCGGGTCGGGCTCCCCCCCGCGCCAGAGATCCATCCCCAGGGCGGAGAAGAAGACGCAGTCGATCCCCTGACGGTGGGCGATTCCAAGGGCCAGCTCGGCCCGCTGGGCGGCGTCGGCCCGGTAGTCGTCCAGGGTCCGCAGGTCGATCTCGTCCCCGTAGCGTTTCCAGGGAAACACGGCGATCCCTAAGCAGTCGTAGCCGACGAACGCCCCCTCCCGGTCCAAGACCTGCCAGCGGCCAGTGCCGATGTACGGGTGTTCGGCGATCGCGATCCGGCCGGAATAGACCCGGCGCAGCCGAGGAAGGATCCCCTTGTACCACCCCGCTGCCCGGGCCGGCTCGAAGATCAGGCTCATCTCGAACCCGGGCGAGAAGAGCTCCACTGCGTGCTCCTCGGCGAAGGCGGCCCATTTGAGGACAGCCCCGGTCCAGGCTTCCTCGGACAGCGTGCAACGCCGCTCGGGCCAGAAGCAGGCCGACTCCACGTACGGGGTCAGGAACACCCTGAACCCTGCCGCATGGGCGGCGGCGATCGCCTGCCCCAGGTAGCGCTCCGCCTCGGCCTCGTCCCCAACCAGCTCGCCACCCTGGCTACAGCTATAGAACGCCCTGAGGAGGAGGAAGTTCGCCCCCGCCTCCCTCGCCTTGTCCAGGAGGCGGCGGTTGCTGGCCCGGTCGTATATCTCGGCGTAGATGCCAGGATGGTAGTAGCGGTCGATGGTGCGCCAGATGAGCCCGCGAAACTCCATCTCTGCCGGGCCGGCGGCCGACACGGGCCAGCACCATGTCAGCAGCCATACCCCCAGGACCGCGATCGTCCACACGTTGAAGCGCATACGCCCGTTCACCGGTTTTCCCCTAGCCCCTTAAAGTGGGAAGTGGGGCTTGCTCGATCCTACCGATGGTGTCCTTCTGCCACCAGGGGGCATTCGGGGCAAAGCGGATCGACCAGGACGGCCAAGGCGATCCCCTCGCGCCAAAGAAGTGAGGCCCCGGCGCAAGGCCGGGGCCTTTCTCCCAGCAACTCAGCTGTGGTGGGCCGATCAGAACTCCATGGGTGGGGTGGAGGGCTCCTTCTTCTCCTCCTTGATCTCGGCCACCAACGCCTCGGTGGTAAGCAACATCCCGGCGATGGAGACGGCGTTCTGCAGCGCGGAACGGGTGACCTTGGTGGGGTCGATGATCCCAGCCTCGAACATGTCCACGAACTTCTCCTGGACCACGTCGAAGCCGATGCCGGGCTTCTCCCCCTTGAGCCGCTCCACGATCACCGCCCCCTCGAAGCCGGCGTTCTCCGCCAGCTGCCGGGCCGGCTCCTCCAACGCCCGCTTGAGGATCTGGACGCCCACCTTCTCGTCGCCCTCCAGCTCCTTCTCCAGTTTCTCCAGGGCCTTGGCGGCGTTGAGCAGGGCCACCCCACCGCCGGGCAGGATCCCCTCCTCCACGGCAGCCTTGGTGGCCTCCAGGGCGTCCTCCATGCGGTGCTTCTTCTCCTCCAACTCGGTCTCGGTGGCGGCCCCCACCTTGATCACCGCCACGCCACCGGCCAGCTTCGCCTTCCGCTCCTCCAGCTTCTCCCGGTCGTAGTCGGAGTCGGTGGTCTTGATCTGTTCGTTGATCTGATCGATGCGGGCCTTGATGGCGTTGGGGTCACCCTTGCCACCGATGATGGTGGTGTCGTCGTGGGTCACCTTCACCTTCTCCGCCCGGCCCAGCATGTCCAGCGTGGTGCTCTTGATCTCCATGCCGGCGTCCTCGGCCACCACCACCCCGCCGGTGAGGATGGCGATGTCCTCCAGCATGGCCTTGCGGCGGTCACCGAAGCCGGGGGCCTTGACGGCGCAGGAGATCAGGGTTCCCTTCAGCTTGTTCAAAACCAGGGTGGACAGGGCCTCGCCGGTCACGTCCTTGGCGATCACCAGGAGGGGTTTTCCGGTCTGAGCCACCTTCTCCAGGAGCGGGATCAGCTCCATGGCGTTCTTCAGCTCCCGGTCGGTGATCAGGATGTAGGGGTTCTCCAGCACCACTTCCATCTTCTTGGGGTCGGTGACGAAGTAGGGGGACAGGTACTCCCGATCGAATCGCATCCCCTCCACTACTTCGTAGTAAGTCTCGATGGTGTCGGAGTCCTCCACGGTGATCACGCCATCCTCGCCCACCTCCTCCATGGCGTCGGCCACGATGCGGCCGATGTCGGGGTCGTTGGCGGAGATGGTGGCCACCTGGGCGGTCTCTTCTTTGGTGGTGAGCTTCTTGGCCATCTTCTTCAGCTCATCCACCACCACCCGGGAGCCCTTTTCGATGCCCCGCTTGAGGGCCATGGGGTTGGCGCCGGCGGCCACCATCTTGAACCCTTCCTTGACCAAAGCGTGGGCGAGGATGGTGGCGGTGGTGGTGCCGTCGCCGGCCACGTCGTTGGTCTTGGAGGCCACCTCCTTCACCAGCTGGGCCCCCATGTTCTCGAAGGAATCCTTGTACTCCTGCTCCTCGGCGATGGTGACGCCGTCGTTGACGATGTCCGGGGAGCCGAACTTCTTCTCGATGCCGACGTTGCGGCCGCGGGGGCCCAGGGTGACCCGGACCACGCTGGCCAACTTCTCCACACCCTCGAGGATTTTGCGCCGTGCCTCTTCCCCGAAAATGACCTCTTTGGCTGCCATGGTCACCTCCTCACTCCTCGATCACTGCCAAGATGTCGTTGGACTTCACCAGCAGGTATTTTTCTTCGCCCATGCGGATTTCGGTGCCGGCGTAAGCGGAGATGAGGACTTTGTCGCCCTCTTTGACGTCGAATTTATCGGCGGTGCCCAGGGCGACCACCTGGCCGCGGATGGCTTTTTCGTCTTTGACGGACTCTGGGAGGACGATGCCGCCTGGGGTGCGGCGCTCCTCCTGTTCGATTTTCTTTACCAGCACGCGATTACCGAGTGGTTTGACCTTCATGAGCCACCTCCTCCCTTGGAATTAGCACTCAAGGTTTAGGCTTGCTAAGCCAGCCGGATTTTACCCCACCCCGGCCCCGGGTCAAGCCGCCCCAGCGCCAAACAGAGAAGGCCGGGCCTGACAGCCCGGCCCTCCCCACCCTGAGCAAAAAACGATGGATCAGTCCACGATGAACCAGATCAACGCCACCCTCCCAGGGGAAAGCACCACCCACAGCCGGTACTCCCCCGGGGAAAGTTGGCCAGGGTTGAGCTCAACCGTAAACAGGTCCCCCAGCCACCAGCTTGGGACCCCACCGCTTACCTGACCCTCTCCCACCTTGGTGAGAGACATCCGGGGCCACCCCCGCACCCGTTGCTCGGGCTCCACCGGAAAGGTGAGCCTCACCACCCGTTCCAAGGGCACGGGCGCCAAGTAAGGGGGCAAGTCAGGCACGGCTTCACAATCCAGGACCCCTTCGTTCTCCCCCGCCGGGGTGGCCAGGAGCTCGCTGCCGTCGGCTGCCTGGCCGAAGGCCTTGAACCCCAAGTTAGTGTCCCAACCTTCGGGGCTATCGGGAGCCAGGGGGAACGCCCGCTCCATGGTCGCTGGGAGGGCTGCGTCCCCACCTGGCCAGCCATCACCCTCCAAGGTGTTCACTGTGTCCACAAGCTCCCCCGCGGGATTGAGGAGCTGGATCACCGCCCCTTCGTCGGGCAGCTCCAGATGAGCTGGATAGATGAGGTCGGCGGGACAATCTTTCACCACCTCATCTGTCCCCCGCTCCAGCAGGAAGTATCCGTGTTCCCGCCGGGCAAGCTCTTCCGAGGCCGTGAACTCAACCCAAACCATACCGGAGGTTTCTCGAGAGTGAATCAGGAAGTCTGTCCACCACGGGGCGGAGTCTCGATAGCAAGGTGAGACTTCGCACCTCTCGATCACCCCGGCCAGCTCCACCACCCGCCAATAGTCCTCGTCGGGACTTTGGGGGTGCTTGGGCTTCCAGCGGAGGGTCCAACCGGTGATATCAACTGGAGTCCGCCCCAGGTTCAAAAGCTCGATCCACTCGTGGTCAGGACCCGCCGGGGTGCCGGCCCACGCCACCTCGGTGATCACCACCTTGGCTTCGCACTCCAATTCTCCCAGGCCCCCCGCGATCACTGCGGTAGCCAAACTGTGAACCGCCGAAGCCTGTACTCCTTTCCCCCAGGGGTCCTGGCCCGAAGCGGTGGCCAAGTTTTCTATCCCCCCCCGCTCCACGTCGGCAGCGGTGACCACGTATCGGTACTCATAGACCCATTCCTCTCCGGGGTCAAGTACTCCATCGGCGTTCACATCCCCAGAGACCGGCCCAGGGATATGCCCCAGCTCATCGTCCACCATTTCCACCCCGAAGAAGGGCACGTTGCCGGTATTGAGCAACACGAACCGGTAAATCACCGTGTCCCCTTCTTGGGCGGAGGAGATATAGTTTCCGGCCTCATCGTAGGTGGCCTTGCTGAGGCTCAGCCCGCTGATGTAGCCCACTTGCACTACCCAGGTGTCTTCCACCACCAATTGCTGCTCGCCGAACCGCACCTCCGCCCGGGAGGTGTTCAAAAGCTCGGGCACGTGCTCCAGTGTGAGCGTGTAGGCAACGGTGTACACCCAGGTGGAGTAAGGGGCAAGCAGAGGGATCACCACGTCGATCCCCAGAAGCTCGTCCACCACCCGCACGTTGTGCAGCTCACTGGAAGTGGGGTTGGTGACGGCGATAGTGTAGTCAACGGTGTCCCCTGCTTGGGCATAAGCAGTGCTCCCCACCTTGTGGATCTGCAAGCCTACCAAAGCTGTGACCTCGTAATCGACGTTGTTCTCCTGGTCCGGGTCGGTGGTGGAGGTGGAGCAGCGGACCCAGTTTTCCAAAGGCTCGCCCCCTGCAGGGTCCACGGTGCCGGTGATCTTGATGGTCACTGAGTTTCCAGCGGAGATGGTGGCGAAAGTCCACACGTTGTCCGTCCCCGGATCCGGCGTCGGGGTAGCCGAACCGAAGATGAACCAAGGATCGTATGTCTCGGTCATCACCACGTTCTGGGCGTCCGAGGGACCGTGGTTGGTCACGGTGATGGTGTAGACGAGTTCCTCACCCGCCACCACCGGATCCGGGCTTGACTCTTTGATAATCTCAAGGTCTGCTCGAGTGTCCACCAGGTTGGTGCAGGCATCCTCGTTGTCCCCGGTGTCCGGGTCCGCGGTGGAGGAGGTCACCTCTGCGCTGTTGGCAAGCGAGAGCACCCAGGAGGCCACGTCCGCATAGATCTCGATGACCGCCGTGTCCCCGGCCGCCAACGTCCCCAAGGTGGCCGTGCCGGTCCACGCCCCCTGGTCCACCCCGTCCAGCGTCCAGCTGGCATCAGAAAGCCCCGCCGGGAGCGCATCACTCACCACCACGTCCCGGGCGTCACTGGGGCCCAGGTTGGTCACCACGATGGTGTACACCAGCTGGTTCTCTACCCCCGCAGTCACCTGGTGACACTGCTTTGAGATCTCCAGGTCCGCTTCCGTCTCCACCTGGTTGGTGCAGGCGTCCTCGTTGTCCCCGGTCTCCGGGTCCGCGGTGGACGAGGTCACCTCTGCGCTGTTGGC
>DFNF01000022.1 GCA_002375935.1 Acetothermia bacterium UBA3574
CCACAACTGTAGAAGATGGGCATGACCGTGGTGGAGGCCCGCTCGTACTCCCGGAACTCGGGGAGGACCTCGCAGGAGAGGGTTATCGGGACCTCCACCCCCTCCTCCCGCAGGATTTCCTCCACACGCCGTTCGTGGGCGGGGTTGAGGAAAGAGAAGAGGAAGACCACCGCCACCGCCCGGATCCCCCCGGCCTTTATCCTCCCCGCCAGCTCCCGTACCGCTTCCTCGTCCAGCGGACGCACGGTCCGGCCGCGGGCGTCCAGGCGCTCGGGGACCTCCAGGCGCCAACCCCGGGGCACCAGGGGCGGCGGCCGGTCACAGAAGAGATCGTAGAGGGAAGGCCGGTTCTGGCGGCCGATCTCGAGGACATCCCGAAACCCCGCGGTGGTTATGAGGGCGGTCGCCGCCCATTTCCCCTCCAGGAGGGCGTTGGTGGCCACGGTGGTCCCGTGGACGATCCTCCCGATCTCTCCCGGGGGCAGGCGTTCCAGTCCCGCGAGGAAGCCCTCTTCCGGGGCCGGGGCCGTGGGCACCTTGAGGACGCGGAGCGTCCCGTCCTCGGCCCACACGAAGTCGGTGAACGTCCCCCCGATGTCCACGCCCACCAGTGTCCCGGGGTTCATATGGAGATGAGCTCCAGGTCCCGGGCGTCCCGGAGGGAGGTCTCAGGCCGCAATACGGCCACGGTGCGCTCCGTGCCGCCGTAGGCGGAAGAGGTGAAGATGGTCAGGCACCGGTCCCCGAACAGGTACGTGGGGGCGTGGGGCTGGTGGGATCTGACCAGGGCTTTTGCGCCGAGGCGGTCCATGATCTCAAAGAAAAAATCCCGGCCGAAGGTGGGCCGGCCGAAGTAGTCCCCGGCCCAGTAGCCCGGCACCTCGTCCCAGTCCCCCCAGGTGATGTGCCGCCAGTTGCCCGAGCCCAGCTGAATTCCCTCGATCTCCTCCAGCTCCTCCACGTCCGGCAGCGCCCCGTGGAGGGCGAGGAGCCCCTTGGGGTGCCAGGCGGCCAAGGGGAGGTGGGCCAGGGCCTGGGCGTACGTCTCCTGCTCATAAGGGGGCAGGGAATGCCAGAAGTCGGCCGGGGAGAACGGGGCCACCGCCCAGCCCTCGTGGTTCCCCATCAGGAGGAACACCTGTCCGGGGTGGGCGAGCTTGGCCTCAAGCAGAAGGCGCAGGTTGCCCTCCGAGTCCGGGCCCCGGTCCACGTAGTCCCCCAGGAACACGAGCACGTGGCCGGGTTTCAAGAATCGGTCGAGCACCTCCTGGCTGGCCTCCCGGTCGCCGTGGGTGTCTCCCACGAACACGGCGGTTTTATCGTTTGGAAGGCGGATCAGCCGCCCTTGTTGCCGGAATACTTCTGCCGCTTTTTCTAGCAGATCTAACATGCAGCCACTTACCCCTGCCGGAGTATAGCGACGGCGGAGGGGGTTGGCTCTCTCAGAGCACTGGCCTTGGGAAATCGTTGAGCTTCCCTTTGGACCTGGAGGTGTGGCCGGGCAGAGGGGAAGCTGGTGCACTGCCCGCCACCCTTGGCTGGGGCGTCAGCTCCGGCCGCTGGTGAGCTCCTCCAAATAGCGTTCGATTTCCTCTAAGCCGTAGATGGTCTTCCCGGCCTCGTAGTCCTCCAGCCAGGCGTCGGCGATGGTGTCGTCACGCCGGATTTCGATGTCGTCTATCCCGAACACCGACACCATCCGTTTGGCTTCGTTTTCGATCTCCCGGTCCTTGACCCGGAACAGAAAACGGGGGAAACGCATAGGACATCACCTCCTGGCCGAGTGTTAACCCTCGCGGCCCAGTCTTTTTCTCGGCTGGTCGGAGATTATAGCGGGCCGGGGGGCCGTGGACGGCAGAGGTCGGCCAGGGGACAGCCGGGGCAGCGGGGACGGGCCCGGCAGTGTTCCTTGGCGTGCCGGACCAGCAAGGCGTGGTATTCCCCGTAGAGGTTGGCATCCCGCGGCAGGTGCTCTTCGAACAGTTTTTGCACTTCCCGGTAGGGGGGCGAGGGGTCGGGGAGGAGGCCCAGCCGGTGGAGGATGCGCTTGGTGTAGGCGTCCACCACGAAACTGGGGTGGCCGGCGGCGTAGAGGAGGATGGAATCAGCCGTCTCAGGGCCGATCCCGGGCAGGGACAGGAGCTTTTCCCGGAGCACCTCCGCCGGCAGGGAGAGGAGGGATTCCACCCCGCCCTGGGAGAGGACCAGCTCCACCAGGGCCCGCAGGCGACGGGCCTTCTGGCGGAAGAACCCCGCCGGCCGGATCAGCTCCTCCAGCTCCCCCGGGGGGAGCCGAAAGATGGCCTCTGGGGACAGGGCAGCCGCCGCCTTGAGCCGGGAGATGGCCCGCTCCACGTTGCGCCAGGCGGTGACCTGGGTCAACACCGCCCCCACCAGCACCTCGAAGGGGGTCTCCGCCGGCCACCACCCCTGGGGGCCGTAGGCCCGGTACAACCGGTCGTAGATCTCGGCCAGTAGCTCCCCTGGTTCGCGCATGGGGGGATGATATTTCGGTCAGGGCTGCCGGACCCATTTTGGCTGGGGGAAGGCCCCAGCCGCCAACAGATTAGCAGGACTCGACCTCCGTTCCTTATCATGTGCTTTGAGGAAAGGAGGGGCTATGGGGTAGGCACGTGGTTGTCTGAGGGGTTGGAATTGTTCATCGAGCGCTGGAAGCTCCTCATGGCCGGCTTGTTGATCCTGATAGCCATTTCCTGGGTGGTAGATTTCATAACCGGTGTGGATCCAACCCTCATGTTTATGGTAAGAGTGAACGTCACCGACCCATCCGGGTCCACCACCATTCTCCCCTTTGGGCACAGCCAAAGCTGGTGGCAGCCCTTCCTCTCGCTCTTCTACTACTTCCTCATCTTCCCCGTCCTCAGCGCCGGTTACTACTTGCTAGTCCTGCAGGCGGCCCGGAAGGAAGAGGCCGGTTTGGGGACCCTCTGGGCTCCATTTTCTCGCATTCTGTCGGTGTTGGGGGCCGTGCTCCTGTATTTTTTGGTGGTGCTGGTGGGGTTCCTCTTGCTCGTCATCCCCGGGATCATCTGGGCCATCAAGTATATGTACGCCCCGCTGGTGGTGGTGGACCAGGGGCTGCCGGCGGCCGAGGCGCTGGGGGAGAGCGGCCGCATCACCGCTGGGTACAAGTGGAAGCTGTTCCTCATGGCGCTCGTGTTTTACTTGGTGATCGGGCTGCCGGTGGCGTTGATCTTGCAGGCCATCGCGGGCGCGTCCTTGTTCACAGGAGCGGTGCTCGCTGTGGTAGCGAACCTGTGCCTCTACCCCTGGTACACGGCCGCGTTCGTGGTGGCTTACCGCGACCTGGTGGAGGAGGCCGGGTCCGGGGTCCCGGTTCCCACTCCCGGGGCCTAGTCCCGACGCCGGGGTCACTCCACCGTGACCGTCTTGGCCAGGTTGCGGGGCTGGTCCACGTCGGTGCCCCGCAGCCGGGCGATGTGATAGGCCAGGAGCTGCAGCGGTGGGGAGAACACCAGCGGCACCAGCTCCCGGGGGGCGGGAGGGAGCAGCAGCAAGTGCCGGGCCAGCCGACGCAGCTCCGGGTCGTCCCGGTCCGAGAGCACGATCAGGATCCCCCGCCGGGCCTTGACCTCCTCTAAATTGGCCAGGGCCTTGTCCCACAGCTCCTGCTGGGTGATGAGGAACACCACCGGCAACTCCTCGTCGATCAGGGCGATGGGGCCGTGCTTCATCTCCCCGGCCGGGTAGCCCTCGGCGTGGATGTAAGAGATCTCCTTCAGCTTCAGCGCCCCCTCCAGGGCCAGGGGGAAGAGCACCCCGCGGGCCAGGTACAGGAAATCGGTTTTCTGGTAATAAAGCCGGGCCAGGGCCTCGATCTCCGGCTCCAGGGCCAGGGCCTTGGCCACCAGCTGGGGCGCCTTGGACAGGGTCTCAAGCCTCTCGGTGGCCTCGGCCTCCGCCAGCTTCCCCCGGGCCTGGGCCAGCCGGAGCCCCAACAAGGCCAGGGCCACCAGCTGGGCGGTGAAGGTCTTGGAGGCCGCCACCCCGATCTCCAGCCCGGCCCGCGTGTAAAGGGCCGCGTCCGACTCCCGGGGGATGGCCGAGCCCACGATGTTTGACACCGCCAGCGCCTTGGCCCCCCGGGCCTTGGCCTCCCGCAGGGCCATCAGGGTGTCCACCGTCTCCCCGGACTGAGACACCGCCACCACCAAGCTGGTCGGCCCTACCGCCGGGGCCTTGTAGCGGAACTCCGAGGCGATTTGGGCCCGCACCGGCACCCCCAGCAGGGGCTCCCACAGGTACTCGGCCACCAGCGCGGCGTGGTAGGAGGTGCCGCAGGCGATGAGCACAATGTGGTCGATTTTTTTCAGTTCCTCCGCGGCCAGCCCTTCCTCCCAGCGGCCCCACAGCTGCCCCCGCAGGGTGTCGGCCACCACCCGGGGCTGCTCGTGGATCTCCTTCTCCATGAAGTGGCGAAAGCCGGCCTTCTCGGCGGTCAGGGGGTCCCAGTCCACCCGCTGGAAGCTGGGGGCCTTGGGCTGTCCCGCCGCATCCCACAGCTCCACCCCCTGGGGGGTGACGCGGGCTACCTCCCCATCCTCCATGAAATAGAACTCCCGGGTGTAGGGGAGCAGGGCCGGGGCGTCGGAGGCCACCAATCCCTCCCCGGGCAGGTTCCCGATCACCAACGGGCTCCCCTTCCTGGCCACCACGATCTCCTGGGGGTGGGCCACGTGCACGGTGGCGATGGCCAACGCCCCCTCCACTTGCCCGATGGCCTGCCGTACTGCCTGAGCCAGGTCCCCCTGATAGGCTTCCTCCACCAAGTGCACCAGCACCTCGGTGTCGGTTTGGGAGCGGAAACGGTGCCCGGCAGCCTGGAGTCGGTCCCTGAGTTGGCGGTGGTTCTCGATGATCCCGTTGTGCACCAGGGCGATTTTTTCCTGACAGTCAACGTGGGGGTGGGCGTTTTCCTCGTTGGGGAGGCCATGGGTGGCCCAGCGGGTGTGGCCTATGCCCAGGTGCCCGGGGAGCTGGTTTTGAGCGGCCGCCTCCCGCAATTTGGCGATCTTGCCCACCCGGCGCAGGAGCTGGAGTTTCCCCTGGTGCACCACTGCCAGGCCAGCCGAGTCGTAGCCCCGGTACTCCAACCGGCCCAGGCCTTCCAGCAGCACCTCTCGGGCCGGCCGGGGGCCCACATAACCCACTATGCCACACATGACAAGCCCATTATAGCCCGGGCATCACGGACCCAGGTTTCCCGGCACTTCCTTTGCCCAGGGACGAAAAAAGGCCGCGGGGGTTCCCCCGCGGCCCTAGCTCCCCCGCTAGCCGGCCAAGCCCAGGGCCTCCAGTATCGGGGTCAGGTCCAGGGCGGCTTGGAACTCCTCCAGGGTGGTGATCCCAAACCCCTCCACCAGGGTGGTCAACAGGTTGAGGATCCCCTCCGGGGGGGCAGCCGAGAGGGAGGCGATCATCATGGCCGGGGGAATTCCGGCCTCGGCCAGGATCTCCTGTAACTCCGGGTTGGCCGCGAAGAAGGCCTCCAGGAGGTCCAGGAACCCCTCTGGATCCCGCTCCCGCAGAGCCACCAGCCCCTGCACCATCACCTTGAGGAAGGCGGGCAGGGTGGTGAAGTAGGGCAGCCCCACGGGCTGGCCGTCAGAGAGCCATTGGAACAGGGCCACTTGCGCGGTGGCCGGTTCCCAGCGCAGCTCCACCCACCCGCTGGGGAGAAGGTTTCCTGCAAACTGGAAGGCCATGCCCTCACTTCCCCCCAGGTTTTCTAACTTGCCCCCTACCTCCACCACGCCCACCAGGGACACCGGCTGGTCGAACTCCACCACCAACCCGGTGACCGGCTGCCCGGTGAGGTTGAAGAACCACCCCCCGGCTACCGCCCCCGGGGGCAAGGGCAACACCCCCACCCCTTGCGCCAGGGCCCACCCGGCAACCAGTCCCACTGCTCCCACTACCACGCTCAGCTTCCTCACCCTGCATCACCCCTTTTCTAGTTTTTTCAGGATCCTTTTTGCCCCGTGTCTGCCCGCTCACCTCCCCGATCAGAACCCCAGGGAAACCCAGAGGAGGTCATTTCCAGATTTCGAACAGGCCCAAGGGTTCCTGTTCCACCTCCTCCGGGCTGGGGGAGGAGGTGGCCTTTTCCCCGGGGGGCACCGCCAGGTTCTCCTGGCAAAACGCCACGTAGGGGCAGTAGCGGCACTGATCGAACTCCCAGTCGGACTTGTCGGGCAAGGGGGGCAACTTCCCTTCCACGAAGATCAGGCGGCGCAGGGACTCGAAGGTAGTCAGCACCCGCCGGATTTCCTCTTCATTCCGTTCCACCAGGAACTCCCGGAGCTCCTGGTTGGCCTTGTTCTCGGCCAGGATCAACCCTTGGGGGATATCGAAGTAGTGGAGGTAGAGCTGGAGCTGGAGGTAATGGTCCCGGCGGGGGGCGGTGGCCATCTGCTCGAAGTTGTAGGGGTGGACGGTCTTTATCTCCACCACGTAGTTTTTGCCCTCCAGAGAGACGATCACATCTGCCCGGCCGTGGAACAGGGGGTTTTCCGGGATGGGGGCCTCGGCGGCCACCACCACCCCCATCCCGTACAGGGCCTGGACGATGCGCTGGTGGGCGGCATCCCCCACTGCCAGCTTGCGGGCGGTCTGGCCGTCCAGGGGGGGCCGGGGGAACCCCTTGGCGGAATAGAAAATCTGACGAGGGCACTTGGCCACCTCGCTCACGTAAAAGTAGTCCCGCACCCGAACCCGTTCCTCCCGCTGGAAGTACTCCTCAAGCCGCTCGATGAGCATGATGCCACAGTGTAGTGAGGCGCCCCGGCGTCAACAACCCGCTACCCAGCAGGACCCAGGTCCTGATGCACCACTTCCGTGTAAATCACCACCTGGGAGAATTGTTCCGCGAGCAGCGAGGTGTTCACGGCGAAGTCCGCCTCCTGGCCCGGCGCCAGGTCCACCACGAAAGCGGACGCCTCCAAAACGAGCACCCCCAGGGGGTCGTAGAACTGCACCGCCACCCGACCCTGGGCGATCTTGCGCTCCCCGATGTTCCTCACCCGCCCCTCCACCGCGGTGCCGAAGTAGGTGTCCACCACTTCCCAGAACAGCACGTCCAAGGGGAACGACACCCCGGCTTGGATCTCGGTGGTGGTCTGGCTGGAGCGGCCCTGGGAGTCGGTGACCGTGAGCATCACTTGGTAGTCGCCTTCGCTGCGGTAGGTGTGGGTGACCACCGCGCCTTGGGCCTCCTCCCCATCGCCGAAATCCCAGTGGTAGGCAGTGATGACACCGTCGGGGTCATATGAGAGCGTGGCGTCGAAGCTCACCCGAAGGGGCACCTCCCCCTGCAAAGGGGAGGCGAGAAAGGCGGCCACCGGTGGCTCACCTGAGGGGCCGAAACAACCGCTTACGAAGAGCAGCGCTGCCGCCAGTCCCCACCCTGCCAAGAGCTTCCCCGTCATGCCCTTCCTCCTCTCTCACCCTCCCCTGAACAAACCCCCCGGGCAGCTGGAGCCTGAGGGGGACTCGGCCGCAGGGTAGAGCTTGGTCTCACTGGTCAGCGCTGGGGCGGAGGGGGCTCCACCACCAGGCTCACCCGCAAAGTGAGGCCTCCCAAGGCGAGTTCCAGGTCCAGGAAACCGGACTGCCACTCCAGCCCGGTCCCCTCAAGCACCAATGGGGAGGGCCCTCTCTCCAGGCCGGAGGGAAACAGGGAGAAGGAGGCCCCCGCTTGGTAGCGGAGGTTCCCCAGCTGTCCGTGGAAAGACAGGGTGTGGAAGCTCGTCCCTGGGGAAAGGGGGTCCCACCGGCTCACCCATTCCCAGCCGGCCAGGCTCACCCGCAAGGTGAGGGTCTGGGAAAAGGTCCACTCCCCCCCGCTCAGCGACAACTGGGAACTCCAGCTCCCAGCCACCTCCCCCAAAACTGGGAGAGTGATCAAAAGTCCTGCCAGCACCCCGGCTAACAACCGCATCTCAGCTAGATAATAGCGAGTTCGCGGCGCCAGGGGAAGAGGGGGCCTTTCCCCCAAGCGGGACGCACGGAGAGTGTCCCCCTGGGTGGCACGTGCTTCACGAGGGAACGGCATTTCGCTGGCTGGCCGTTTGGGGTAATATCCCCCGGCTCGTCCGCAAGCCCCACTTGGTGCTCGGTTCCCAAGGCCGGGCGGGGATATCGGGGCAGGTGGCGCGCTCGCAAGTCGGCAGTACAGGGGGCAATTCGAAAAAAAGCATAAGGAGCACGCCATCCAGGTCTGAGGGATCTGGGTGGCAGGAAAGGAGGGATTTTTAATGCCCAATGCCAAGAGGTGGGTGGAGCCGGACCCCAGACGCGAGAACTGGTTCTGGCCCACTGAGGAGCTGAAGGCCCGCGCCTGGGCCGCGGATGAGAAGGTGTACGAGGAGTCCTGGGCCGATCCCATAAGGTTCTGGGAGGAGAGGGCCAAGGAGATTTCCTGGTTCAAGCGGTGGGACAAGGCCTACCACGACGAGCCGCTCGCCTACAAGTGGTTCGTAGGGGGAAAGCTTAATCTCTCCTATAACTCCTTAGACCGGCACGTGGAGGCCGGCAAGGGCGACAAGGTGGCCCTGATCTGGGAGCCCGAGCCTCCTAATGAGCCCAACCGCGTCTTCACCTACAAGGAGCTCCTCGCGGAGGTCTCGCGCCTGGCCAACGCCCTGAAGGAGCTCGGGGTGAAGAAAGGCGATCGGGTGGGGATCTACCTCCCCATGATCCCCGAGGCGGTGATCGCCATGCAGGCGGTGGTCCGGATTGGGGCGGTGCACTCGGTGGTGTTCTCCGCCTTCTCCCCCGAGTCCCTCCGGGACCGGATGGTCGACTGCGGGGCCAAGGTCCTGATCACCGCCGACGGCTACTACCGCCGCGGGAAGGCCATCACCCTGAAGCAGAACGCCGACAAGGGGGTCGAGGGCACCAAGGTGGAACGGGTGATCGTGGTGCGGCGCGCCGGGCTCGATGTCCCCATGGATCCCTCCCGGGACGTATGGTACCACGAGATTGTCCCCAAGCAGTCCCCGGAGTGCCCGCCGGAGGAGATGGACGCCGAGGACCTGGCGTTCATCCTCTACACCTCCGGCACCACCGGGAAGCCCAAGGGGGTCATGCACACCACCGGCGGCTACGCGGTGCAGGTCTACACCACCTGTAAGTGGAACTTCAACCTCCACGAGGACGACATCTTCTGGTGCACCGCCGACGTGGGCTGGATCACCGGCCACTCCTACATCAACTACGGTCCCCTGATGAACGGGGTGACCACGGTGGTCTACGAGGGAGCCCCCGACACCCCGGACTACGGCCGCATGTGGGCCGTGATCCAGAAGCACAAGGTCACCGCCTACTACACCGCTCCCACCGCCATCCGGATGCACGTCAAATGGGGCGAGGAGTGGCCGGCGAAGTACGACCTCTCCTCCCTGCGGGTGCTGGGCACGGTGGGGGAGCCCATCAACGAGGAGGCGTGGCTCTGGTACTTCAAGCACATCGGGGGCGGGCGCTGCCCCATCATCGACACCTGGTGGCAGACGGAGACCGGGGCCAACTGCGTCCAGGCCCTGCCGGGGATCGGCCCCTTCATCCCCACCGTGGCCGGCCGTCCCTTCCCCGGTATCCGGGCCAAGATCCTGGACGCCGGTGGGCAGCCGGTGCAGCCGGGTGAAGGCGGGTACTTGGTCTTGGAACCGCCGTTCCCGCCATCGCTTTTGCGGGGGCTTTGGGGTGACCCGGAGAAGTTCAAGGCCACCTACTTCTCCGAATACGGCCCCGGCTACTACTTCACCCGGGACGGGGCCCGCATGGACGAGATGGGCAACATCCGCATCACCGGCCGCGTGGACGACGTGATGAACGTGGCCGGGCACCGGCTGGCCACCGCGGAGGTGGAGGACGCCCTGTCCCAACACGAGGCGGTGTCCGAGGTGGCGGTGGTGTCCCGCCCGGACGAGGTGAAGGGCGAGGTCCCGGTGGCGTTCGTGCTGCTCAAGGCGGGCTACACCGCCTCCGAAGAACTCAAGAAAGAGCTCGTCAAGACGGTGGACAAGCACATCGGGCCCACTGCCCGCCCGGCGGAGATCTACTTCGTGGACGATGTGCCCAAGACGAGGTCCGGGAAGATCATGCGCCGGGTGCTGAAGTCGCTGGTCCGGGGTGCCCCGCCAGGGGACATCACCACCCTCCGCAACCCGGAGTGTGTGGAGCAGCTGAAGAGCATCGTGGGCTCGGGCGGCTGAGGAACATCGACCTTGGGAAGGAAGCTGGGGGCGGCCTGGCCGCCCCCAGGCCTTTGTCCACTTTCGCGAAAAGGAGGAACCAGATGACAGATAAGATCGCCAATCCTGCCCCACTGGGGCTGGGTGGGTTCGCGCTCTCCACCTTCATTTTGAACATCGTGAACGCCGGCTGGGTATCGGCGGAGACCCTGGGGATCGTGATGCCGGTGGCCATGTTCTACGGGGGCCTGGCGCAGTTCTTGGCCGGGATGTGGGATCTGCGCCGGGGGGACATCTTCGGCGGGACCTGCTTCAGCTCCTATGGGGCGTTTTGGATGGGCCTGGCGAGCTTCTTCTTCCTGCGGTGGGCCGGGATCGCCCCCGAGGTGCCCCCGGCCGGGATCGCGGTGGCCCTGTTCGCCTGGGGGATCTTCACGGGCTACGCGACCATCGCTTCCCTGAAGCTCCCCCGGGCCATCACCTGGATCTTCATCACGCTGACGATCCTGTTCTTCCTTTTGGGGATCGGGGAGTTCATCCCGGTGGTGCACACCATCGCCGGCTACGAGGGGATCCTCTGCGCCCTGATCGCCTGGTACGCCGCCGCCGGGATCCTCATCAACACCGTGCACGGCAAGACGGTGCTCCCCCTGGGGGAGCGGAGCTGAGGGTGGGTTCGGGGGGCGGGGATCAACTCCGCCCCCCGCTTTTTCCCAAAAAATCCTCTTCCGCGCCTCACCCCTCTACCCCGACGGGTTGTCCTCCGGTAAGCTGGAGCTGTGGAGTGCAGGGTTTGCGGCCGACCGGCCGCCGAGCTGATATGGCTGTGTGGCGACTGCGTGAGGGGGGCATCCCCGCGGGAGCTTTCTGCCCCCCATGTCCGGACGCGCCGGGCACTGGGCCTCCCGCCCCGTCCCCCCCGGGCCGGCGCCCTGTGCCGGCTGTGCGCCAACCGGTGCCAGATCCCCGAAGGGGGAAAGGGATATTGCGGCCTGCGGGTGGCCCGGGCCGGGCGGGTGGCCTACCCCTGGAAGGAGGGAGCGACGGCGGGCCTGCTGCACACCTACTATGACCCCATCCCCACCAACTGCTGTGCCGCCTGGTTCTGCGGGCAGGAGGCGGGGAAGAACTTGGCGGTTTTCTTCTACGGGTGCAACTTCGATTGCCTTTTCTGTCAGAACGCCCAACACAAATTTTTGGACGAGGGGGAGCTGATCCCCCAACGGGAGCTGGTGGCCAGGGGCCTGGCCCCGGGGGTGCGGTGCGTGTGTTTCTTCGGGGGGTCCCCGGAGCCCCAGCTCCCGTTCGCCCTCCGGGTTGCCAGGCAGCTCGTGAGGGAGTCCGAGGGGAGGGTGCGGATCTGCTGGGAGTGGAACGGGGCAGGCAACCCCGCTTTGGTGCGCCAGGCGGCGGAGCTCTCCCTCGAAAGCGGTGGTATCGTGAAGTTCGACCTCAAGTGCTGGGATGAGAACCTGGCCTTGGCCCTGTGTGGGGTCTCCACCCGCCCTTCGTTTGACAACTTCCGCCTGCTGGCGGAGGAGTTTCTCCCCCGGGCCCGGCACCCCCTGCTCACCGCCACCACGCTGCTGGTGCCCGGCTATGTGGACGAGGAGGAGGTGGGGGAGATCGCGGAGTTCATCGCCTCCTTCTCGCCGGACATCCCCTACTCGCTCCTTGTGTTCCACCCTGCGTATTGCTTGGCAGACCTTCCTACCACGCCCCTTGATCAGGTGATCCGCTGCTACCGGGCGGTGGTGGAAGCCGGCCTCAGGCGGGTGCACGTGGGCAACCTGCACCTCCTCGGCCTCACCTTCCCCGCGTTTTTGGCGCTGCTCGAAGGGGAGTGAGGGGCAGCCCGGGGAGAGGTGCTTTGGGGCTAGCCCTCGCGGAACAGGGAGCGCAGCGCGGCGGCCAGCTCACCTTCGTGGGACAGCATCTGGGCCGGGACCGGCAGCTCCGAGAGGAAATGGGCCCCGTAGGGGCGGGAGCTCGCTCGAGGGTCGGTGATGACGATGGCCCCCCGGTCGGAGGGGGTCCGCACCAACCTCCCGGCGCCCTGGCGCAGGCGGAGCACCGCCTGGGGGAGGAACAAGGAGGGAAACGGATCCCGGCCTTGGGCCCGCAGGCGGCGGGCCAGGGCCTGGGCCAAGGGGTCGGTGGGCACCGGGAAGGGGAGCCGGGTGATCACCAATAGCTCCAGTTCCTCCCCAGGCAGGTCCACCCCCTCCCACATGGTGTCCAGCCCCAGCAGCACCACCGGGGGTGGGTGTTGCCGAAAACGGGCCAGGAGCTGTTCCCTCTCCCCGTCCACCCCCTGGGCCAAAACCGGCACCCCCGCTAGGCACTCCCGGGTGGCCAGCAGCAGGCGCCGGGAGGTGAACAGCACCAGGGCCCGACAGGACACCGCTGCCAACGCCTCCTCCAGCAGCCTGGCCACCGCCTGGGGGTAAGCCGCGTCGTCGGGCAGCGGGAACCTTTTCAATACGAAGGCGCGCACCCGCCGGTAGTCGAACGGGGAAGGCCAGCTTTCGAACTCCACCCTGTCTTGGGGGAGCCCCAATTCCCGCACCAGGTGGTCGGGGTTCCCCCCCACGGCCAGCGTGGCGGAGGTGAGCACCCCGGCGGCCAGCCGGGGCCACAGCGCCTCAGCCAGCAGGGGGGCGATCTCCACCGGGGTGGCGTGCAGGGCCGGCCACCCCCCTTCCCTCCCCCACCAGAACACGAACTCTTCCCCATCGGGGGAGAAGATGGTGCGGAGGGTCCCTGCAGTTCGCCTCGCCGCCCCGGCCACATTGCGCGCCAGCTCCGCCCCCGCCTCGGAAAGCTTGGCCGCACTCTCCCCCAGCGAGCTCGCCAACTCCTCCAAGGTACCCCGCAACATGTTCCCCAGGGGGAGCACCTGTTCCAGGTCTTCTCGGGAATAGGCCGCCGGTTCCTCGGGCACCAGCGGTTCCAAGGCCTCCCAGAGCTCCCGCTGAGCCGCCGCCACCTTGCGCAGGAGTTCCTCCGGGACCGCGCCTTGAAGCTCCTCCCCCTGCCTGAGCGTCCGCAACAGCCACGGCACCCCGGTGGGGGAGAACTCTAGGCTGAAGGCGTCCCGCAGGGCAGCGGGCAAGGCGTGGGCCTCGTCTACTACCAGGAACTCATACGGGCCCAGCACCCGGCCTTCCCAAGCCAGGTCCGCCCCCAACAGGGCGTGGTTGACCACCACCAGCTTGGCCTGGCGGGCCCGCTCGCGCGCCCGGCGGGAGTGGCACGCCCGCAGCCAAGGGCAGGCCGCCCCGGGGCAGGTGAGGGGGCTGTCGCGCACCTGGGCCAGGAGTTCCCTACCCTCCTGGGAGGCCCACAGCTCAGCCACCTCGTCCAAGTCCCCGGTTTCTGTGTGGCGACTCCAGCCCACCAGGGTGGCCAGTGCCCTCTCGTCTACTAACTTCCCCTGCAGTTCCGCTAGCTTCCTTTGGCACAGGTAGTTCTCGCGCCCTTTCAGCAAGGCTACCGGCAGCTGGAGCTCCAATTCGGTGAGGAGGAAGGGCAGGTCATGCTCCCAAAGCTGGGCCTGCAAAGCCCGGGTGCGGGTGGTGACCACCGCCCGCCCCCCTTCCCGAGCCAGCCGCCGGAGCAGGGGAATCAGGTAGCCGAAGGTCTTCCCGGTGCCAGGCCCGGCCTCCAGCAGGGCCAACTTCCCCGCCGCCAGGGCCTCTGCCACCCGCCGGGCATAGGCCCGCTGTCCAGGACGATGGCTCCACCCCGGGGTGCGGGCCAACTTTCGGAAGTCCTGCTCCAAGGAGTACCCCTGGGCCAAGGCCAAGACTTCCGGCGGAAGGGAGGGAGCCATTTCCTCCCACTTCTCTTCCGACCAACTGGCGATTCCCTCAAGCAGGGCGAGGAATATCTGGCCGGTGGCCCGGGCATCGGGCAGGGCCCGGTGTCCGGGGCGGGGAAGCCCCAACCGTTGGCACAGCGCCCCCAGTGAGTAGCCGGAAAGCCCCGGCCACAGGAGGCGGGTCAGGGCCAGGGTGTCCAGCCAGCGGACGTGCAGTGGGGGGAGCCCCAGCCGGCGGGCGGCCGCCCGCAGGAATGCCTGATCGAACGGGGCGTTGTGGGCTACCACCAGTTGTCCTGCAAGCCGGGCGGTTAGCTGGGGCCACACCTGCTCCAGGGGAGGGGCCTGGGAGAGCTCGGCCAGCGACAACCCGGAAGTGGCCAGGGCTTGGGGATCCACCGGCCGGGTGGGCCTCACCAGCCACCCCTGCCCCTCCCCCGGCCCCTCCCAGGTGAAGGGCACCAGGCCAATTTCCAGGATGTCGTACTGGTCAGGCCTGAGACCACCGGTCTCCAGGTCCAGCGCCCAGAAGATCACCTCGGCACTCGGCCTATCGCCCCGGCGGGCTGGCTCGGCAATCACGGCACCCCATCCCTCCTGCCAAAAGTACTGCCGCTCCCGGCCGCCGCGGTCAAAGGAGCCGGTACAGCAGGTCGATGCGCCTGATCACCCCCACCAGGTGGCCGGCGTCGTCCACCACCGGCAGCTGTTTGAGTTCGTGGCGGATCAGGGTGTCGGCGATCTGGAGGTCTTCGTCCTCGGGGTGCACCGAGATGACTTCCCGGTTCATGAACTCGGAGACAGGTTGGGGGGCCATCTCTGCCAGCCGGCGGCTGAGTTGATTTAGACTGGGGAGGAAGGAGGCGGAGTGCAGCATCTCCAGGTAGCCGGGGAGGGCGGCCCGGATGATGTCCCGCTCGGAGATCATCCCCACCAACACCCCCTCCTCGTCCAGCACCGGCAGCGCGGCCAGCCCGGATTGCTCCATGAGGTAGATCACCTCGGAGATGGGGGTGTCTATCTCCACTGAGGTGAGGTCACGGCGCATGATGTCCTGGGCTTTCATCCTCCCTCCTTGCGGATGACCTCCACTTGCTCCATCTCCAGCTCGATGGCCGGCTTGGCCAAGCACAGCTTGGGCTCGATCTCGGCGGAGGCGATGGCCGCCGCCATGCCGAACTTCACCGCCTCCAATACCCCGTCTCCCTCCACCAGCCGATACAACACCCCGCCCACCAGGGCGTCGTCTGCCCCCACCAGGTTCTTGTATTTGCTGAGCGGCACCCGCGCCTCCAGGTCCCACACCCCCTCCGGGGTGATGAGGATGTCCCCGGTCACGTGGTGGGAGATCACACAGATCTCCACCCCTTGGGAGATGGCGTGTTTGCCAGCTTGGATGATCTCTTCCTCTGTGCGGGCGGCCAGCCCGGCCACCTGGGGCACTTCCCGCACATCGGGCTTTATGAAGTACGGCCCGGCGGCCAGGGCAGCGGTGAGGGCAGCGCCACCGGCGTGCACCACCGGGCGGACCCCTGCCTGCCGCGCCAGTTCCACCAGCTCCCGATAGAACTCCGGCGCGATCCCCGGGGGCAAGGCGCCCCCCAACACCACGTACTCGGCCCGCCGCAGCATCCGCCGGTACTTGCGCAGGAAGATCTCCACCGCCCGGGAGGGAACCCGGGGCCCTTCCTCGTGGATCTTCACCGGGTGGTACTCCACCCCCCGCTCCAAGATGGTCACGTTGGTCCGGTTCTCCCCCTCGATCCAGACGAAGTTGGCGGTGGCCCCCCGGGAGAGGAGGTCCCGCAGGATGATCTGCCCGGTGTGGCCGGCCAGGAACCCCATGGCCACCGTCTCCACCCCCATGCAAGCCAGGAAGATGGACACGTTGATGCCCTTCCCTCCGGCCGAGGAGTCGGACTTGGTGGCCCGGATCAGGATCTCCTCCTCCACCCGCTCCAGGGAGCGGGGCAACCGCTCCACCCAGTAAAACTTGTCCAGGGTGGGATTTAGGGTCACTGTGAGGATCATGCCACTTTCTCCTTCACCACTTCGCCCCTCAGGGCCCCAGGCGAGGCCTGCTCAACCCTCACCTGGACCAGCTTCCCCACCAGGGACTCCTCCCCCGGCAGCAGCACGGTTCGGAAATCGCGCGTCTTGCCGAAATAGAGCCCTTTTTCGGGCAGGAAACCCTCCACCAGCACCTCCACCACGCTCCCCACCCGGGCCTGGTGCAGCCGGAGGGCAATCCGGCGGCTGAGGGCCAACACCTCCTCCAGGCGCCGCTTCTTCTCCTCCGGCGGCACGTCGTCCGGGAGCCGGGCGGCTTGAGTGCCCGGCCGGGGAGAGTAAGCCGCCACGTACACCGTCCCGAACTCCGCCTGCTCGATGAGGTCCAAGGTGGCCTGGAAGTCCGCTTCCGTCTCCCCTGGGAAGCCCACGATGACGTCGGTGGTGATGTTCACCCCGGGCACCCTCCGGCGCAGGGCGGCCACGATCTCCAGGAACTCCTCCCGGGTGTAGCCCCGCCTCATGCGGGCCAGCACCCGATCGCTGCCCGACTGCACCGCCAGGTGCACGTGTTCGCAGATGTTATCCCCGGCGGCGATGGCGGCGATGGTGTCCTCGGTGAGGTAGGCGGGGTGGGAGGAGGTGAACCTGATCCGGGGGATGGGGATGGAGGCCACTTCCTCCAGCAGGTGGGCGAAGTTAGGCCCGCCTGGGAGATCGGTGCCATAGGCATCCACGTTTTGGCCCAGCAGGGTGACCTCTTGGTAGCCGGCCTGGGCCAGTTCCCGCAGTTCCGCCATGATCCGGGGCAGGGGGCGGGAGCGGAACGGGCCCCGCACCAAAGGCACGATGCAGTAGGCGCAGGCGTGGGAGCACCCCTCGGCGATGGTCACATACGCCTTGAAGCGGCTTTGGCGACTCACCGGCAATTCCTCCCAGCCTTGGGGGGAGGGGAAGTAGGTGGGCCGGTGGCCGGCCCGGGCCTGGGCGATGAGTTCCGGGAGCCGGTCCCAGCCGCTGGTGCCGAAGGCGAAGTCGATTTCGGGGCAGAGCTCAAACAGCTCTTCCTTGCGCCCTTGGGCCATGCACCCCCCCACCCCGATCAGGGTGCCGCGGCGGCGCAATCGGGCCAGCTCCCCCACCCGCCCCACCACCTTGTCCTCCGCCCGCTGGCGGACCATGCAGGTGTTGAGCAGCACCACGTCCGCCTCCTCGGGCCGGGATACGATCTCATACCCCGCCCTCTTCAGCACCCCCACCAGCTCTTCGGAGTGGTGCTGATTGAGCTGGCAGCCCCAGGTGAGCACGCACGCTTTCAACCGGGGCTGAGCCGAGCCAAGGTCCGCTAGCCTGCTTTTCTCCCCTTTCATCTCAGAGGCCGCCGCAAACTGATTTTGGTTTGGGCATCCACCGAAACGGTGCAATTACCCTAGCCAAGGAGCTATCCCGTCGCCGAAACAGGCGAATCGCATCGATCTGCCGGTGGAGCACGGAGCCGGGTAAAGATAAACCCCATAGGCCACGGGCTCAACTTGCCCAGTGGGGGAAGCCGGCTGGTGGCTTGCAGGGAGGGGGAGTGGTGGCGTAGGTTTAGGGCATGGACAGCCAGGTGGAGAAGCTGCTCAAGCTCCTCGCCGAGGCCCAGGGGGAATTCCGGAAGCTCGAGGAGGAGCTGGGCGCCCCAGGGGCCCACGAGCGGCCTGAATTTGCTGAGCTATCCCGCCGGTATGCCCAGCTGCGGGAGATCCTGGAACTGGGCGACCGGCTGAAGCGACTGTTGGCGGAACTCGCGGAAGAAGAGGAGCTGTTGGAGTCGGAGGAGGACGAGGGCCTGCGGGAGGAGCTGCGGCGGGCCATCGAGGAGGACCGGGAGGCCCTGGGGGAGCTGGCCCGGGAGATCAGGGCGCGGCTGGTCCCGGAGCGGCCGGAGGACCGGAGGAACGCGATTTTGGAGATCCGGGCCGGGGCCGGGGGCGAGGAATCCGCCCTGTTCGCCGCGGACCTGTTCCGCATGTACTCCCGGTATGCCGAACGCCGGGGTTGGAAGGTGCGGGTGCTGGATTCCCACCCCACCCCGTTGGGGGGGTACAAGCAGATCGTGTTCGCAGTGGAGGGGAAGGGGGCCTATGGCCGGTTGCGCTACGAGTCCGGAGTACATCGGGTGCAGCGGGTGCCGGTGACCGAATCCGGGGGGCGCATCCACACCTCCACCGCCACCGTGGCGGTGCTCCCCGAGGCGGAGGAGGTGGAGGTGGAGATAAACCCGGACGAGCTCAAGTTCGAGACCTTCCGGGCCGGCGGCCCCGGTGGCCAGCACATGCAGAAGAACGAGACCGCCGTCCGGATCACCCACCTCCCCACCGGGATCGTGGTGGCCTGTCAAGACGAACGGTCCCAGTATCGCAACCGGGAGCAGGCCCTGCGCATCCTGCGGGCCAAGCTGCGGGACATCGAGGAGCGGAAGCGCCAGTCGGAGCTCCGGGAGACCCGCCGGCGGCAGATCGGCACCGGAGACCGCTCGGAGAAGATCCGCACCTACAACTTCCCCCAGTCGCGGGTCACCGACCACCGAATCGGGCTCACCCTCTACCGGCTGGAGGACGTGCTGGACGGGAACCTGGACCTGGTGATCGACCCCCTGCTGGAGGAGGAGCTGTCGCGGGCGTTGGAGGGCACCGCGGGTTGAGGGGAGCCGGCGGGGACGCTATATTAAAGCCGCGTTGGGTCCGTAGCTCAGGCGGTTAGAGCGCACGCCTGATAAGCGTGAGGTCCCTGGTTCGACTCCAGGCGGGCCCACCACGGCTGCCCCTTCTTGCACCGGGGTCTTTTGGGGCGCTCGCTTCCCCACCGGCCCAGGAGGCGATGGCGCCACACACCCCCTCGGCACACTTCAAACAGCCTTCCTAACCGGATTCTTCAGAAACCACCTGTCAAAGCCAGGTCAGGGAAACGGTATATACTGCCAGCGGATCTCATCCCCGTGGACCTGGAACAGCCGAAAGCCTTGCGGGGAGCCGTCGGGGTTTGGCCCCTGCCAGGAAAGCCCGCCTTTTCTCCACCAGCTGCCGCTCAACGCCCCGGTTACCACCTGCGGGAACACCACCTCGAGCTCGTCGGTCACGTGCAGGTGCCCGGCGGCGGCCACCAGCACCTGGTGTTCCGAAAGCGCTTCCACCAACCTCCGGAAGCCCTGACAGACGAACAGCGGGGCGTGGGAGAAGAGGACCAGTGGGGTGTCCGGTGGGACCAGGGCCAGGTCTTCCTTGAGCCAGTCAAACTGCTCCTCGGGCAGCGCCTCCCAAGGGGGACAAGCCTCGGAGTTGGTGTCCAAGACCAGGAAGTGCCAGCCACCGTAGTTGAACGAGTACCAATTGGGGCCGACCAGGGCCCGGTAGGCGCCCTTGTGCCACCACGGGTCGTCTTGGGGGAGTCCGCAGGCGCAGTCGTGGTTCCCTAGCACGTTGAACAAGGGCACCTCCAGGGAAGCCATGATCCCAAGATAGCTGGAAAAAGCCTCTTCCACTTCTCCTCTTTCGCGGAAGCGCTCCGCCGACATGACCAAGTCCCCGGTGGCCACCAGGAAAGCCGGCCGGGGGGAAAGCTGGTTCATCCCCGCCACGAACTCCCGCAGGTTGGCCTCCGCCTGGGGGATGAGGTGGATGTCCGTCACTTGGACAAAAGAGAATTCGGAAGGGGAGTCGATTTGGTAGAGGGCGAACAGGAGTTCCTCCCCGGGGGGCAGCCAGAACCTGGCGGTCCACCAGCCGCTGGGCGGGGAGACGAACACCGGCCCGAACGGCTCCTCGGCGGAGAAGTCAAACCGCCCCTCGGGGCTGGTCACCACCACCTCACGGCCGTCGCTCACCGGCACCCCGCCCAGGCCCTCCTCGCCCGGGTCCAGGACACCGTTGCGGTTCTGATCGTGGAACACCAGGCCCCCGCAGAGCCCGGGCACCGCGAGCGTCAGCACCACAAGTCCCAGCCAGTTTCCCTTCATGGCCCCTCCTCCCCCTGGGGGCTCGCCCCTCCCAGCCAGCGGGAGGCCGGCACGGTGAGGCCGTCGGAGGCCGCCACCACCTCCACCCCCAGCTTGTCCGTGATCTTCTCGGCCAGTTCCCAGGGCTTGGCCCTCAGCATCCCCATCCCGAAGTGGGTGAGCACCGCCAGCCGGGGCCGTACCTCCCCGATCAGCTCCACCGCCTCGGGTAGAGACAGGTGATCCACCCCCGGGCGCCATTCCCTCATCACCACGTTCACCACCAACAGCTCACAGCCCCGGTACCTCTCGGGCAGCTGGGGGAAGAATTTCGTGTCCACCACGAACCCCAGCCTCCCCTCCTCCCCTTGCAGGATGAGCCCGTAGGTGTCCACATCCGAGTGCTGGTGGCGGACCGGGATCAGCTCGACGTTGCCCAGTCGGAGGGTCTTTCCGTCCTCCAGCAGTTCAATCCGCTCTGGGTAACGGCGCACGTACCGGAGGACCACCGGGTCATCCCCTTCCAGGGCGTCCTGGGGGGCGACCAGCACCCCGCGGCGCTTGGTGCCGGCCCCGGCCATGGCCTCCAGGAGCACGTTGACATCGGTGGAGTGGTCCAAGTGCTTGTGGGTGAGGATGAGGGCGGCCAGCTTACCGGGGTCCAGGGCGGGCCGCACCTTGCGGCAGCGGAGCAGGGTGCCCGGGCCGGGGTCCAAGAGCAGGCGGGTTCCGGAGAGTTCCACCCAGGTGCCGGCAGAATACCTGAGCTGGCGGGCAACCACGAACCTGGCCCCGGCGGTGCCCAAGAACTTGACGAACCCCTCCCCCGCCACCCCGCCTCCTAGGCTGCCCGGGCGATTTCCCAGAAGCTCTCCGGGTCCAGGGACGCCCCTCCCACCAGCGCCCCGTCGATATCCGGCAGGGCGAGGAAGTCACTGGCGTTGTCTGGTTTCACCGAGCCCCCGTACTGGATGCGGACCCTCTCCCCCAGCCCGGGGAACCGTTCCCCCAGCCAGTGGCGGATGCGGGCCGCGACTTCTTGGGCATCCTGGGGCCGAGCGGCCACCCCGGTGCCGATGGCCCACACCGGCTCATAGGCGATTACCAGGCGCTCCGGGGAGGGGAGCTCCAAATCGGCCAGGGCGGCAGCCAGTTGCCCCCGCACCACCTCCCAGGCCCGCCCCGCCTCCCGCTCCTCCAAGGTCTCCCCCACACACAGGATGGGGATGAGGCCGCCCTCCAAGGCCGCCCGCACCTTGCGTGCCACCAGCCCGTCGTCCTCCCCGAATAGGCGCCGGCGCTCGGAGTGGCCACACACCAGGAAGCTGGCCCCCAGATCCGCCACCTGGGTCACCGATACCTCCCCGGTGAACGCCCCCTGGGGCTCGGGGTAGGCGTGCTGGGCCCCCCAGGCGATCCCACTGCCGGCCAAGTGCTTCTGGGCCAAAAACAGCAATGTGGCCGGCGGCAGGATCACCAATTCCACCTCCCGCCGCGCCGGCACCAGCTCCAATAGCCGGCGGAAGTAGCTCACCGCCTCCTCACAGGTCTTGTGCATCTTCCAGTTGGCGGCCACGATCGGAGTCCGCACTTTCCCCCCTTTCGTTGACAAGCCCCATCCTAGAGGCCTATCATGCCCTGTGCAAGGGAAGAGGGGTTGGAACGTCCTAGGTTTTCTCCTCACCCTGGCGCTGGGCTGGCTGGTGCGCGGGCTGGCCCATTGGGTCAGCAAGGAGGGGGCAATGGAGCTGACGTTGGCAGTAGTTTTGGCACTGGTGGCCTTGTTTTTGGCAAGCGCCATCAAGATCGTGCGGGAGTACGAGCGGGGGGTGATCTTCCGCCTGGGGCGCCTGGTGGGGGCAAAAGGCCCGGGTCTGTTTTTGATCATCCCCATCGTGGACAAGATGGTGAAGGTGGACCTCCGCACCATCACCCTGGACGTCCCTCCCCAGGAGGTGATCACCCGGGACAACGTGCCGGTGAACGTGAACGCGGTGGTGTATTTCCGGGTGATGGACCCCCAGGCGGCGGTGGTGGAGGTGCTGGACTTCATCGAGGCCACCCGGCAGATCTCCATGACCACCCTGCGGTCGGTGCTGGGCAAGGCCGAGCTGGACGAGATCTTGTCTGCCCGGGAGAAGCTGAACCGCGAGCTCCAGGAGATCATCGACGAGCACACCGACCCCTGGGGGATCAAGGTGATCACGGTGGAGATCAAGGACGTGAAGATCCCCACCGACATGCAGCGGGCCATCGCCCGTCAGGCGGAGGCGGAGCGGGAGCGGCGGGCCAAGATCATCAACGCCGAGGGAGAGCTCCAGGCAGCGGAGAAGCTGCGGGAGGCGGCGGAGATCATGCAGCGGTCGGCCGGGGCGCTGCAGCTCAGGTACCTCCAGACATTGGTGGAGATCGCCACCGAGAACGCCACCACGGTGGTGTTCCCGGTGCCTATCGATTTGCTCACGGCCCTGCGGCCGCCCGGTAAGGAGTGAGGGTCTGCGCGCTGGGGAGCGGCTCGTCCGGGAACTGTTTCCTGGTGGAAGCCCCGCGGGGTTGGTTGCTGGTGGACGCGGGGCTCCCCTGGCGGGAGCTGCGGCGGCGGGCAGCCCGCATCGGCGTGCGAGCGGAGGCCATCACCACCCTGCTGCTCAGCCACGAGCACGCCGACCACGTGCGGGGGCTGGGCCCCCTGGTGCGCCGGGGGGTGGCGGTGTGGGCCAGCCCCGGCACCTTGGCCGCGCTGGGGATCTCCGGTCACCCCCTCCGCGGCCCCACCGAGATCCTGGGGTTGGCCGTCCACCCCTTTCCCCTGCCCCACGACGCCGAGCAACCGGTGGGTTTTCGGTTTGAACTGAACGGCGCTGCCCTGGGATTGGCCACCGACCTGGGGTCGGTGTCTTCCGAGGTGCTGGCCGCCCTGCGGGGTTGTCAGGTGGTGGTGTTGGAGGCCAACCACGACCTGAATTTGCTCTTGGGGGGCCCCTATCCCTGGCCCCTGAAGCTGCGCATCCTGGGCCCCCGGGGGCACCTGGGGAACCACGAAACCGGCCAGGCCTTGGCCCAGCTGGCTCGGACTGGCCTGCGGGCCGCCCTCCTGGCCCACCTCTCCCGGGAAAACAACGCCCCCCACCTCGCCCTGGACACCGTGGCCCGGGCCCTGCCCAACTGGGACGGCAAGCTCTACCTCACCTACCCGGACCGGCCCAGCTCGGTGGTAGGCGGGGGCTGGTAAGGCAGAAGCAATCCCGCCTGGGCCAAGTCGGCCACTATCTCCTTCACCGTGGGACCGGCGGTGGTGCCTCCCCAGCGGAACTGAACCGTCTGTTCATAGGGATCCCAATAGCGGAATTCCAAGTCGTCGTAGACCACCAGCACCACGTACTCGGGGGCCCACCAGGGGAAGAAGGCGGCCATCGCCCCCACCACGTAGTCCTCGAGGTACCCTCCCTGCGGGGACGCCTTCTGACCGGTGCCGGACTTGCCGGCGATGTAGAAGCCGGGGAGCTCTGTGTGCCGCCCGGTCCCCCCGGGGGAGGCCACGGTTGCCCGGAGCAGCTCCCGCAACGTGGCCGCCGCCTCTGGGGAGGCCACCCGCCGCCCGGGCCCGGCGTTTCCCGCTACTAGGTGCGGCTGGGGAAGCACCCCGTCGTTGGCGATGGCACAGAAAGCGGTGGCCAGCTGAATCCCGGTCACCGCCACCCCCTGGCCGAACGAGGCCACCGCCAAGTCCACCGGGGTCCACTCGGCAAGTGGCCGCACCAGGCCCCGCACCTCCCCGGGCAGCTCGATCCCGGTCTCCTCCCCGAACCCCATGTTGCGCAGGTGTCGATAGGTGGCCTCGATCCCCAACCGCTCGGCTACTTGGATGAGCACCGTATTCACCGAGGCCACCAGCGCCTGGCGGAAGTTGATGAACCCGAAGTCCTGTTCCTGGGCGTTGTGGATGGGGATGCCCGCCACCACGTAGGGCGAGTCGCCGTTGAAGGTGGACTCGGGGGTCACCACCCCACGGTCCAGGGCAGCCAGGCTGATCACCGCCTTGAAGGTGGAACCCGGCTCGAACACCTGGGTTACTGCCCAGGGGTTGAGGAATTCCAGGCCCGGGGATTGGGGTTCGTCCCCGAGGGCTTGGGCCAGGGCCAGCACGGCACCGGAGCAAGGCTCCATGATGATGGCCAGGCCCCGCCCCGCACTGTAGGCCTCCAGCCCCTCGCCCAGCTCCTCCTGGCAAACCCGTTGGAAGTCCGCATCCAAGGTGAGCCTGAGGTCCTCTCCCACTTGGCCGGGGTCCACCAGGGAGATGTCGTAGACCCGTCCGTCCAGCCCCCGCAGCAGGTGATACCTCTTGGCCCTCCCGGACAGGGATTGGTCGAAGGACAGCTCCAGGCCGGCCAGGCCCTGGCCGTCTACCCCCACCACCCCCAGTACCTCCGGCGCCAACGGGCCCAGGGGGTAAGCCCGTTTCCAGGTGTCGAAGAACAACAGGCCCCGGATGCCCAGCTGGCGGGCTCGTTCTCGCAAGCGCTCCCCCACCTCCCGGTCCACCCGCCGGGCGAGCCAAGTGAAGTAGGACTCCCGGTACACGAGCTCGGCGGCCTCCTGAGGCTCCATCCCCAGCTCTTCCTCCAACAGGCGGACCAGCAGCTCCGGTTTGGTCATGTGGTAGTTGTCCAGGGCGATGGAGTAGGCGGGGACGTCGCAGGCCAGGGGGCGGCCGCGGCAATCGTAGATAGTGCCCCGCTGGGCCGGGACTTCGATCGTCTCCTCCTGCAGGGCCTGGGCCAGGGCCGCCCAGTGGGGGTGCTGGACCACCTGGAGCTGGACGAGCCGGGCCACGATGCCCGCCGCCCCCAGGGCCAGGAGGAAGAAGACCACCCCGGCCCGCTTAAGGGCTTGGTCCTTCGTCATCTTCCAGGATCAGGTAATCCACCCGGTCCGGGGGGAAGGCCGCCAGTTGAAGGCCCAGTTCCTCCACCCGCTGCTGCACCGCTTGGGGGGAGAAGGCCTCCAGCACCCGCACCTCCAAAAGTTCCCTTTCCCGCCTCAGTTCCTCCAGACGCAAGACGAGCTCGGCCCGTTGGGCCCGCAACAGGCTGACCGCGCTCCCCTGCCACAGGTAGAAGAACACCAACCCTCCCACCAAAAGGCCCATCCCCCCCAGCACCAGTGCCCTGGCCCCCTCCCGGGACAGGCTCCAGGGGCGCCCCCTGACGCGGGGCAGGGCCTCGGTGCGGGGAAGAGCGCGCATTTCACGGCCAGGTTAGGCCGAGGGGACCTGGGGCAGGAGGACAGTTGGCCCGGAGGGAGCCGACCTCGGGCACCCTGGCGGCCCGGAGCTTGGCCGATCGGGCGCGGGGGTTCTCCGCCACCTCCGCGGGGCTGGGGCGCAGGGGCTTTTTGGTGAGCAGCTCCACCTCCCCGGCGGCGGCCCATTCCCGAAACCGGTGCTTGACGATCCGATCCTCCAGGGAGTGGAAGGAGATGGCGCACACCACCCCTCCGGGCCGGAGGAGCTCCCTGGCTTGTTCTAGTCCCTCCTCCAGGGCGGCAAGCTCGTCGTTGACCGCGATCCTGAGGGCCTGGAAGGTGCGGGTGGCGGGGTGGATGTGGTGGCGGCCCGGGGGGTAGCAGCGGGCCACCAACCGGGCCAGCTCGGTGGTGCTCCGGATGGGGGCCTTGCTGCGAGCCCGCACGATGGCCCGGGCGATCCTCCCCGCGTACCGCTCCTCCCCGTACTCCCGCAGGATCCGGACGATCTCCCACTCCGGCCAGCGGTTCACGATCTCGTGGGCGGTTAGGGGCTGGGAGGGGTCCATGCGCATGTCCAACGGGGCCGGTTGCCGGAAGGAAAACCCCCGGGCCGGGGTGTCAAGCTGGAGCGAGGACACCCCGAGGTCGAACAGCACCCCGTCCACCTCCCTGATTCCCAGGGAGGAGAGGAGCTCCCGCAGTCGGCGGAAGTTCCCCTGGAGGAGCTGGAGCCGGTCTTGGAACGGGGCCAACCTCTCCTGGGCCAGGGCCAGCGCCTGGGGGTCTTGGTCCAAGCCGATCACGGTGGCTCCGCGGGAGAGCAGGGCCTGGGCATGCCCGCCGGTGCCACAGGTGGCGTCCACGATCAGCTTCCCGGGCGCCGGGGCCAGGAAGCTCACCACCTCCGCCAAGAGCACCGGCCGGTGCCAGCGTCCCTCCGCCCTCACCGCCTCTGACATGTCCGGGCAAGGGTACCGGGCCGGTGGGCGGGGCTCACCCCGGGGTGGGTTCCACCACCGACCGTTGCCAGGCCCGGTGGGCGAGCAAGCCCGCGGCGGCCAGGCCCGCTATCACGTTCGACAGCGACATCCCCCACCACACCCCGCTCGCCCCCCAACCGAGGGGGAAACCAAACAGGTAAGCCAGTGGGATCCTGAGCCCCCATAATCTGAGGAGGCCCAGGATCATGGTGGGCAAGTTGTGCCCGGCGCCCCGGTAGATGGCCAGGGCGGCGAAGAACAGCCCCAAGAAGGGCATTCCCCCGGCGAACGCCTGGATGAAATCGGCCCCCACCAGGATCACGTCCTCCCGCCCGGGGATGAACAACGCCACCAGTGGGTGGCGGAGCAGCCACAGCAAGGCCGCCTCCCCGGTGAGGATGAGGACCAACACCACCAGACCTTTCCGGACCAGCTCCCGGGCCCGGGGCGAGAGCCCCGCCCCCAAGGCCTGCCCCACCATGGTGGTGAGCCCGGTGGAAAGGCCATCGGTGATGATGAACAAGATCCCCAGGATGCGGTCGGCGATCCCGTAGCCGGCCAGGGCGGCCTCCGCGTTGGGGAGCCTCCCGATCACCCCGGTCATCACCAGGAACCCGAATGCGGTGCTGGATTGCCCTACTGCGGCAGGGAGCCCGATCTTGAGGGCTTTCTTCACCCACGGCCAGTGGGGGAGGAGGGAAGCGACCTCCAACCTCAGCGGGCCTTTCCCCCGCTTGAACAGGGCCAGGAACGCCAAGGTGGCCACCCCTTGGGCGAACACGGTGGCGTAGGCTGCCCCCAGGATCCCCAGCCGAGGGAATGGGGCCCAGCCCAGCACCAAGAATGGGTCCAAGACGATGTTCACCAACGTGCCGGCCCCGTTTACCAGGAGGGGGGTCAACGTGTCCCCGGTGGCGGCGAAGGCGAAGTGAAACAGCCCCGGGATGACCATGGTGGGAAGGCCGAGGAAGATCACCCGGAGGTAGAGGACAGCCGCCGCCGCCACCGCCCCCTCCCGCACCAGCAGCCCCAGCAGCCAGGGAGCGATGGCGTAGCCCAACAGCCCCAGCCCGACTCCGGCGCCCAGGGCGATGGTGAACAGTTGGTTCAGGGACCGGTTGGCTTCTTTTGGCCGACCTGCCCCGATGTATTGGGACACCAAGGCAGTGACCGCCGCCCCTCCGAACCCGGCCACAAGTGAGATCAGGAACCAGACCACTGGCCAGGAGATCTGGATTCCGGCCATGACTGCCGCCGACTCTTGGGGGGGCAGGCGGCCGATCCAGAAGGCATCGGCCAGGTTGTACAGGGTGAAAAGCAGCGAGGAGAGGACCGCCGGCCCCCCGATGCGGGCCATGACCGCCAACGCAGGTCCTTTGAGGATCTCTTCTCGGCTTGGGGGTGTGAAGCGCATGCGGGGGCTACTGTATCTCCAAGGAACCCTTGTTCGCAAGCAAAGGGCGAGCGCGGCCGTGCCGGCGGCGGGGACTTCCCCAGGGTGAGGGGAAGCAGGGCCTATCCGAGCCTGGCTGTTTCCCTAGCGGGGCCCACGTTCCCTGAGCATCAACACTGCCTTGCCGTTGTTGGAACAGGAGAAGATCACCAGGCTCCGGGTACAGCTCTCGGCCGCGGTGGCGTAGAGGTAATGGATGTCCAGCCCCTGGCGGGCCAACGCCTCGGTCACCCGCCTGAGCAGCCCCGGCCGGTTGGGAAGCTCCAGCGCCACCACCTCCCGCTCCTCCAGGGAGAACTCCGCCTCCCGCAGGGCATCCCGGGCGTAGAGCTGGGCGTCGGTGAGCAGGTGCACCAGCGCCTCCTCCCCCACCACCTCCACCTGCACCGCCAGGATGTTTATCCCCATGTCCGAGAGGATCCTGGCGATCTCCGCCACCAAGCCCACCCGGTTCTCGGTCCGCACCACCAGCTCTTTCACGCACCTGGCCCCGGCCATGCTGCCACCTCCGGGGCCAGTATAAAACTTGTTTTCACTGGGGACCAGAGTAGTAATCCAGATCACTTACCAATTCCCTTCCGCCACCACGCCTGCGGGATCAATTCCAGCCCTCGATTCGCAGAACATAACTCCGGTCCAAGGAGGTAGATGATGGCCAAATGGGTTGTGGCTTTGATTGTCTTTTTGGCGGTGGCCCTGGGGGGATGGGCCGACTTCTCCGGCCGCTGGACCGGCACCCTGAACGTCCTCCCCACCCTGGGGCTGGAAGAGAGCGAGCTACAGCTGGAATACTACGTGGCCAATTGGCGGTTCACCTCCATCTCCGGCCTCACCGCAAGCGGCTTTAACTCTCAGATCCTGGAGGCCGCCGGGATGTGGGGGATCATCGCCACCACCGCCCGGCTGGAGTTCGACCCCACCCTGCCAGCCTACAAGCATTTCCTGGGCACGGTGAGCATCCCCTTCGGTGGCGTCACCTTCACCGGCACCATCCAGCATTGGGTCTACCCTTATTACCCCTCCAATGCTTGTGTCCAGACCGGCCCCGCCTATTTGGAGTACGTTTGGCGGGTGGACTTCCCCCCGTTCGCCGCCACGGTCAAGTTCGCCGATTGCTGCTACGGAGTTTATTTTAAGGACCTGACGGTCACCTTCTCCGATATCTCCCCCTGCTGCGACCTTTACCTCTCCGGCACCCTCACCTTCTCCAAGGCCGCCGGGTTTGAGTACTTGGACCTCTGGTTGAGAGACGTGGCCTTCTGTCCCGGCTGCATCTCCTTGGACTTCAACGTGCGCTTTACCCCAGAGGGGAAGGAAATCAGCGTCGAGCCGGACCTGGATTTCCCTGTGGACGCCTGCTTCACCCTGTATGGAGACATCGAGTTCGAAGTGGACCGCCGCATCTTGGAGGCGATCTCCATCCAGGGGTTCAAAATCCGCTGTGAGCTAGCCGAGTGCAACTACCTAGAGTCCAAGACCGCCTTCACCCCGGGAACACTGGGCTTCTCCGAGGACGAATTCGAGTACCTGAGGGTGCACGTGTGTGGGCCGGCTTGTTGTGGGCAGGACTACACGGGGGAGTTCACGGTCTACTTCTCTACCACCGGGGGGTTCCTGGGGCTGTCGCGGTTTACGTTTGCCACCTCCCTGCCGCTCCTGGCCAACTTTGTGTTGGAGGTGGAGCTCGATTACCCCCTGGGGGGGACTCTCACCCTGGACTTGGGCTGGGATTTTTCGTTCTGACCTCCTAGGTTTTTCGGCCGGGACGCTGGGAGCAAACGAAAGGGGCCGCCGGGGAGCGGCCCCTTTCCCCGTCTTCAGGACTTCCCCATTATGGGTCTGCCTCCACCCGCGGGGGCTGGTTCAGGTTGTAGACCCGGATGCAGACTTCGTCGGAGGCGGTGCCCCCACAGGGGTCGGTGACCGTGACCCGGATGCGCACCACCACTTCTTGGCAGCCGGAGACTTGGGGGGCGGTGAACACCGGACACAGGGTGTTGGTCCCGCTCAGGGCCCCGCCGCCTTCCACGATCTCCCAGCACACCGCCAGGGGCTCACCGTCTGGATCCCCGGCCTGGGCCAGGATCATGATCTGGCCGCACTCGGGCACCTCCAGGTCCGGCCCGGCGTCTACCCACGGGGCCTGGTTCACGTTCTCCACGTGGACCACCAGCGAGTCTCGCGCCTCGGCCCCACAGGCATCGCGCACCACCAAGGTGAGCACGATGTCCTCTCCCTCGCAGCGATCCGTCAGGGGGGCGGTGAACAGGGGGTGCAGGGCGTAGGGGTCGGAGAGGCTGCCCCGCTGGCACTGGACCTCCCACCAGTAGGTGATCTGGTCCCCATCGGGGTCAGAGGCCGAGCAGGTGAGCTGGACCGTCTCCCCTTCCCGCACGGTGATGTCCGGCCCGGCATCGGCGGTTGGGGGGTGGTTGATGTTCCGCACCCACAGGCACAGCCGGTCCTGGGAGGAAGCGCCGCAGGCATCGGTGACGGTGACCAGGAGTTCCACCGGGCGGCCCGCGCACTCACTGACCCACGGGGCGCAGTAAGTGGTGACCGCGGCGGTGGGATCGGCGATGCTCCCTCCGCCGGACAGGATTTCCCAACGCACCGTCACCGGGTCACCATCCGGATCCTCCCACAGGGCCCGGATTTGGATGGAGCTGCCCTCGTCCACCACCTTGGCCGCGGTCTCGGGGGTGCAGGGATAAGGGGGGCAAGGGGCGGGGGCAGGCGGCACCCGCCCGCAGCGGACGGGCTGGGGTGTACAGGGCTCACAGGGTTGGTCCACGTCGTAGACGAAGTTGTTCCCCGGGCCACCGTCCAGTTGGTCACATCCCGGGCCCCCGAGCAGGTTGTCGTTGCAGGGCCCGCCCAGAAGTTGGTCGTTCCCCTCCTCCCCCTCCAGGGAGTCATTGCCGTCTTCTCCCAGGAGGAGGTCATCGCCGGGCCCGCCGAGCAGGCGGTCGTTCCCCGGGCCACCTTCCAGGCGGTCATTGCACTCCCCACCCTGGAGGACGTCGTCGCCTGGGCCGCCGACCAGGATGTCGCTCTCTCCCAGGCCGATCAGCAGGTCATCTCCCCCCAGGCCCAGGATCAGGTCCCGGCCCGGGGTCCCCACCAGCACATCGTCCCCCTCGCTGCCCCAGATCACGTTGTCCACTTGATAGCAGCGGTAAGCCGCCGGGATTTGGGGGCGGGGTGGGGTGGGGATGGCCACCTGGCGGAACAGGGCGGGCAGCTCCGCCGGGTCCTGGGTGACCACGAACCGGCCGCCGCAGGTCCTGGCCAGGCTCCCCAGCAAGGCGGCTACCTCGGCCTCTACCCCGACCGCCACCACGTCCAGGGTAGTGCCCCCGGCGCAGATCTCCTGGGCGGCCGCCAGGGGGTCCCCTCCACAGGTCTCCTCCCCGTCAGTCAGCAGCACCAGCCGCAGCGGCTCGTCCACCACCCCGGCGGCGAACCTGAGGGCCCGCGCCAGCGGGGTCTTCCCCTGGGCCACCAGCCCTTGCACCCGACTGATGATGGGGCCGCGCTCGGGATGAGCGCCATAGGGGACCAAGAGTTCTATGTCGCGACAGCTCTCGTCCTCGTGTTCCCGGGATACCCGGTGGCCGAACACCACCACCGCGAACGGCTGGTCCCGGGGCAGTTCCTCAAGCACCAAGGTCAACGCCCTTTGGGCCCACTGGAACCTGGTTTCCCCGGCCGGCAGTGCTTGGTTCATGGAATTGGATGCGTCCAGGATGAACACGATCCCCTGGGGGAGAGCCCACACCGCGGTTGCCATCAGCACCAGCAGAATCGTGAAGCTCTTTTTCACCGTCGCCTCCTCTCTTCCCCGCCGGGTCGGGTTTCCCGCAGTGTGAGGACATGTGGCGGGGAAAACCCTCACACTTGTCAGGTCATTATAGCACCAAAGTGCAGTTAGAATCTGTAATGTAGGCTACATTCCCCCGTCGGTTCGCTGCTTTGCCTCACAGGCACAGGGGTAGGGGGAGGAGGGCCCTAGGGCTTGTCCCCGGCGAGCCGGGCCAGCCGGCGGGCCTCCTCCCACACCCGCTTGGCCAAGGCGGGGCCGAAGCTCGGGAGCCGAGCCAGGCTGGCGGGCTTGCGGCGGGCAATTTCCTCCGGCCCCTTGAACCCAGCCTCGAACAGCACCCGCGCCCGCACCCGCCCCACCCCGGTGAGCTGGACCAACGGCAGCAGCTCCGCCCGCACTCCGTACCGCAGCCGCATCCTGAGCCCCACCAGCCCCTCCACCCCGAGCTGGAAAAGCCCGGCCAGTCGCTCCGCCGCATACGCGAGCCAGGCCGCCTCCTCCCGCAGCCGATAAGTGTCCCCCGGCCCCAGGCCGAACCTCTCCTCCAGCTCCGCCTCAGAGGCCTCGTTTATCCAAGCCCGCAGGGCCAGGGCCACCTTTACTTCCTCCAGGAACTCCCGGTGGGAGGGTTCCTTCGGCCCCGGCACCGGCAGCAGGAACTCCTCCTCGGCCGCCACCTCGGTCAGTTTCTCCACCTCCGCCTGCCGCAACCGCAACCCCTCCATGTCCGGGGTGTGGGCTAGAAGGTGCAGTAATGCCAGCTCCCCAGGGGCTTTCCCGGCTGCCTGCCGGAGCCCCGCCCGCAATACCACCCCCGACAGGGGGTGGATGTAAAGCTTGGCCACCAGCTCCCCAAACGGGGTGGGATAAAGCCCCCCCTGCCAGGAACGCACCAGCTCCTCCGCCAGCAAGAATTCCAGGGATTTCCCCAACGCCCCCCGCAGCTCCTCCAGGCCGTACTGGCGGGCGAGCAGGGTGCGGGAGAAGAACTCCACCACCTGGGGGAGGGAGTGCGCGTAGCCGGCCACGATCGCCCCCAGCAAGTAGGCCGGCAGGTTCCCGGACCGGGCGAGCTGGGAGGTGATTTTCTCCGGGGGGGCGAGGAGGTAACGGGTCAAGAGTTCCTCCTTCTCTGCTTCTCCTTTGGCGATCACCACTGCCTCCCCGTAGGGGTCCAGGCCCGGCCTGCCGGCCCGGCCGGCCATCTGGTGGAACTCCAGGGTGGGGATCCACCCCGCCCCCAGCCCGGGGTAGTAACGGCGGAGGTCGCGGATGATGACCCGCCTGGCGGGCAGGTTGACCCCTGCGGCCAGGGTGGTGGTGGTGCAGACGGCTTTCAGGACCCCCTCCCGAAATGCCTGCTCCACGAGTCGCCGCTGGGCAGGGTGTAGCCCCGCGTGGTGGAAGGCTACCCCGTTGACCAAGCAGGCGGCCAAGTCCCGGCACACCGGGGTGGACTCTTCTAGCACCCGCTCCGCAGTTTGGGCCAGTTTTTCCAGCGCCGCCGCCTCCTGGGGGGAAAGCAGGGCCCGCACCGGGCGGCCCAAACGGCGGGCCGCCGCCTGGGTGGACCTGCGGGTGGCCACGAACACCAGCACCTGCCCCCC
>DFNF01000036.1:0-2228 GCA_002375935.1 Acetothermia bacterium UBA3574
TGGGCCTCGTCCAGGATCACGAAGGCGTGGTTCAGGGTGCGGCCGCGCATGAAGGCCAGGGGGGCGATCTCCACCCGCCCGGTGGTGAGGTATTTCTCGAACTCGGAAACCGGGATCATGTCGTAGATGGCATCGTACAGGGGCCGCAGGTACGGGTTCACCTTCTGCATGATGTCCCCCGGGAGGAACCCCAGCTCCTCCCCCGCCTCCACCGCCGGGCGGGTGAGCACGATGCGCTTCACCTCCCCCCGCTTGAGGTAACCCAGGGCCACCGCCACCGCCAGGTAAGTCTTGCCCGTCCCGGCAGGGCCGATGGCGAACACCACGTCGTGCTGGTGGATGGCGGCCACATAGCGCCGCTGACCGGCGGTCTTGGGGCGGATGGTCTCCCCCCAGTGGGTGACCTGCACCACGTCGGTCAGCAAACCCTCCAGGTTCTCCCCTTCCCGCACCTGAGCGATCAGGTACCGCACCTCCTCCGGGGTCACCACGTGGTCTCCCCGTACCACCTCCACCAGCTTCCCGAACAGGCGCTGGAGCTGGGCCACTTCCTCCTCGTCGCCTTCTATGTGCACCCGGCCACCCCGGGCCACGATCCTGGTCCCGGAGAAGGCCCGGCTGATCTCCCGCAGGTTGCGGTTATATTGGCCCAGGACCCCCACCACGGTGGCGTGGTCCCCAAGCTTGATCTCACAAGTTTTTTTGGCTATTTGCGATCACCCCCAACCCTCGTCCCCCTGAAAGTTGGCGGACGAGGACGGGTACAATTGTACCCCTTTCCCCCCCGGGGGAGGTCAATTCCACCAACAAGTAATTCTCCGCGTGCCCCTGCCAGCGGCCGTCTTCCTGCCGCTCCAGGAGCACCTGCAGGGTGGTGCCCAGGAAGCGACTGGCGGCCCGCTGGGCCCAGTCGGAGGCCAGGCGGGCCAGCTCGGCAGCCCGGTTGGCCTGCACCTCCGGGGGCACCTGACGGGGGAGCTGGGCCGCCCGGGTGCCCGGCCGGGAGGAATAGCGGAAGATGTGCACGTTCAGGGGGGTGAACTCCTCAAGCAGGCTCACCGTGCGGGCGAAGGCCCGCTCGTCCTCCCCGGGGAATCCCACCAGCACGTCCGCCCCCAAAGTGGCCTTGGGCACCCGAGTGAGGAGCCACTGGGCCCGCTCCCGGTACTCCTCAGGGGTGTAGGGCCGCCCCATGGCCCGCAGCACCCCCGCGTCGCCGGACTGGAGGGGGAGGTGGAAGTAGGGACAGAGCCGGGGCTGGTGGGCAAACAGCTCCACCAACTCCTCCGTCACCCCGTCGGGGTTGAGGGAGGTTAGCCGATAGCGCACCCCGGGGACGCGCAACAGCTCCCGCAACAGGTCCACCAGGGAGGGGCGCTCTGGCAGGTCCAGGCCGTACTGCGCGAGGTTTATCCCCACCAGCACGATCTCCCGGTGGTAGTGGGCCAGGGTGGCGGCCTCCTCCCGGGCCACGTGGGGGGGCTTGCTCCGCAGCGGCCCCCGCACCTGCCAGGTGCGGCAGAAGCTGCACCCCACGGTGCAACCGTCTTGGACTTTGAGCAAGGCCCGGGAGCGGGGGAAGTTTCGGATCCGCTCGCAGGCCAGGGGGAGCCAGTCCCCTTGTGGTACCGGGTTTCCCTGCAAGAAGGCGGCCACCAACTCCCCGATCCTGGCCTTGTCCCGGTTTCCCAGGACCAAGTCTGCCCCCGCGGCCAGGAGTTCGTCCCGGGCGGCCTCCCCTTGGCAGCCCACCGCCACCACCACCGCGCCGGGGTGTTCCCGCTTGAGCTGGCGCACCAGTTTTCTCCCTTTGCGGTCGGCCAGGGCGGTGACGCTGCAGGTGTTGACCACGTGCAACTCCCCCTCCCCGGGGAGGGAGGCGAGGGCTTCCTGCATGAGGCGGGATTCGTACTGGTTGACCCGGCAGCCCAGGGTATGGATGAAGACCTTCACGTGGGGGAGTGTATCCTGCTGGGGTGGGGTGCACTAGGGGCGGTTGACTTTCTCCCCCCAAAATGCTATATTGTTTTTGGAAGTATTTGGCAAAACATGCGCCGCAAGTCGGAGGGGGCAGTCCTGCAAACCTTGCTCGCCCGCGGTGAGGCCACCCGGGGAGAACTCACCTCTGCCCTGGGACTGTCCCGCCCCACCGTGGAACGCGCCCTGCGCACCCTCACCCACACCGGCCTGGTCCGGGAAGTGGGCCCCCGCCCCTCCCTGGGCGGCCG
>DFNF01000036.1:2544-2739 GCA_002375935.1 Acetothermia bacterium UBA3574
CCCCCCGCCCCCCCCGGGGCGGCCGCCCCGCCATGGCCTATTCCCTCCACCCCCAGGCCAGGTTGATCGCCGGGGTGGACCTGGAACTCCCCTGGGTGAACCTGCTGCTCTCAGACCTGCTCGGCACTCCCATCGCCCAACATCGGTTCCGCCTCACCACTACCCCTCACCACCCCGCCGCCACATTGGCCAGCT
>DFNF01000036.1:3044-13560 GCA_002375935.1 Acetothermia bacterium UBA3574
CCCTCCCCCCCCCCCCCCCGCCGCCACATTGGCCAGCTTGGCCGAGGAACTCTCAGGCTGGACGGAAGGCCTGGGCTATCCCTGGCACAAGGTGGCCGCAGTGGGAATCGGGGTCCCCGGCCCGGTGGTCCGGGGGGAGGTGAGCGTGCTGGGGCCCACCCTGCCCACCTGGCTGCGGGTGCCGGCCCAGGAGATGCTGGCCCGGGAGCTTCAAACCCTGGTCTACGTGAGCCACGACGTGCACCTCATGGCCTTGGCCGAAGGGGAAACCGGGGGGTGGGGGGAGGAGATCTTGCTCTTTTTGGCGCTGAGACCCGGGTTGGTAGGGGACGTGCGGTTTGGGGCCAGCGTCCTGATCCAAGGGGAGCCTTATTGGGGGGCCCACGGAAACGGGGGTGGACTGTATCGGGCGTTCGTGCCGGCCGAGGAACTGGCAGACCTGCCGCCCAACCAGCGGGCAGTGCACCTGGCGAAGCGGTTGGTGGAACGGGTCCTTCCCGCGGTCATCTTGGTGGACCCCCACCGGGTGATCGTGGAGGCCGGGTGCTTGGGAAAGCTTGCGGACAAATTCATGCACCATTTCCAGCACCACCTGCGGGCTTCCCTGCGGGGGGAACTCCCCACCTCACCCCGGGTGGGGTTGGCCAAGTCCGGCGAGTTCGGGGTGGCCCTCGGGGCCGCTCTGGCAGCCCGCCGGCAGCTCATAAAACATCCGGACCACCTGCTGGACCGGAAAGGGGGTGATAGCCGAAAGTAGGCTCTTCCCCAAAAGCGGCGCCTTCGAAGCACAAAAAGGAGGTTGGAAATGCGGAAGTTTGTAGGAGTGTTGGCGTTGGCAGTGGCGATTTCCGCGGGGGTGGCCGCCCAAGAGCCCATCTCGGTGATGGTGCTCTGGAGCGGAACCGAGCTCGATGCCTTCCAACAGGTGGTGGACAACTTCGTAGCTTCCACCGGCATCGAGGTGCGGATCGAGAGCGTGGGGCGGGACCTGCCCCAGATCCTGGTGGCCCGGCTCGAAGGCGGCAACCCACCGGACGTGGCGGCCATGCCCAACCCCGGCCAGATGGCCGAGTTCGTAGCCCGAGGGGCACTGGTCCCGGTGGAGGGATTCGTTGACTTGACCCAGTTCCCCCAGGCGTTCGTGGATCTGGCCACCGTGGGCGACCATGTCTACGGGATCTTCATCTCCGCCGACCTCAAGTCCCTGGTCTGGTATAACCCGGATGCCCTCTACGCCGAAGGTTTGGCCCCGGCCGATTCCTGGGTCGAGTTGATGTACATCACCGAGGTCCTGGCGGCCCGGGGCAAGGTGCCGTGGGCGGTGGGCCTGGAGTCCGGGGCGGCCTCCGGCTGGCCAGGCACCGACTGGATCGAGGACATCATGCTCCGCACCGCCGGGCCTGAGCTCTACGATGCGTGGGTGGCCCACGAGATCCCCTGGACCCATCCGGCCGTGAAGAGGGCGTTCGAGCTGTTCGGGGCCATAGTGAAAAACGAAGCCTACGTGTATGGCGGCACCACCGGGGCGCTGTCCATCAACTTCGGGGACTCCCCCTGCGTGCTGTGGGATGCCCCCCCCGGGGCCTACCTCCATCGCCAGGCCACCTTCATCAAGTCCTTCATCGCCAACTGCCATCCGGAACTTGAATTGGACCGCGACGTCAGCTTCTTCGTGTTTCCACCCATCGATCCTCGCTGGGGCACTCCCCTCCTGGGAGCTGGGGATTTGATCTCCGCCTTCCGCGACACCCCGGAGATCCAGGCCTTCCTCAGCTACTTGGGGTCGGCCGAAGCCCAGGCCATTTGGTGCGGAGCCCTGGGGAAGCTGGCCATCAACGTCAACGTGGACCCAGCCATCTATCCCGACGCCCTGACCGCCCAGGCAGCGGAGATCCTCAAGGGAGCGCAGATCTTCCGGTTCGACGGCTCCGACCTCATGCCGGCGGCGGTGGGGGCCGGCGCCTTCTGGGAGGGGGTGCTGGACTATGTGTCCGGGGTGCCCCTGGATCAGGTCCTGGCTAACATCGAAGAGGCAGCTCAACAGGCTTACGGGCAATAGGGGGGAAGCTGAGACGCGGGGGCAGGGTCTCCCTGCCCCCGCACATTTCTCACCACGGACATAAGACATGCGTACCGGCAAGGCAACGCCCTGGTTGTATTTGCTGCCCGCCCTCCTCATGCTGTCCTCTTTCCTCATCCTCCCCACCCTGAGCACCGTTTACCTCAGCTTCTTCGGCCCCAGGTCGGAGACGTTCGTGGGTTTCCAGAATTATTTGCAAGCTTTTACTTCGCGTTCCATGCTCATAGCTTTCCGCAACAACCTCCTGTGGTTGGTGGTGTTTACCGCGTTTACGGTGGGGGTGGGGTTGGCACTGGCAGTGCTGCTGGATCGCGTGCGATATGAGGTGGTCATCAAGTCCATCGTGTTTCTACCCATGGCCATCTCCTCGGTGGCGGCCGGGATCATCTGGAAGTTCATGTACTCTTTCCGACCCGCCTACGCCAACCAGATCGGACTCCTGAACGCCATCGTGGTGGCCTTGGGGGGAGAACCGATCGGCTGGCTCATCCAGCGCCCTTGGATCAACAACCTGGCGTTGATTGCGGTGGGAATTTGGATGTGGACCGGCTTTTGCATGGTGATCTTCTCCGCCGCCTACAAGGGCATCCCCAAAGAGATGCTGGAGGCTGCTCGGATAGACGGGGCCAACGAGTGGCAGGTGTTCCTCCACATCACCATCCCCTTCCTCAAGTCCACCATCGCGGTGGTCACCACCACCATGGTGGTATTCGTGCTCAAGGTGTTCGACATCGTGTACGTGATGACCAACGGCAGCTTCGACACCGAAGTGGTGGCCAACCGCATGTACAAGGAGATGTACTCCTACCAGAACTACGGCCTGGCCAGCGCTATCGCGGTGATCCTGCTTTTGGCCATCATCCCCTTTGTGGTGATCAACGTCCGGCGGTTCCGGGCCCAGGAGGCCCTGCGATGAGAAAGCAGGCTTGGTTCAAGCGACTGATGGTACATCTAGTGGTGATCGGGGTGGCGTTAGTCTGGCTTACCCCCTCGGTGGGGCTTTTGGTGAGCTCCTTCCGGCCGAAGCAGGAGTTGATCGCCAGCGGGTGGTGGACGGTGCTCAGGCGACCATTTGACCCCACTCAGTATACGTTGGCCAATTACCAGCGAGTGCTGTTCCAAGAGGGATTGGGGAGAGCTTTTCTCAACAGCTTCCTCATCACCATCCCCTCCACCCTGATCCCCTTGACGATAGCTTCCCTGGCTGCCTATGCCTTGGCGTGGATGAACTTCTCTGGTCGGCAAGTGCTTTTGATGGCGGTGGTGGGGATGATCGTGATCCCCCTGCAGATGACCCTGATCCCGGTGCTGAGGATGTTCCGGGTGCTGGGGCTCTCCGGGACCTTTCCCGCAGTGTGGCTCGCCCACACCGGCTATGGCCTTCCCCTGATGATCTATCTCCTGCGCAACTTCTTCGGGGCCCTGCCCAGGGAGCTATTCGAGTCGGCGGTGATCGATGGGGCCTCACACTTCACCGCTTTCACCAAGCTGCTTTTGCCCCTGTCCGTTCCGGTCCTAGCCTCGGTGGCGATCTTCCAGTTCCTGTGGGTGTGGAACGACTTGTTGGTGGCGCTGGTGTACCTGGGGGGGTACTCCAACGTGGCCCCCCTCACCCTGAAGCTCGCCTTGCTGGCCGGCTCGCGGGGACAAGACTGGCACCTGTTGACCGCGGCCGCCTTCGTGTCCATGGTCGTCCCCATGATAGTATTCTTCTCCCTGCAGCGGTACTTCGTCCGCGGTATCCTGGCGGGTGCCCTCAAAGGGTGATCGCTCTCCCCGGGCGTCACCTTGGGCGATAAATCCGAGCCCCGAGCGGCTTTGAGACAGAGATGGCAAAGGAGGACTGGTTGAACGAGATGGGAATCGAACGCTATCTGCCTTTAATCGGGGAAGAGACGGTAGCCGAGATCGTGGCCGCCGCCCGACCACTCCTCGGCCTGCGGGTGCTACACGTAAGCTCCACCTTCCACGGCGGGGGGGTGGCCGGGATGCTGCGGAGCCTGCTGCCCCTGATGACCGACCTGGGCTTGGATGCCGATTGGTCCCTCCTCTATGGCACCCCGGAGCTATTCAGGATCACAAAGGGTCTGCACAACGCCCTCCAGGGGGAAGAGGTGGAGTTCCAGGAAGATGATATCCGGCTTTACCATGAGATAAACGAATTCTTCGCCCGCCACACCCCCATCTTCCACGATGTGGTGGTGGTGCACGATCCCCAGCCCCTCCCTCTGATCCGCTACGTACAAAAGGAAACCCCCTGGATCTGGCGCTGCCACATCGACCTCTCCAGTCCCGCCCCCCAGGCGTGGGAACTCCTGAAGCCCCTGGTGCTGCGCTACGACGCCGGAGTGGTGTCCTCCGAGGCGTTTCGCAAGCCCGATCTAGCCCTCCCCACCCACCTCATCCCCCCGGCCATCGACCCATTCTCCCCCATCAATCGGGAACTAGGGGAGGAGGAGACGGCAGCCAAGCTGGCCCAGTACGGGATCCCCCTGGACAAACCCTTGCTGGTCCAGGTGTCCCGATTCGACAAGTGGAAGGACCCCCGCGGGGTGCTGGAGGTGTTTCGCCGGGTCAAGGAGCAGGTGGACTGCCGGCTGGTGATGCTGGGGAACATGGCCGCCGACGACCCCGAGGGCCCGGAGATCTTCCGGGAGGTTGAGGCCCAAGCCGGGGCGCTGCCCGACGTCCATCTCATCACCGCCACCGACGAGCTTTTGGTGAACGCACTCCAGCGGAGCGCGGCGGTGGTGCTGCAGTTATCCCTCCGGGAGGGATTCGGGCTCACCGTGTCCGAGGCCCTGTGGAAGGGGACGCCGGTGGTGGGGACCTGTGTCGGTGGGATCCCTCTCCAGATCAAGGACGGCCACACGGGTTTCCTGGTGGAGCCCGGGGACTACGAGACGGCTGCCGGGCGGGTGTTCTCGCTCCTGCGGCAGGCGGACCTGCGGGCAGAGTTGGGGCAAGCCGGCCGGGAACACGTGCGCCGCAATTTCCTCCTGCCCAGGCTCCTGCTCGATTGGCTCAACTTGTTAGGAGAGGTCATCTAGATGCCAGGGCGCCTTTCGGTGGTGGACGTGGAACGGTGTGTGGACTGTTTGCTCTGTGCGTTCGCCTGCTCGCGTCGATTCGGAGAAGGGGGGGTGGCGCGCTCGGCCATCGCCGTCCGCTCCGTGGGGGGCATGGAGCGGGGGTTCGTGGTGGTGGTCTGCCGGGCCTGTTCGGACCCGCCGTGCGCCGCCGCCTGCCCAGTGGGGGCCATCCGGAAGGCCGGGGTGGGCGTCCGGGTGGATCTGGAAAAGTGCATCGGCTGTGGGATGTGTGTGCAAGCTTGCCCCATCGGGGCCGTGTTCTGGGACGAGGAGCGAGGGAAGCCGGTGATCTGCGTTCACTGCGGCCTGTGTGCTAGCTTCTGTCCCCATGGGGTCCTGGCCTTCCAGGAGGTGGCCGGTGGATAGGGGCCTGGCCCGCGTGTTGTTCGTGGACCTCTCGCGCCATCGATTTTGGCTGGAGGAGCGGCCAGAGCTCTTCCGTGACCGCCTGGGTGGGACGGGTGTTGGGATCGAGCTCCTTCACGAGCGCTGCCCGAAGGGGGTAGAACCTCTCGCCCCGGAGAATCCAATCGTGTTCGCCGTCGGTCCGCTCACCGCCCTCTTCCCCCTGGCCTCAAAGACGGTGGCCCTGTTCAAGTCCCCCCACACCGGGAACTTGGGGGAGTCCCACTGTGGAGGTAGGTCCGCGCTGGCCATCCGGCTCGCCGGCTACGGGGCGATTGTCATCCAGGGCCGAAGCGAGCTGCCGGTGTACCTGGTGATCACAGAGGCGGGGGTGGCTTTCCGTGACGCCCGGGCCCTGTGGGGGCTCTCTTCCTCCTTCACCGTGGGCCGCATCATCCGGGAACGGGAAGGGGGTGCGGGACTGCGGACCATTCTGCGAATTGGACGGGCGGGGGAGAACCTGGTCACATACGCCAACGTGGTGGCGGAGAGCTACCGCCACTTCGGACGGTTGGGCCTGGGAGCAGTGCTGGGAAGCAAGAACCTGAAGGCGGTGGTAATCGCCGGCCGGGGCCGGATCCCGGTGGCCAACCGGGCCAATTACAACCGGCTGTACAAGGAACTGTTCGACAAGGCGGTGGGCTCGGAACTCCTCAAAAAGTACCACGACTTGGGGACCCCGCAGAACGTTCGTCCCTTGAACGCCATCGGGGCCTTGCCGGTCCGCAACCTCGCCGCCGGCAGGTACGTGGGCGAACCCCCGTTCACCGGGGAATTTCTGGCGGAGCGTTACCTGGGCCGAAGGCTGGCCTGCGCCGGCTGCCCGGTGGCCTGCATCCACCTGGCTGCCCTGCGGGAACCCTACCCGGCCGAACCCTACTTCTACAAGACCACCTTCGTGTCCTACGATTACGAGCCCATCTATTCCCTGGGCACCATGCTCGGTGGGGAGGACCCGGAGGGCTACCTCAAGCTCATGGACGTGGTGGAGCACCTCGGTTTGGATGCCATGAGCTGCGGGGTGGTACTGGCCTGGGTCACCGAGGCCTTCCAGCGAGGGCTTGTCGGCGAGCGGGAGACCGGGGGCCTCCTGCCCCGCTGGGGCCACTACCCGGTGTACATCGAGATGGTGCGGCGGATTGCCGAGCGCCAAGGGGAGTTCTACGACCTCCTCGCCCAGGGAGTGGACCGGGCAGCCCAGCGCTACGGGGGGGAGGAGTTCGCCCTGGCCTTCGGCGGGAACGAGATGGCCGGCTATCACACCGGCCCCGGGGCCTACCTCACCCTGCTTTCCGGGGCCAGGCATTCGCACTTGGATTCCGCTGGTTACTCTTGCGATCAGCAAGACCTGCGCGCCGGGAGGAAGAGGGCCCCGGAGGAACTGGCCCGGACCCTGTTCTCCGAGGAGGCGCGTCGGCAGGTGCTCGCGTCGCTGGTGATCTGCTTCTTCGCGCGGGGCCTCTATGACCTGCCTACCTGTGGCCGCTGTTTGTCCGCATTGGGAGAGCCCTGGGATGAAGAGGCCTTGCTGGCCTTGGGCGAGGACATCCTCCGCCGCAAATACGAGTTCAAGGTGAGGGAGGGCTTTTCCCTGCCCGCCCTGCGCATCCCCAAACGCATCAGCGAAATCCCCACGCCGCTTGGCCCCCTCACCGAAGGAGAACTCAGGCGAGGGCTTGCCGAGCTGGAACGCCTCCTTTCCCCAAGCCAAGGTTGAGCCCCCTGGAAACTCATTCTGCCGCAGGGGTGACGGGCAAGCTGTAGCCGGGGAAATGGTGTATAACCTTCTCTGCTCCGCGATGATCCATGCTGCTTTCAAGGAGGAGACATGAACTCACTGGAGCGGATCGAACGGGCAGCCGGGGTGCTCGCCGAGCTGGGCAGGCCCCAGCTGGCAGTAGTACTGGGCTCGGGCTTGTCCGAGGTCCTCCCGTTGGCAGCCAAGAAAACCCTTTCGTTCCAGGACATCCCCGGCTTCCCCCGCCCCACGGTGGCCGGCCACTCCGGACAGGTGGAGGTGGGGAAGGTGGGGGAGCGCGAGGTGCTGGTTCAGCGGGGGCGCATCCACTTCTACGAGGGCTATGACCTCTTCGAAGTGGTGATCCCGGTGCGGGCCTATGCCCTGCTGGGGGTGAAGACGCTGGTGATCACCAACGCCTCCGGGGGGATCGCCGATGGGTTCCACCCCGGGGACCTGGTGCTCATCACCGACCACATCAACATGCTGGGGGGGAACCCCTTGCGAGGACCCAACTTGGACCGGCTGGGGCCACGGTTCCCGGACATGACCGCCGCCTACGACCCGGAGCTGCGGGCCCTGGCCCGGCGGGTGGGGGAGCAGCTGGGGATCGAGCTCAAGGAGGGGGTTTACGTGGCCACCATGGGGCCATCCTATGAGACCCCGGCCGAGATCCGGGCCTTCAAGACCCTCGGGGCGGACCTGGTGGGGATGTCCACCGTGCCCGAGGTGATCGCCGCCCGCCACGCTGGGATGCGGGTGCTGGGCATCTCCTGCGTCACCAACTACGCCGCCGGCCTCTCCGGCCAGCCCCTGTCCCACGAAGAGGTGATGGAGACCACCCGCCGCAAGGCAGCGGAGCTGTCCCGGCTGCTGGCCGCCCTGGTTCCCCAGCTCTGAACCAGCTTCTCTAGCGAGGCAGCTTGCCGCTCAGGCCCCTGGGAGGGGCGCGAGTGACCCGGTGGTCCACGGGAGGGGCGATCTTGAGAAAGCAGGCCTGCCCGGAGGGCACTTGGCCGGAGAGCTTTTGAGTTCGGGCAAGGAGGCCAGGGCCCAGCAAGGAACGTTTCGGCCAGCGGCTTTCCCCCGAACAAGCGTTCCCCGGCCGGCAGTCCCTGCGGGCTGTAACTGCCTAGCGATCTAAAGCAGCCCTGGCCCCAAGGAAGCCCTTTCCCTTTGCGAGTATCCCGGGCGGGCCTTCCTTCCGCCCCGGCCGGCTGCGGCACTTATAGCTGAAATCGGCCCTGGCCACCCACAGCCCCGTTGCCAGAGGGTCAAGCGATCAGCGATCCTCTTTCCCCCTGCAGGGCAGCCAGCAGGGCCCCGGGCTGGTCGGCGCGAAACACCCGGATGGGCAACCCGTGCTCCCCAGCCAGGGCCACCGCAGCCTGATCCAACACCCGCAGCCCCCGGCTCAGGTACTCGCTGGGGGTGAGCTGGGGGATGGGCTTGGCGGTGGGATCCCGGGTCGGATCCGCCGAGTACACCCCGTCCACCTTGGAGCCCTTGAGCACCCCCTCCGCGCCCAGGGCCAGCGCCCGGATAACCGCCGCGGTATCGGTGGTGACAAATGGACTCCCGGTGCCCCCTGCCAGGATCACCACCTGCCGGGCGGCCAGGGCAGTGCGTGCCTGCCAGGGGTCGATGGGCCCGGCCACCCCCGGCCAAGGCACGGCGGACATGAGCAGGGTGGGCACCCCGAGGTTGGCCAGCGCCTCCCGCAACGCCACCCCATTTATCAGCGTGGCCAGCATCCCCATGGCGTGCCCGGCGGTGGGGGGGAGGAAGGCGAGGTCCGCCCCCCGGATCAAGTTGCCCCCGCCCGGGACCACCGCCAACTCCACCCCCGCCTCCCAGGTGGTTTTGATCTCGCGGGCGAAAAAAAGAAGGCCCCGTTCCGACAAGGGGCCCGCCTCACCCGCCAGCAGCTCTCCCGAGAGCTTGTATACTGCCCGCTGCCACTCTAAGGTCCCCTTCACTCCTCCCCTACCTCGAACCGCACAAACCGGCGGATGATCACCGACTCGCCCAGCTTGGCCCCGAGATCCGCCACCAAGTCCTCCACCCTGGTCTTGCCCGAGTGATCCCGCACATAGGGCTGGCGGAGCAGGCAGTTTTCCTCGAAGAACTTGTTGAGCCTGCCTTCCACGATCCTCTCAACTATGTGCGGAGGTTTGCCTTCCTTCTCAGCTTGCTGGCGCAGGATCTCACGCTCCTGCTCAAGCACCTCCTCGGGCACGTCCTCCGGGGAGATCCAACGGGGCTTGGCGGCCGCGATGTGCATGGCCAGGTTCTTTACGAACTCCCTGAAGTCTTGGGAGTTCGCCGCGAAATCGGTGTTGGTGTTCACCTCCAGCAACACCCCCACCTTACCGGAGTGGTGGATGTAGGCCTCCACCCGGCCCTCCTTGGCCTCCCGCCCCCCGTGGGCCAGGAACTCCTTGCCCTCGGTGCGCAGTATCTGCTTCGCCTTCTCCAAATCTCCCTGCGCCTTGGCCAAAGCAGCCTTGCAGTCCATGATCCCCACCCCGGTCTCCGCCCTCAGCTGCTTGATCAGCTCCAGGGTGATCTCCATCAGACCTCCTTCTCCTCCTCCTCGATGAGCTCCTCCAGCATCTCCTCGTAGTGCTCTTCCAGTTCGGTTTCATCCAGGGGGATCTCGTCCATGCTCACCGGGGCAGGCTCCTCGGCCTCTTCCTCCTCCTGGGCAGGCGGGGCGGCGGTCTGGAGGCCCTCGCGCCCCTCCAACACTGCATCTGCAATCCGGGAGGTGATGAGGCGGGTGGCCTTGATGGCGTCGTCGTTGCCGGGGATGGGATAGTCGATGAGGTCCGGGTCGCAGTTGGTGTCACAGATGGCCACGATGGGGATGCCCAGGATGTTCGCCTCCCGCACCGCGTGGACTTCCACCGTGGGGTCCACCACGTACACCACGCCGGGCAGCTTGGTCATCTCCCGCAGGCCATCCAGGTTCCGGCGCAACTTGTTGAGTTTTTTCTCCAGCTTGATGCGCTCCTTGAGGGGGAGGCGATCCATGACCCCTTCCTCGAATTTCCTCTCCAGGTCGAGCATGTAGAGCACCCGGCGGCGGATGGTGTCGAAGTTGGTCAGGGTGCCCCCCAGCCAGCGGCGGTTCACCCAATGGGCACCACACCGGCGGGCTTCCTCCTCGATGGTTGCCTGCACCTGCTTCTTGGTGCC
>DFNF01000036.1:13892-14144 GCA_002375935.1 Acetothermia bacterium UBA3574
TGCTTCTTGGTGCCCACGAACAGGATCTCACTGCCTTGGGCCGCCTGCTGCTTCACGAACTCATAGGCCCGCTCGAACAGCTCCAACGTCTTGCCCAGGTCGATGATGTGGATGCCCTTACGCTCGGTATAGATATAGCGGGCCATCTTGGGGTTCCACTTCCTGGTTCGGTGCCCGAAGTGGACCCCGCACTCCAAAAGCTCTTTCATTGAGAGCAACAAACCTTCTCCTCCTTTCCCTTTCCAGTTGGGG
>DFNF01000036.1:14462-15101 GCA_002375935.1 Acetothermia bacterium UBA3574
CTCCTTTCCCTTTCCAGTTGGGGGTAATCTAGGGGCAAGTATAGCGGGAGGAAAGAGATTCCACAAAGCTCCCCAGGGCTCAAGAGGTCCGGCTCCGCCACCGGCGGACGAGGAGCAGCACCGGGAGTATCTCCAGCCGGCCCATCCACATGAGCAGGATCAGGATGAGCTTCGCCCCCCACGGGGCCTGGGGGGCGGCGATGCCCACCGACAGGCCCACGGTGCCCTGGGCGGAAGCGGCCTCAAACAGGGCATCCGCCAGGGGGTAACCCCAACCGGCCAGGGCGAAAGTGGCCGCGGCCAGCACCGCAAGATACAGGACCACGTAGGCGGCCAGGCGGAGAATTTCCGGCTGGGTGAAGCTCATGCCCAGGGCCCGCAGGGGGACCTCTGCCTCCCGGGGCACCCGGAGCCGCACATTGAGCCAGCGCACCAAAGCAAGCAAGCCCAAAAGACGGAACAGTTTGAGCCCCCCGGCGGTGGACCCGCCACACCCCCCGATCAGCATCCCCAGGAGAAGAAGGCCCCGGGCGGTGTCCGGGAGCTGGGCCGGCTCCAGGGTGGAAAAACCAGTGGTGGTGAAGGCGGAAATCCCCTGAAACAACCCACTCCCCAGGCTACCCACCACCCCCCCCACCA
>DFNF01000020.1:0-22373 GCA_002375935.1 Acetothermia bacterium UBA3574
CCCACCAGCTCCCCCACGCTGAACCCCACCCCCAGCCGCAGGGGCTCCAGGGGCGGGACTTCCCCCTCCACCATGGGATCCTGGTTGACATGCTGGATAAGCTGGTTGGTGAGGGCGAGGAACTGGTTGAGTTGGCTGAAGGAGCCCAACGTCAGCTGGGCCCCGGAGTTCACCTGGAGGGTCATCCCCCAAGCTCCCCCCCCCAGCAACAATGTCAGCAGCAAAGCCTTGTAGGCCATTTCCCTCGCTCCCTTCGTAGTGCAGGCTACGCCCCGTTGGGGGGAGGAGCGAGGACAGGGCGGTGCCGTGGGGTGGGGGTTGGTTACTCGCCGGGGGAGCGGAGTTCCCCTGCCACCAGGTCAACTGTCCGCACCACGTCCTCCCGGGAGATTCCCAGGTGGGTTACCATGCGGACTCTCCTGGGGTGGGTGCCGGCGGCAGCCGGGGAACACAACACCCCCCGCCCCCGCAGGCGGGCGCACAGCTCCGGGGCGGAGGGCCCTTCCTCGATCTCGAACACCACGATGTTCGTCTCCGGCGGCCACACCTGAAGCCCGGGGAGCTGGGAAAGCCCCTCGGCCAACAGCCGGGCGTTTGTGTGGTCTTCCGCCAGGCGGTCGATGTGGTACTCCAGGGCGTAGAGGCCGGCGGCGGCCAACATCCCGGTCTGCCGCATCCCCCCACCCAGGGCCTTGCGCACCCGCCGCGCCTCGGCGATCAGCTCCCGGGAACCACAGAGGAGGGAGCCCACCGGACAGCCCAGGCCCTTGGACAGACAAAACATCACCGAGTCGAAGCCGGCCACCAGCTCCCGGACCGGGAGGCCGGTGGCCACCTGGGCGTTGAAGATGCGGGCCCCGTCCAGGTGCACTGGCACCCCGCGGGCGTGGGCCAGTTCCAGGATCCTACGCGCTTCGGCCAGCGGCCAGACCCTGCCCCCGGCGGCATTGTGGGTGTTCTCCAGGCACACCAGCCCCACGGGTGACAGGTAATAGAGGTCGGGGTGGAGGGCGTCGGCCAGCTGTTCGGCGGTGAACACCCCCCGCTCCCCCCACAGGACCCGGGGCTGGACCCCGGAGAAGCGGGCCATGGTGCCCAGCTCCACGTTGTAGATGTGAGAAGTGGCTTCCACCACCACCTCCTGGCCAGGGCGGGTGTGGCAGGCGATGGCGATTTGGTTCCCCATGGTGCCTGAGGGCACGAACAACGCCGCCTCGGTGCCCAGGAGTTGGGCTGCCCGCTCCTCCAGGGCCCGGGTGGTGGGGTCCTCGCCGTAAACGTCGTCCCCCACCTCTGCCCGGGCCATGGCCGCCCGCATCCCCGGGGTGGGGAGGGTCACCGTGTCCGACCGCAGGTCTATCATCGCCAGCCCTCCTCTCCGATCAGGGGCACGAAGGTGCAGGGGCACAGGTACTCCCGCTCCAGCCTCCCCTTCCGCTTGATGAGCAGCCACAGGTCCTGGCTAGTTCGTCCCCCCAAGGGGATGACCAACCGCCCGCCTTCCGCCAACTGATCCACCAAGCTGGGGGGCACCTGGGGGGCGGCGGCGGTGACCAGGATGGCGGAGAAGGGCGCCTCCTCCGGCCAGCCCTTGGTCCCATCCCCCACCTTGAACTTCACGTTCCGGTACCCCAAGGCGGTCAGGCGCCTCTGGGCTTCGCGGGAGAGCTCCGGCAGCCGCTCCACGGTGAACACCTCCCCGGCCAATTCAGCCAACACCGCGGTTTGGTAGCCGGAGCCGGTGCCGATTTCCAGCACCCGGTCTTGAGGGGTGAGGGCCAGGGCTTGAGTGGACAGGGCAACGATGTAGGGCTGGGAGATGGTCTGGCCGTGGCCGATGGGCAAGGGGCGGTCGTCGTAGGCGTAGGGGCGGAGCTCTGGGGGGACGAACAGATGGCGGGGCACCCGGGCCATGGCGGCCAACACCTTGGGATCGCTGATTCCCAGCGCCTGCAGCTCTTCTACCAGGGCCCGCCGCCGGCCCCGCTGCTCGAACTCGAAGCCCATCTTCCCTCCTCAGCCTCCCCGCAGCAGGTGCTGCACCTTCTTCACCACGGCTTCGGGTTCCAAAGGGGAGAGGAGGCGGTGACCGTCTACCCGGCGCTCCAGTTCCAGTTGTCCGCGGGCCAGGGCCCGGGGGCCCACTATCGCCAACACCGGGATGCCGATCAATTTAGCATCGTGGAACTTCTCCCCGGGGGAGAGGAGCCGGTCGTCCAGCAACACTTCCAGGCCCGCTTTGTCCAAGGCCTGCGCCATCTCTTCTCCCAGCGCCATTTGTTCTTCCACATCGGGTCGCAATACCGATACCAACACCTGGAACGGGGCCACCTCTGGCGGCCATATGATGCCCTTCTCGTCGTGCCACTGCTCGATCACCGCCCCCAGGAGCCGAGACACCCCGATCCCATAGCAACCCATGACGAGGGGCTTTTCCTCCCCATCGGGGTCCAGGAACGTGGCCCCCAGCGCCTGGGAGTACTTGGTGCCCAGCTGAAAGATCTGCCCCAGCTCGATCCCCCGGTTGATCTCCAAGGGGGCACCGCAGCGGGCGCAGGGGTCCCCGGGCCCAGCCCAGTGCAAGTCGAGGTACTTTTCTACCTGGAAGTCCCGCCCGGGCTTCGCCCCCAGGTAGTGGAACCCCTCTCGGTTCCCCCCCACCACCGCCGCCGGGATGTCTTGGATGGACTGATCGGCCCAGACGGGGAAGGGAAGGCCAATGGGGCCGAGGAAGCCGAACGGGGCCCCGGAGAGTGCCTCTGCCTCTCGGGGATCGTCCACCCGCTGCAAGGTGGGGTCGCCCGCGGCCTGGAGGAGCTTCGCCTCCGCAAGTTCCCGATCGCCGCGCACCAGCACCGCCAGGGGGCCTTTCCGGCCCACGTAGAGGAAGGTCTTCACCACCTGGGCCGGGCTGATTCCGAGGAATGAGACCAGCTCTTCCACCGTGCGCACCCCGGGGGTGGCCACCAGCTCCGCCGGGGCCTCTTCCCCGGGCGGGGGAAGCAGCGGCTTGAGGGCGGCGATTTCCCGGCAGGCGGAGTAGCCGCAGGACTGGCACAGGGCTATCTCGGCTTCCCCCACGGCTGCCAGGGCCAGGAACTCGTGGGACACGTTGCCCCCCATGACCCCGGTGGGGGCCTCCACCAGGCGGAAGTTGAGGCCGCAGCGGGCGAAGATGCGCCGGTAGGCCCGGCCCAGCTCCTGATAGGTGGCTTCCAAGGAGTCCCAGCTGGAGTGGAAGCTGTAGGCGTCCTTCATGAGGAACTCCCGGGTCCGCAGGAGCCCGAACCGGGGCCGGGGTTCGTCTCGGAATTTCTCGGTGATTTGATACAGGACCAGGGGGAGATCCCGCCAGGAGTGGATTTCTCGGGCTGCAAGCTCGGTTATGATCTCCTCGTGGGTGGGGGCCAGGGCGAACCTCTGGCCCTTGCGATCGGTGAGCTTAAATAGTTCCGGTCCGAAATCTTCCCAGCGGCCGGTCCTGCGCCACAGCTCCTCCGGGTGCAGGGTGGGGAGCTTCACCTCTTGGGCCCCCACGGCCTCCAGCTCCTCCCGTACGATGCGTTCCACCTTCCGCAAGGCGCGGCATCCCAGGGGCAGGAACTCGTAGATCCCCGAGGCGACCTTTCTGGCGAGCCCAGCCCGCAGCATGATGCGGTGGGAGGGGATCTCGGCCTCTTTGGGCTCCTCCTTCCAAGTGGGCAAGAAGTATCGGCTCCAACGAAAGTAGGCCACGGCGGTGTTAAAGCTAGCGGAAAAGGGGGCGCCGGGCAACGGGGCGTGAGGCTTGCCGGGTAGTGTCCAGCCTCGGCTGCTCCAGTTTCTAGGGTCCCCAGAACTTTCCAGCTGCTCCCACCGCCGCCAGGTCCGGCCTCGGGGGTGGGGCACTATGCCGTGGTCCATCTAGTCTCTTGTTCCATCGCCTGACCGCCAGCAGTGAAGGTAATGCGCATTACTTTCGCCAGGTGAGCCGGGGACATGGGGTTTTCTATCCGGAAGATAACCCCGTCCGCCGGTCAACATAATCCCAGACCAAATCGTAATCGCAGCGATGCCCTTCCAAGACCGGGACTTCAACACCCTGCGCGTCCCGGGATCCATGAGCAGGGTCCTCACAGTGAAGGTGAGCGCGTGGAGAAAGGGTCGCACGCCTCCCCCAGGCCTCTCTCCTCTCACTTCTTCCGGCTGGTTAAGGCGAAGCCCACCGGAGGTCCAGGACTTGGTCCACGTTCCCAGGGTTCCCGGCCAGGTCGGAACGGCCGTCCCCGTTCAGGGGAGCTCCAGGGAGAAGCCCACTCTGAGCCTCTCGCCCCCTGGGACCGCACCAAGGACAGCTTTCGCCGGTCCTTCTCCGGTACAGTGCCCCGGGAACACTGCTTCAGTGGTCCCCACCAACCCTTGGATCACCTGGGCAAGCTTCTCCTCCGAGGCGCCTTCCAGGTGGAAGCCCCCGAGGACGACGTACATGGGAGCTCCGGCTATCTGGGCCGCCCGGTGGGCCATGCGGTCGATCCCCGGATGGGCGCAGCCGGTGATCAGCACGGTACCCTTTCGGGTGGCGATCACGAGGCCGTGTTCTTTCACACCGCGGCCCATGGTCCCGGTGGACCAAAGGCCCTCGCCGAGCTTTCGCGGGCCCTTAACGAGGACGAGCTCCGCCTTGGCAGCCTTGGACCGGGGCCGGAGGTACTCCTCCATGACCCACGGTGCCCAGACGCGCACTCTCCGGGCGTTCTCCAGGACGTAGGAGAGCCCGCCCACGTGGTCACAGTGGGGGTGGGAGAGGAAGAGGTCGGTGAGCCGCGAGAGATCGAGGCCCAGGGCCCGGAGGTTGTGCTCGAGGAGGAGTCGATCCGCCCCGGCGTCGAAGAGGATCTTCCTCCCCTGGATTTCGATCAGCGCGGAAAAGCCCCAGCCCTCCCGCAAGGGGGGCTGGGCCCGGTTGTCGTACAGAATCAGGACCCGCACCGCTCCCTTAAGAGATGGCCCCGGTGGGGCAGGCGGAGGCGCAAGCCCGGCAGCCGCGGCAGATGACCTCGTTCACCACCGCTTTTCCGTCGCGGATCTCGATGGCCCCGAATGGGCAGGCCCGGGCACACTCGCCGCAGCCCACGCACCTCTCGAGGTCCACCTTGGGGGCCGTGAGGGCCGGGGGGGCTCCCTGGGGAAGCGCGGCGAACCCCAGGCCGCTTCCCCAGCCCGAACCCATGCCCCAACCGCGGCCCATGCCACGACCCGCAGCCCTGCCAGGGCCCATTCCCCTCCCGCGTCCCGGGCCACGGCCACGTCCCTTTCCTCCACCACGTCCCCATCGGGGTCCGGTTCCATCACCCCAAGGCATCTGCTGCCTCCCCAGAAATGTGCATATGCAAATATAAGCCGCCCCGACTGCTGCCACAACCGTGCCATCGGTGGGAGCGCCCCGAATTGCCGGCGCCGGCCCTTTGTGTTACGATTTTTCCAAAAGTGACACCAAAGGAGGGGGAGAGGATGCTCCGCAGGACGTTGCCCGCCGTGTCGATGCATTCTTTCTTCGTTTTCGGAGCCTGGGCGTGCCCCGACGGTCCCCAGGACCCTGAGAGACCGCCGCAATCACGGGATAGCTTCGGTCACCACCGAGGTGACCTGGAACCACATTCGGTGAGCAAGGCTCTGGTTGCCGGTTGGGCTTTGTGCCCCTCCGGGGGGACTCTGAAGGAGGAAATGTGAGCGCGGGAAAGCTCCACCCACAGCAAGACGTTTCAGCCCACAGGCGTTTGAAAACAGGCAAGGAAGCGATCATCGATGAGTTCAGCCGGATCGCCGAAAGGCTCCTCGAAAAGGAGAGCCTCGAGGAGTGGCGGGAAAAGGTCGAAGGGAGGAAGTGGCGTTTCTATCGCTACGGCTATGTGACCGGCAGGATCCTGGACCTGGGGTGTGGCGGCGGCCTGGACCTGCTCGCCCTCCACGAGGTGACCGGGGGCAGGGCGGAGCTGTACGGGGTGGACATAACCGACAGGGTCCTGGAACTGGCAGAGCGGAGGGCGAGGACGCTCGGGATAGAGGGGATCCACCTCCTCAAGGGGGATATCGCCGCGCTCCCTTTCGACGACGACTTCTTCGACATGGTCACCGTGGCCTGGGTCCTCCACCACGCCGGCCAGGGGGAGCTCGACCGAATCTTCGACGAGATAAAACGCGTCCTGAAGCCCGGGGGGACGTTCCTGATGCTGGAGCCCTGCGAGCCCCCTGCGACGGAGGAGCAGTGGCTGTGGCTGGAATTGATGAGGCTGCGGAGCGAGCTGGAGCTCCTCACCGGCAGGGACTTCCCCAGGATCCATTTCACCCCCCGGTTCGTAAAGGAGTACCTCCGGGGGAAGGGGTTCGACCTCGAGGTACTGGAGGTGATCATCCCCTACATCGGCGGCTCCCCCGCGAAGGCCGGGTTCCTAGAGAAGGAGCTCGGGGAGATAGGGGAACTCCTCTCCGCGCTCCCCGAGGGGCTCCGGGGCCATTTCCGGGGAAAGCTCGAGTTCATCCTGAAGAAGATCGAGATGATAGGGGTGGGGAGGGAATCGTGCTTGATCGTTAAAGCCTCTTTGGTCGGAAGGGATGAGGGTGAAGGTGAGACCGCTGCGTGATGAGGACGTTGTCGAACTACACCGCTGGATAAGGCATCCCACAGTGCTGCGGGGAACGATGCAGCTACCCTCCTTGCAGATTGGCCGGATAAGGAGGTGGTTCCGGGAGCCGCAAAACACCGTCGCTCTGGTGGTGGAACTGCCCGAGAACCGGAGGAGCTCCGAAGCCGTGGCTGGGGTGGTGCTCCTGCGGCGTCTATCCGGCCGACAGGCCTATGTGGCCGGGGCTTTCATCGCCGTGGACCCCCGATATCACAGAAAGGGGATCGGGACAGAGCTGATGGAGGCCTCCCTGGACCTGGCCGACCGTTACTGGAGGCCCCTCCGGGTCGAGCTCGGGGTGTATCCCGACAATGTGGCTGGCCTCCGCCTTTACCGCCGTTTCGGGTTTCAAGAGGAGGGCCGAAGGGTTCACTTCCCCATCCGGGACGGGACCTATGTGGCTATTGCATCCCGCAAAGTGCACAAGGGAGGAGGGGGTGCCAGCCGGCGAGGACCCAGTCCCTGCTGAAGCGGCCGTCATCCTGGGCTTGAGAGAGGCGGCCGATGCGGCTTTCAAGCCAGCCAAGCTTCGCGTCCACTGCCGCGTCGAACTTCCTTTCAGCTCGGAGGAGGCTCCGGATGCTCCCAATCGGGGCAGTAAATAATCTCCTGTTCAAGTCTCATCCGAGTTAGCGTACTCGGCCTGGGAGAGTTTCGGGAAAAGCGTCCCGCTGCTTTCCACGAAGACGGGGCTAACCGTAGGGGGTGCCCGGAAGCCGCCGGAGATAGAAGCGGCGGCCCCGGTACGCGAGCTCCACGAGCTTCCCCTCCCCAAGGAGCCGCTCCACCACCGACCAGTCGGCCCCCTCCCGGGCCAGCAGTTCCCGCAGCGCATCTTCCCGCAGGGGGTGGACCGCGGAGATGGAGAGGATATCCGCCACGGGATCCCCGCTCGCCGCGAACGCCTCCCCCTCGTAGCCGATGAGGAGCTCCGCCCGGGGGAGGAGCTCGGTGAAGATTTGATATGCCCGAAGGAGCGCCTCCTCCGCCGGCGGCTCGACCCAGGGCTCCGCGGGGGGACGGGTGGGGACGGAGATGTACGCGATCGCGGGCCCGATCCCCGCCAGGAACGCCGCCACGGCGGCGACCTCCTCCGGGGCATCGTTGACCCCCGCGACCATCATCGTCTCGGTCACGAGCGTCCCGCGGAACTCCCGGGCGAACTCCGATATTCCCCTGCGGATCGCCGCCAGGGAGAGGCCCTTGTGGGGGCGGTTGATGCGCTTCCATACCGCCTCGGTGGCCGCGTCCACCTTGAGGGAGACCCAGTCGGCCGAGAGGAGCGCCGCGCGCACGTCCTCCTGGTACACCAGCGAGGCGTTGGTGATCACGGCCACGGGGACGCCCAGATCCGCCAGGGCCTCGATCTCCTCGCCGAGGTTCTCGTCTAGGGTAGGCTCCCCGTCCGGGACGAAGGTGAGGTAATCCACCGGTTCGCCCCGGGCCCGGAGCTCGGCCACCCGGGCCCGCACCGCCCGCACGACCTCCTCCGGCCGGTAGAAAGCGCCCGGCTCCACCCGCATCCGGGGCGTGCGGCCCAGCTGGCAGTAGACGCAGGAATAGGAGCAGATCTTGGGCGGGATGTTGTTGATCCCCAGGGACCTCCCCAGCCTCCGGGAGGGAACGGGCCCGAAGACCAACGATGCCCCTTGCGGCGGTCCGTTGTCGCAAGGCACGCGAAACCTTACCATGTCCTCCGAAAGGGGCAAAAGGGGTGAGGACCGTGAGGATCGCGAAAGGTCTGATTCTCCTGGCGCTTGCCCTCGGCATCGCCTGCAACGCGGCCGCCGACCCGCTGCTGGAAGCCACGGGACTTTGGGCGGTCGATGGGGACACGTTCGTGGTGGAGCTCGCGGGGGAGAGGGTCGAGATAAGGCTCATGGGGGTCGATGCGCTGGAGACGGGGGGATGTCTGGGGCATGAAGCTTTCGAGCGGGCCCAAGATCTGGTCACCCGAACCCTCTGGCTGGAGCTGGACCCCGAGAGGGGCCTCGAGCGGCGCGATCGCAACGGCCGGGTGTTGGCCCATGTGTTTCTGGTGCCCGAGCAAACGCCATCGGCGCTCCTTTCCGCGCGCCTGGTCGAGCTGGGTCTGGCGAGGATGGACTTCCCCGATGTCCGGGATACCTGGGCCCCGGACCATTTCGACATCAAGTACGCCCCGTGGCTCATCGCCGCCCAGATCGAGGCCGCGCTCCACAGGCGCGGTTGGTGGGGGGAATGCGATCGTTTTTCCGGTGCCGACCTCGCCATCGCCGCGGTGAAGCATTGGGGTGACGATGAGGTGGTGTACATCGTCAACCGGGGAGAAGCGCCCATCGACCTCGCCCGGGGGTGGAGGCTCACCAGCGATCCCCCGCGGACCCAGACCCTGGATTTCGGCCGCTACACCCGCGAGCTGCTCCTCCCGCCGGGGTGGGTGCTGCGGGTCCACACGGGGCCCGTAGCCACCGGCAGGAAGGCGGAGATTTGCGTCGGCGAGGGGACGATCGACTGGTATTGGACGGGGCGGCGGGTTTGGCGGAACGGAGGGGACGAGGCGCGGCTTCTAGAAGGCGACGAGGTGGTCCACCTGTACATCTACCCGCCGGTGTTCGGCGGGGAAGCGAAGGAGTGACGATCTCAACGAGTTGCCCCGGGGTTTTGCGGGGTGGATCTGTACATCCGGGCTCCATGTACTGAACCTACGAGCCGTAGCCGAACCGGAATAGGTCCCGGCTACTCCCTCATAGGGCACCGTTCCAGCTGAAGGGAAAGCGCTGGGGCAAGTCAAATTGCGATCGGAAACCCTGTGGGGAAAGAGTTGGCCTAGCCCCGGGCCCTGGCGCTGTATTGGGGCACATTAAATAAACTTCCATTGCTTTGCCGCCACGCCACCTCCTCCATTGCTCCGTGTGGCGAAAAGCACCCACTCCATCAGCTCCCGGGCGCTTAATTCCCGGGGGATCCTCAGCCCACGCCCAGGGCGCGGCCGACCCCCACGATGAGGAGGGCCACCAGGTAGGCCAGGACCAACTCGTAGGCCACGGCGAAGGCCGCCCACCTGCCCCCGGCCTCGGCCCGGATGGCCCCGATGGTGGCGAGGCACGGGACGTAGATGAGCACGAACGCCATGAAGGCGAAGGCGGAAAGCGGCGTCATCGCCCCGGCCAGGGCCCGGCCGATCGCCTCCTCCCCCTCCACCCCGTACAGGACCCCGAACGTCCCCACCACGATCTCCTTGGCCATGAATCCAGAGATCAGGGCCACCGTGCCCCGCCAGTCGAACCCCAAGGGGCGAAACGCCGGGGCGAGGAGTTTTCCGAGCTGGCCAAGGTACGAGTCACCCACCTCCCCTCCCCACGGATGGGCCGAGAGGGCCCAGACGACGATCGCCCCCAGGAGGAGGATCGTCCCCGCTTTCTTCAGGAAGACCTTGCCCCGACCCCAGGTGTGCAGGATGAGCCCCTTCAGGGTGGGGAGGCTGTAGGGGGAAAGCTCCATGACCAGGGGCGCGGGCTTCCCCTTGAACACCGTTCGGCGGAGGACGACCGACATCCCCACCGCGAGCAGGATCCCCAAGAGGTACACGCCGAAGATCACGGTGCCGGCACGTTCCCGGAAGAACGCCCCCGCGAGGAGCACGTACACCGGGAGCCGCGCCGAGCAGGAGATCAGGGGGTTCACCAGGACGGTGATCAGCCGGTCCCGCTCGTTTTCGATGGTGCGCGTCGCCATGATGGCCGGGACGTTGCAGCCGAAGCCGAGGAGCATGGGGATGACCGACTTCCCGGAGAGGCCGATCCGGGTCATCACCCGGTCCCACAGGAAGGCCACCCGGGCCAGGTAGCCCGAGTCCTCCAGGACCGCTATGGCCAAAAACAGGAAGAAGATCGGGGGCACGAAGGTGAGGATGAACCCGAGCCCCCCGACGATCCCGTCGGAGAGGAAGGAGGCCCACCAGGGGCTGGGGATGGCCTGGGAAAGCCACCCTCCCAGGGCGGAGAAGCCGGCCTCGATCCAGCCCATGAAGGGCTCGGAGGCCTTGAAGGAGAACTGGAACACGAGCCACATGATCCCGAGGAAGATGGGGATCCCCAGGACGCGGGAAAGGAGCACCCGGTCGAGGAGCTCGGTGAGGCGAGGTGCCCGTCCCTCCTGGACCACCACCTCCCGGGCGATCTCCTCGCATACGGCGTAGCGCCGCTGGGCAAATGCAAGCCCTTTGTGTTCAGCCGCCATCCCCCACCCCCAAACCCACGACCCGCCGCGACCCGAGGAGCCGCAGCACCTCCTCGTCCCCCTCCAGGGCCCGGATGGCGAGCCAGCGGAGGGGGTAGCGGGAAAGCTCCCCGCTGACCACCGAGGCGAGTTCCCCTTCCATCCGCCGGATCTCGGCCTCGAGCTCCGGGCCATAGTCCACGGGACGGGGCACGATCCCCTCGTCCGCCGCCTCCAGCACCGCCGCGAGGAGCTCCTCCACCCCCTCGCCCTTAGTGGCCACCGTGGGGACCACCGGGATCCCCAGCCGCTCGGAGAGCCTCCCCACGTCGATGCGGATCCCCTGCTTTCCGGCGAGGTCGATCTTGTTCAGGGCCACCACCATGGGCCGCTCGAGCTCGGCGAGCATCAGGGTGAGGTAGAGATTCCGCTCCAGGTTGGTGGCGTCCACGATGTCCACGATGGCCTGAGGGCGGCCGGAGAGGATGTAGTCCCGGGCGATCCGCTGGTCCAGGGAGTAGGCGGTGAGGCTGTAGACGCCGGGGAGGTCGACGAACACGAGCTCCTTTCCCCGGAAGCGGCGCCTCCCCTCCTTCCGTTCCACCGTCACCCCGGGCCAGTTCCCCACGCGGTAGTGCCCCCCGGTGAGGGCGTTGAACAGGGACGTCTTCCCCACGTTCGGGTTCCCGATCAGGGCCACCTCGATCACGCAGACCTCCTCACGAGCACCTTGTCCGCCATTCCCCGGCCGAGGGCGATCCGGCTGCCTCGCACCTCGACCAGGACCGGACCACCCCGGCCGGCCGAGAGGACCCGCACCGTGGCCCCGGGGACGAGGCCGAGCTCGGCCAGGCGGCGGGCCACCCCCCGTCCCCCGGCCAGGGCGTGCACCAAAGCCGGCTCGCCGGGCTCAAGGGCGGTGAGGGGGACCACCCTCATCCTCTCCTTCCACGTAGACCAGCTCGGCTTCGCTTTTGCGCAGGGAGAGGTGGTAACCGCGGACCCGGAAGTCCACCGGATCCCCCAGGGGGGCACGGCGGACGACCTGCACGGTGGCCCCCACCGTCACCCCCATGGCCGCGAGCCGCTCAGCGAGGGCCCCGCCTCCCACGATCCGCACCACCCTCCCCCGCTCCCCGGGGGCCAACTCGGACAACCTCTTCACCTTCCCTCCCTCCGGTCCTGAGCCGCCAGCGCTGGTGGGCGCACCGTCCCTTCAGGGGACAACCCCCACACGTCCCGGGCGCGGCCTCCACCGCCTCCACGTAGCCGTGGGCGGCGAGGATCAGCAAGGCGTCCCGGACGCGCCCCAGGGGGATGCCGAGCCGGTGGGCCAGCACCCAATCCGGTACGGCTTCCCCGCCGTTCAGTTCCCGGAGCACGCGTTCGAGCGTCATGATCGAAAAAGAATCTCAATTTCTTTTTTATTCTAGCGAGGGGGCCCCTTCGCGTCAAGACCCCAGGGGAAAAACGGTTGTCCAACGGGCCTACGGGGAGGGACCGAAACCTTACGGCGCGGAAGGAAGCCCGAAGGACCAGCCGACGCCGGCCGGATGGAAACCCCCGCCCCAGGCCTCCCGAAACAGCCGGCGGGCCAGGTCCCCGGAACAGTGGCAGGGGGCAACTCGGGCCACCCCGAGCTCACGAAAGGCCTGAACCACGGCCCGAACGCGGGCCTCGGGCATCCCCGCCATATGGAAGCCGCCCACAACCAGGTGGACTTTTTCCTCGCCGATCTCCACCGCCCTCCGCACCACCTCCACTATCCCGGGGTGGGCACAGCCAGTGATCACCACCAACCCCTCGGAACTCTCCACCACCAGCGCCTGCTCCCTGATCCGGGTCCCCATCTCGCCCGTCGAGTAAACCCCCTCCCCGATCTCCATGGGGCCCCGCACCTCCACCACCCGGGCGCCGCAGCATCGCACCCGGTCCTTGAACCCCTCGGGGAAGGAGGCGGGGAGGTAGACGGTGACCGCGCTGTTTTTCTCAAGGAAACCAAGCAGCCCTCCCACGTGGTCGCCGTGGATGTGGGAGAGGGCCACCTTCTGGATCCGGTCGGGCTCGATCCCCAGCGCCCGCATGTTGGAGAGGAGGATCCCGGCGCTCCCCCCGGTGTCGAACAGGATCACCTCCTCCCCCAACTCCACGAGGCAGGAGAAGCCCCAGGCGGTCCGCAGGCCCGGGCGGAACGGATAGTTGTCGTAGAGGACGGTGAGCAGGAGGGGCGGCCGCTCGCCGGGGGCGAGGCGGTCTTCATGCGCCGCCCCGGCGAGGCTAGCGAAAGCCAGAACCAAGGCCAGGGAAAGGCATCTTCTCATCTGCCTTCGCGGCAGTCGCGGCACAAGCCGAACCCCTGCACAATGGCCTCCTGAAGTACGAATTCGTTTCGGTCGGCGATCTCCTGGAGGAGCGTCTTTATGCGCTTGGACTCGAACTCGATCACCCGCCCGCAGCGGCGGCAAACCAAATGCCCGTGGTCGTCCCTCCCGAGCACGTGCTCGTAGTGGGCATGGGCCTCCCCGAAGGACACCCGGCGCACGAAACCCGCCCGCTCCAGGAGCTCCAGCGTGCGGTAGATGGTGGCGATGGACACCTTGTCGTCCCGCAGGGCGTCCCACAGCTCGGTGGCGTCGAAGTGGCCGTGCAAAGAGAACACCTTGCGCACGATCTTGCGCCGGGTCTCGGTCACGTTGAACCCCTGCCGGCGCAGGAACTCCTCGAACAGCTCCTCAGGTTTGGTCAACATGTCGGCCACCCACGCTAACTTTGCCCCTTTTCCCCGGCCCCCGTCAACCCGGGGCCGGCCAGGACCAGCTCCCCCACCTCCACCCCCAGGGCCTGGGCCACCGGGGCGCACTTGGCCTTAAGGAGGAAAAAGAGCGGCCCCGCCTCCTCCGATAGGCCCTCGAAGTTCCCCATGCCCTTGGCGATCACCAGCCCTGCCCCCCGAAACCTCTCCCGGAACTCCGGCGAGACTTGGGGCAGGAAGACCCCCGGGTGGTCTTGGCCGGTGGTGATCACCTGGGCCACCTGGGTGAGCCCCACCTCCCGGGCATCCTCTAAGGTGGCGTCGTTCAGGGTGGGGGCGCCCCGCACCGCCACCAGCACCCGCTTGCCCCGGTGGGCGAACTCCTCACACAGCAGCCGGTCCAGCACGATCTCCCCGGCGTTGTCCGCGATGAGCAGCACCTCCCCTGCCCTCTCCAGCTGCTCCAGGAACGCGGGGTAATCAAACCGGCCCCACGGGCCGGCCTGGGTGACCTCGTCCAGCCGATAGCTGCTCTTGGCCCCCAGGTCCACGGCGTTTCCCGCCGCCGCCAGGCGAAGGAGATGGGCCAAGGGATCATCGGCTGCCCGGGCTTCCGCCCGCAGCCGCGGGAGAAGGGCCAGGAGCTCTCGGTTGGCGCGGCGTTTGGCCGCGGCGAACGGGTCCTCCACCCCGGTGATCCGGCGCACGATCCTTTGGGCGGCCGGGGAGACCTCGATGGGCGGTCGGCCCGGAAGTCTCTCCGCCAGCAGGGCTCCCACCTCCCGGAGCACCGCCCACTGCGCCTCCTCCCCGGCGGCGGCCAGCCGGGCCGCGGTCAAGGAAGCCCGCAACATGCAGGGAAGACAATCCGGATGGGCCTTCATCCCGACCCCTTCCAGGCCCGGAGGGTGGAAACGCCCTTTTCCCTGGTCTGCCCGCTGCGCACTAGCATCTCCTTTGTCCCCCCAGCCGAAGTTTCGGGCGCTGAACTAGGGGGAGATAGTTTCACCGCGAGCTTGCTTGGTGGCCACCTCCCGCCCCGGCTCCCGGAGCCGACGGGAGGACCTCGGAGAAGACCCTCAGAAAGTTTCGGTAGCAGACCTTCTCCACCTGGCGCGGCACAAGCCCGGCCCGCTCCAGGAGCTCCGGGAGCAGGGCGTAGTCCGCCACCGTCTCGATCCCGAGCGGAGTGGCGGAAATCCCGTCCAGGTCCCCTCCCAGGCCGATCACGTCTTCTCCCCCCACCTGGATCGCGTGCCGCACATGGCGGGCGATCCACTCAAGGTCAGGTCGCGGGATCTTCTTCAGCCCCTCCCGCAGCTTCACCTTTTCCTCGGCGGGCAGTTCCTCTTGCAAGAGCCGCCTCACCAGCGGGCGGGTCCGTTCGTAATACTCCGGGTCCAAGAAGCCGGGGGACAGGTTGATCCCCAGCACCCCACCCCGGTCGGCCAGGGCCCGGATCATCTGGTCCGTCAGGTTGCGCGGGGAGGGGCACAGGGCCCGGCAGTTGGAGTGGGAGGCGATGAGGGGCTTCTTCGTGACCTCCAAGGTGCGCCAGAACGCGGGATCCGAGAGGTGCGATACGTCCACCATCACCCCCAGCTCTTCGGCGAGCTGAACAAGTGCCTCCCCCTCCGGGGTGAGGGAACGGTCGGACCCAAAGGCGGTGCCGGAGAAGGGGTTGTCCAGCCAAGCGGGGATCAGGTTCCTCACCCCCAGCTCGAAGAAATGCCGGAGGTTCTCCGCCTTTCCTTCCAGGGGATCGGCGCCCTCCAGGCCGATCAGGGCAGCGATCGGCCCGGCGGCGAAGCCTTGCCTCAGCTCCTCGGCGGTGGTGACCACCCTCATCTTCCCCTGGCTCCCCTCGGCCAGGCGGTAGACGGTGGCGATCATCTCCTCGGCCCGGGCCCTCTCCTCCCCAGGGTGATCCCGGGAAAGCACGAACACGGCGAAGAGCTGGCATTGGATCCCCGCCGCCAGCATCCCGGGGAGGGAGACGTGTCCACCGCCGTCTGAGCGGAAAAAGTCCACCTCCCCGTCCAGCACCCGCTTGGCGGTATCGCAATGGGCGTCGAAGAATTTCATGCCTCCTCCTTACATCCTTACATCCGGCTTGCTCTAGGGCGGTCCCATGGTAGGGGGATACCGGGGGCCTAGACGAGCCGGCCCTCGGGACCGGTGGGGTGGTAAAATGGTGATGGGAGCTGCGGTGACACGACAGAAAGTGAAGTTCACCTACGAGGACTACAAGAGCCTGCCCGCGTCTGAGACCAAGAGGTACGAGCTTTTGGGAGGTGAGTTGGTCTCCCTCCCCTCGCCCAGCGTGTATCACCAGCGGATATCCCGCAACTTGGAGTTCCTGCTGTGGCGGTTTGTGAAGGAGAGGGAGTTGGGGTGGGTATACGACGCACCGCTCTTCTGGGAAGCGGGGTTTCAGTTGGAGCGGACCTTTCAGGGCGACGAAACCCTCACCTCGCCGCTCCTCCCCGGCCTCGAGGTGCCCCTCCAAGAGGTCTTCTGAGGCGCCCGGCGCCATCCCCGGTTACCCGTTCCCCTGCACGAAGTCCCACACCTTCAAGGCCAGCTCGGTGAACGCTTCCCGCGCCTGGGAGTCGCCGGTCACCGCCGGCCGGCCGGCGTCCCCGGTTCGCACCACCTCGGGAAGCAAGGGGAGCCTGCCCAGGAACTGGGCCCCCAGTTCCTTCGCCATCCGCTCCCCGCCGCCTTTGCCAAACAGGTCCAACTCCTTCCCGCAATGGGGACAGGTAAGGCTGGCCATGTTCTCCACCACCCCCACGCGCCGCACCCCCACCCGGCGGCAGAAGCCCACCGCCTTGCGGGCGTCGAGCAGGGCCACCTCCTGCGGGGTGGTCACCACCACCGCGGCGTCCACTTCCCCCAGCACCTGGGCCACCGACAGAGGCTCGTCCCCGGTCCCCGGGGGGAGGTCCACCACCAGGAGGTCCAACGCCCCCCAGTCCACCTCCTCGATGAACTGGCGGATGGCCTTCATCTTCAAGGGGCCGCGCCAGATGAGCGGGGTATCGGCGTCCGGGAGGCCGAAGGCGATGGAAACTACGGACAGGTTGTAGGGCGTGGGCACAGGCAGGATCTTCCCCCCCTTGACCGAAATGGTGGCCCGCTCGATCCCCAGCAGCTTGGGGACGTTGGGGCCGTGGAGGTCGGCGTCGAGAAGCCCCACCCGCATCCCTTTGGCCAAGGCGGCGGCCACGTTCACCGCCACCGTGGATTTGCCCACGCCCCCTTTCCCGGAGAGCACCATCAGCACGTGCTTGGCGCGCTTCACAGCCTGTCTTTGGCCAGGTCCTCTAGGCTCAACTCGCTCAGCCATTTTGCGATCCTTTCCTCCAGCCATTCCCACAGCGGCCGGGTGGGACAACCGTCCGCCAAAGGGCAATCGACCCCGGCCAGGCAGGCCACCGGGGAGGGTTTCCCGCCGAAGGCCTCCAGCGCCTGGGCCACGGAGATCTCCCTTGGTGGCCTGGTCAGCATGTAACCGCCGCTGCGGCCGGGGCGGGATTCCACCAGCCCGGCCCGGCGGGCCTGGCCCAGGATCTGCCGCAGAAACGGGGCCGATAGCCCATATTCCTCGGCGATGTGCTCGGCGCTCGCCCTCCCCTCTCGCGCCAGTACCGTGAGCGCCAGCAGGCCCAGCCCGCTCTCCCTAGTGATCCACATTCCTCCCCAGCGCAACCTTCACCAGGCCGTGGGTATACAGGGCCCAGGTTCCCCCCCTCCGCGGTCACCTCAAAGGCCCGGGCCGGATCGGGGGCTTTGGCCCCAAACAGCGAGCCCACCCCGAGCTTGAGCAGCCCGGGCCCTTCCGAGGGGCCGTAGCCTCCCTTCCACTGCCGCCAGGAGGGCATGGGCTAGCGGATCTCCAGCTCGGCCGCCAATCTCCCCCATAGCTCTCGGAGGGCGCGGGCCGCCGGGCCGTCACCGTCCTCCACCACGGTGCGCCCGGCCACCTGGGCCCTGATCACCCCCTCATCATAGGGGATGCGCCCCAGCACCGGTAGGCCCTCCTTTTTCGCGTAGCCCTCTATCCGCGTGGTGAGCTCGGGGCTGAGGTCGGCCTTGTTGATGATGAGGAGCACCCTGGCCCGGAAATGCCGCGCCACCTCCACCACCCGGACAAGGTCGTGCAAGGCGGACATGCTGGGCTCGGTCACCACCAGGCCGCAATGGGCCCCGGACAGGGAAGCGATCACTGGGCAGCCGATCCCGGGTGAGCCGTCGATGAGGAGGAGCTTCGCCCCTTCTAGTCTGGCAAGCTCCCGGGCCCTCATCTTCACTTGGGTGACGAGCTTCCCCGAGGTCTCCTCCCCGGGCCGGAGCTCCCCGTGGACCAGGGTGCCGTAGGGGGTGCTGGACACGTGGATCCATCCCGACAGGCGGGGCTTAAGCTCGATGGCCCCTACCGGGCAGGCATGTGCGCAAGCCCCGCAGCCCTCGCAGGACAGGGGATCCACGGTGTAGCGGCCTTCCCGTTCCGAGACCGCGCCGAACCGGCAGGCTCTGACGCAGGCGCCGCAGCCGGTGCACAGGTCCTGGTCGATGACCGCCAGTTCCGAGCCCTCGTAGCCGATGGTCTTCTCCACCCGGGGGCGGAGGATGAGGTGGAGGTCGGCGGCGTCCACATCGCAGTCGGCAATCACCTTATTGGAGGCCAGGGCGACAAAGGCCCCCACCACCGTGGTCTTTCCCGTGCCGCCTTTCCCCGAGATGACGACGAGCTCCTTCATCTTGGGACCTTCACTTCCATGGTCATCCGCTGGGCAAGCTCGACGAAGCGGTTTTTCCACTCCGGGAAGGCCTCAACCAGGGAAACGCCCCGGGCATAGGCTTCCGCGAACTTTCGCTCCATGGGGATGCGGAGGAGCAGGGGGATGCCTTTCTCTTCAAGATACCGCTCGACCTCGTCGGTGCCGATCCCGTCCTTTGAGATCACGGCCCCGGCCGGGACCCCGAGTTCCCTGGTCACCTCCACGGCGAGCTTGAGGTCGTGCAGGCCAAACGGGGTGGGCTCGGTCACAAGGAGCGCGTAGTCGGCACCCCTCAGGGTCTCGATCACCGGGCAGGCGGTGCCGGGCGGGGCGTCCAGGATCACCAACCCGTGTGAGGGGAGCTTCTCCTTCAGGGCCCGGATGATGGGGGTAGCCATGGGTTCCCCCGGGTTCAGGATCCCCTGGAGGAAGGAGATCCCCTTGGCCCGACCGAATTCGATGCGGCCGAGGGGGTGGGGGACCTCGGTGATGGCGTCCACAGGGCAGACGGCGGCGCACAACCCACAGCCGTGGCACAGCTCGGGGTGGAACAGGATCTTCTTTCCGATCACGGCCAGGGCTCCGAACCGGCAGGCCCGGGCACAGGCCCCACAGTAGGTGCAGACTTCCTCGTCCACTCGGGGGACGGGGAGGGAGACCGGCTCGGTCTCCCTGATCTCGGGGCACAGGAACACGTGGGCGTTTGGTTCCTCCACATCGCAGTCGACCAGGGCGACGGGCCCCAGGTTCCGGGCGGCCAGGGCCAAAGAGACGGCCACGGTGGTTTTTCCGGTACCTCCCTTGCCGGAGGCCACCGCGACCCTGACGCTCGTGACGCGTGACGCGTTACGCGTTACGGGGTTAGCGGTCACAGCTCCCGCCGTGGTGGCAGGGCGCGGCCCCGCCCAGGCGCCCCTCCCGCCAGGCGCGGATGGCCTCCCGCACCGTGCCCGTGGCCCCGGTACACACCTCGATCCCGTTTTGGGAGAGGAGCCCGATGGCCCGACGGCCGAGCCCAGCGCAGATCACCACCTCCACCCCGGCCTGGGCCAAGAGCTCGGCAGGCAGGCCGGCCCCACCCATGTGCTCGGAGGTGTTGGGGAGGATCTCCACCGCCCCGGTCTCGGTGTCGTAAATGGTGTAGGTGGGGGAGCGGCCGAAGTGCTCCCCCACAAGGTCATCCAGCCCCCCGGGCCCGGCGCTCGGTACGCACACCCGCATGGCGCCCATCACCAGGCCCAGGCCGGTGGGTAAGGCGGGGGAGCGTAAACCCCGTAGCCATAAGGGCGCCACCAGCCGTAGGCGTAGGGAGAGTAGCCCCAGCGCCACCAGCCCCTGGGCAGCCAGGGATAGAAGCGGCAGAAGGGGTAGGGGTTACCCCAACCCCGGCCCCAACCCCAAAAACCTCGTCCGCGTCCATACCAACCCCGCGGCATGCTCACTCACCTCCTAGTTCTGCGAGTTTCCGCTTGACTTCAGCCAGTTCTTCCTCAAGTTTCCTAAGCCTCTCCCTCAGGCCCTCTGGATCCCCAGGCGGGGGGGAGGCGGAGGAGGACCCCAGCCGGCGCTCCTACCACGTCCCATGCCGCGCCCCAAGCCCCGTCCGGGGCCGAAGCTGCCCAGCCCGGGCGCCCCCAGGGGCTGAGCGGAGAGCTCCCCGGCCAGATAGGCCTTGACCGCCTGTTCCACCGTCATCCCGGAGGCCGGGACCAGCTCCACCCCGGCCTGGGAGAGGACCCCGGCCACGTTGGGGCCGAAGTTGCCGGCGAAGGCGGCCTTGGGGGCCCGGGAGGCCACGAGCTGGGCGGCCTGGATCCCCGCCCCGGAAGGGGCGCTTTGGTAGGGATTAGGGATGACCTCCACATCCTTGAACTCCCCGTCCTCCACGGTCACCACCGTGAAGGTGGGGGCCCGGCCGAACACCGGGAACACCTGGTCGGAGCGTCCCCCGGCCTGGGTGGCGGCTACGAACGTGAGCTTCATTTCTCCTCCCCAGAGAGCTCCTCCAGCCGCTGTTTGATGGCGTTGAGCTGGGCCTCCAGGGCCTGGGCCTGGCCTTGGAGCCAGGCGATCTCCTGCTCCCGGCTGGGCTGTCCCCAGCCCCAAGGGCCAGCAGCCCAGGGCCCTTGGGCGGAAAGCCAGCTCTGGAAGGCGGGGAACTGGCCGGTCTGGGCGAGGTACGCCGCCCCTGGGGGCATGCCGCCCCAGCCCGGGGAGTAGCCGAACCGCATCCAGCCTGGGAGTCCGGTGAGGTAGAACATGTTGCGCCATCTCATTTCGGACCACCTCCGGGCCGATTATAAGCATATGCACGCTACCGGGCAAGACCTTTTCTGAGAATCTTTCGCACCTAGCTGGAGGCTATAATCCCCCCATGCCGAGGCCACCCAAGCCGCGCTGGTGCCAGGGTCCCCCGCCCCAACGGGTGTACAAGCCTGCTGGGGTGCCGCTGGGGCGACTGCCCCGGGTCCCGTTGGGCTTGGACGAGCTGGAGGCCCTCAGGCTGTGCGACCTTTTGGGCCTGTCCCAGGAGGAGGCCGGGGCTCGCATGGGGATCTCCCGGGGCACGGTGCAGCGGCTCCTCGCCTCCGCCCGGGCCAAGGTGGCCGACGCCCTGGTGCACGGCAAGGCCCTGGTGCTGGAGGGAGGGGCTCACATCCTGTTCCCACACCCCGGCCGCCACCGCCGCCACGGACCTCCTCCCTAGCTCCAGCCTTGTGATGGATGCAACCAGTTTCGATTTCATTTCTAGGGGATTCACTTCACCACACCTTGACATGGGGACCGCCACCCCTTACAATTACGTTTTGTACGTGGCCTGAAAAGGGCAAACCTGCCGCAAGGCAGGGGCGCAAAGCCACGGGCCCTAGCTAGAAAGGGTAGCCGGGTTGCCAGGCAACTGGTGACCCGGCCTCTTTTTTAGGGCCGGGTCCCAGAGTAGCTACCCAAACAGGAGGTGGATCGCCGCTGCGGGCAACCGGGGTTTTGCGCTGGGATCAGATGCCCTTGGACATCTTCCCACCAATTGTCGAGCCTGGAGTGGCCGATCAGTGAGCTATCTTCTTTTGGCAAAAAGGCTTCGTAGGGAGGAAAAGATGAACAAGGCAGGCGTACGGCGGGCAGGGATTATTTTAGTTTTTCTCGGGGTGACACTCTGGGGCTTGGGGGGCCTTGGGTGTGACTGCGACCGGGACTGGTCTGTCAGCTCCAGCGTACAAAGCTTCGTCGATTCGTGCGGCAACGACCAGACAAAGTTCTCCTACACCGTGACCTGGGAGCGCTGGAACAGCCCCAACGGACGCCCAACCCAATTGGAAGTGTTTGTGGACCAGAATATCTGTTCTTACATCGTGGACCACAGCAGCGAATACCATAGTTGTCAAGCAGATCGGGTGGTATTTACATTTTCTGATTTCCAATTCGGAGAAAGCAAAACGGTTTGGTTTACCTTAGACGGGGATTGGAGCGATAAGTCGGGCACGGCCCGGTTGACCGTCGTGTATCAGGGACACACCTGCGACTATCAGGTAAGGGTTCCGAAAAGACTCTCCCATCTTTCATGCGACTGTGAGGACTATGATGTGGACTTCGTCTCGGCGGTCTACGACGCTAACACCAACCGTACTGCCTTCACCTATCAGGCCACCTCTTCAGGCGATCCGGGACTGAGCCATTTCATTTTGGAAATCCCGGTCAACGGTTGTGTCCGCGATCGTTGGATCAGTGGAGGAGAGTGGGTAAATCCCGATCCTACCACCGGGGTAAGCGGGCTCAAGTTCGACGGTGGGGCCGGGACCTATACCTTCTATCTGGAGGGCGATTGGAGCTCGAGCAGTTACCGGGCCCAGGGGGAGGTCACCACCAAGGCGGGAGCTGGCTGTGTTTGCGAGTGCATCACCACCCTCCTCCCCACGGGTTGCCCCCCGGTGAACGATCCCCCGGTGGCTGAGGACGACGCGGCCACCACCGACG
>DFNF01000020.1:22708-47427 GCA_002375935.1 Acetothermia bacterium UBA3574
CACCGACGAGGACACCCCGGTGACGATAAATGTGCTGGCCAACGACTCTGATCCGGATGGGGACCCGTTGACGGTGACCGGGGCCAGCGACCCGGCCCACGGGACGGCCCAGGTGAACCCCGACGGCACCATCACCTACACCCCGGCAGCAGGCTTCCACGGCACGGATTTCTTCACCTACACGGTGGAGGACAACGAAGGGGCCGTCTCCAACGTGGCCACGGTAACCATCACCGTGATCCCCATTTACGAACTCACCATCACGGTAGCGGGGACTGGCAGTGGAACTACAGATCCGAGCCCCGGCGTTCACTACTACCATCCAGGTGCGGTGGTCTCGCTCTCCGCCACTCCGGCCCCTGGCTCCCGGTTCGACGGCTGGACGGGTCCCGACGCCGGTGACATTGTGGACGACGAGATCGTGATGGACGGGGACAAGGACCTGGTCGCCAACTTCAGCTTGATCCCCGTGTCCTTGAAGGTGGACAAGATCGGGAACGCAGTCGAGGCTGCGGTGGGGGACACGATCGAGTACACCATTTTGGTTACCAACACCGGGGAGGCGCCCTTGGAGCGGGTGCGAGTGGTGGATGAACTCCTCGGTTTGGAAAGGATCGTCCCTGTGTTGGCGCCGGATGAGACCGTTACCTTCCGGGGAACGTATGTGCCCACCGTGGAGGACCTGCCGGCAGTGACAAACGAAGCCGTGGCAGAGGCCACCTATTTCGACCGTCAGGTGCGGGCCAGGGACACCTGGAGAGTAGAAGTCTCCTACACCTCGGCCATTGAGCTGAGCAAAGCGGCATTGGACATGCAAGGCCAGCTTATCGCCGGGGCGGCGGTGGACGACGTGGTCATCTACCGATTCGAGGTCACCAATGTCGGTGACGTGCCGCTTTCACAAATCACCCTCACCGACAGCGTGCTAGGGGACATCGTGGGGCCCAACGACGGTGATCTGGATCTCGACAATGTGCTCGACCCAGGTGAAACCTGGGGCTACGAAGTCTACTACCGCATCAGCGAGGAGGACTTCAACCGCGGCTACGTGGAAAACGTGGGTGTGGTAAGAGGGGTGGATCCCTTTGGGGAGGAAGTGGCGGCCACGGTCACCCACCGGTTGGAAGTGGCGGTCGGTGGTGCGGCCGCCGCTCCCGGGTGTGAAGGGCGGGTCATCATCTCCGAGGTGGCGTGGAGCGGGACCTGGGCAGATCCGGAGCACGAGTGGATCGAGCTTCACAACCTGGATCCTTCCCCCGTGGACCTCAGCGGTTGGGTGTTGCGCTGGCGGTACAAGCATCCAACCACGCCGGAGCAAGCTCGCTGGCGGATAGTAAGGCTCTCGGGGGAGATCAGCGGTTGTCAGTCCAGCCCTTGTACCATGCAGCGGCTGCCAGAACCGGTGGAGCACGAAGTTGTCCGGCACCAAGAGGGAGATCTGGTGTGGTGGGAGCTGCGAGCCCAACCCGTGCCCAGCGCCCCGCAGCCCGGCTACTTCCTGTTGGAGCGTGGACACGACCAAGTGGTGACAGACGTGGACGCTGATCTCATCTACGACCGCGACTTCCGTTTGGGACTGGAACTCCCCGACGAGGGAGCGATCATTCAGCTCCTGGACCCGCGGGGTGTGATCGTGGACACGGCAAACGTCGACCCTGAGGCCCCACCGGGCTGGGTGGCCGGGGACCTGGTCAGCCGGGCTTCCATGGAGCGCATCGACCCCTTGGGCCCGGACAGGTGGGGGAACTGGCGCACCAATGTGGGCCTGGTGGTACACGGGCGGGATAGCTCCGAAATCGAGCTGCTGGCCACCGTTGCCACCACCAACCTCGGGCTCGCCGCTTGGGCAGAGCTGGGGGTGGGCTCGGGGCCGAATCGCCTCACCAACCCGGTGGAGATCCGGTTGCCGCTCCTGGAAGGGGCCCGGGAACAGGGTTGGCCCCGGATGATCCTGGAGCGGAAGGCGGAGGGTGGCTGGCTCCCCCGCCCGTTGCCCAAGGGGATCACGGTGAAGCGCACCGATCCCTTCTTGCTTGGCTTGGACCCCGCCCATATCCCCGCCGGGGAGTACCGGCTATGGGTGGTGTGTTGTCCAGGGCATCTGGCCCTGATCTGGTTCCAGACCGGGGATTAGCCGCCTAACTCGCCCCTAAGCCCGGGCTGGTGGCCGGAGGAATCTCCCGCCAGGAGGCTCAGGCGTCTTCACGGAAGTGGGCGCCGCGGCTCTCCCGGTTGTGCCAGGCGGCCTCGGCCACGATCAGGGCCGCCTGGACTCCATTTCTGAGGCCCAAGAGGGAGTCATCGAGCCGGGCCCGGCGGTAGAAGTCCACGATGTCCTCCCACAGATGTCGTAGGTCCCGGATGGCCCGGGCCAGGCGATGGGCGTCCCGGGACAGGCCCACGTAGTACCACATGGTGTACTGGATGGACCGCCAGTCCCGGTGGATGAGGGCAGGGTCCGCCGGGGCACCGTCGGTGGGATGTTCCCAAGGCGGTATCTCTCGTTCGGGGACGGGCCTGGGGCTTTCTCTGGCGATGCTCCGCCCGGCCCGGTCTCCGAACACCAGCCCCTCCAATAGGGAGGTGGAGGCCAGTCGGTTGGCCCCGTGCAGTCCGGTGCAGGCCACCTCCCCCACCGCGTACAGGTTCCGGAGGGTGGTACGCCCCCAGTCGTCGGTCCAGATCCCGCCGCAGGCGTAGTGGGCGGCTGGGACCACCGGGATGGGCTCTTCGGGCACCTGGATCCCCAGCTCGCGGCACTTGCGGAAAATGGTGGGGAATCGCCCGGCGAAGTTATCAATCCCTGAGACGTCGAGAAACACATAAGGGTAGCCATGCAGGGTCATTTCCCGGTGGATGGCCCGGGCCACCACGTCCCGGGGGGCCAAGTCCCCCCACTCGGGGGCATAGTCCCGCATGAACTGGCGGCCGTCCGGGGTGAGGAGCCGCCCCCCCTCGCCTCGCACCGCCTCCGAGATCAGGAAGTTGTCTCCCTCGGGGATGGCCAGGGTGGTGGGGTGGAACTGGACGTACTCGGCGTTGATCACCCGGGCACCGGCTCGGTGGGCCATGGCGAGGCCATCCCCCCGTGCCCCTGGGGGGTTGGTGGTGTAACGATAGATGCGGCCCAGCCCCCCGGTGGCCAGCACCGTGGCCCCGGCGATGTAGCGGTGTACCTCCCCGGTCCCTTGGTCCAGTACATAAGCTCCGTGGCAAGTGACCGGCTCGTAGACCTTGAGCGGGTCGCGGGCGTGATGGGGGAAGGTGATCAGGTCCACGGCGGTGGCACGGGTAACGAGTTCCACATTGGAAAACTTTTCTATCAGGGAGTGCAGGGCCCCGATGATGGCGGCCCCGGTTTGGTCACCCACGTGGAGGATTCTGGGGGTGGAGTGGGCCCCCTCGCGGGTGTAATGTAGATCACCTTCGGGGGTGCGGTCGAAGGGTACCCCTGCCTCCTCCAGGAGCAAGTCCCGCACCAGCTCCGGCCCCTCGGTGGCCACGATCTCCGCCGCCCGCCGCAGGGAGAGTCCGGCCCCGGCCCGCAGGATGTCCGCCACCAGCTGCTCCGGGGAATCTCCAGGGCCCAGGGTGGCGATCCCCCCCTGGGCGTGGCGGGTGGCCCCCTCCAAGGGGTCCCCCGCCCGGGTGATCACCACTACGTGCCTCTCCCTATCCCGGGCCAACCGCAAGGCACAGGAAAGGCCGGCGATCCCGGCTCCCACGATCAGAACGTCGGTGCTAACGACCGTCATCCAGCGCCTCCCACATCCTGTCCAGGGCTGCCCGCGCCGGCCCGGCCACCTCCTCCGGCACCTCCACCAGGCCCGGCTCCTCCCCGGAGAGGAGCCCAGAGAGCACCCTCGCCAGGTCCGGCAGACGGATTAGGGACATGTAGGCGCAGTAAGGCGGAGGATCGCCCAGGGAGACCACTTTCTTGTCTGGGTTCTCCTTGGCCAAGCGGGCCACCAACCGGTGCTCCGTCCCCACCGCCCAGCCGGCACCAGGTGGGGAACCCTCTACCACCCGGATGATGTGGGAGGTGGAGCCCACCTCGTCCGCCAGCCGTACCACCTCGGGCCGGCACTCGGGGTGGACCACCACCCGCACCCCAGGGTGTTCTTTCCGCACCCGGGTCACATCTTCGGGCAGAAAACGCACGTGGACGTTACACGCCCCTCGCCACAGGATGACCCGGGCGCGCCGGAATTGGGAGAGGTCCTCCGGGGGGTAGTTTGGGTCCCACAAGGCGATCTCGGCGTCCCCGATGCCGAGGGCGTGAGCGGTATTTCGGCCCAGGTGCTGGTCGGGGAGGAAAAAGACCTTGGGGGCCCGGGCCAGGGCCCAGGCCAGGACCTTCCCTGCGGAGGAAGAGGTGCAGCAGGCTCCGCCCCGTTCCCCCACGAATGCCTTTACCTCGGCACTGGTGTTCACGTAGGCCACGGGCAAGAGCTCCCGCTCCACGTCGATTGCCTGCGAAAGGCGCTCCCAGGCGTCCAGGAGTTGGACCCGATCCACGGAGTGGGCCAGGAAGCAGCCGGCGTCGGCCCGGGGGATGAGGACCTGCTGGCCGGGGCGAGCCAGGATCGCGGCCGTCTCGGCCATGAAGTGGACCCCGCAGAAGGTGATCCAGTGGGCGCTGGAGGCGGCGGCCCGGCGGGCCAGCTCCAGCGAGTCTCCCCGGAAGTCGGCCACCTTCACGATCTCGTCCCGCTGGTAATGGTGGGCCAGGATCAAGAGCTCGTCCCCCAGCCGGCGCTTGGTCGCCTCGATCTCCTCGATCCAACTGTGAGAAAGCCTCTCCACTTCGAGCTGGTGCGCCATGCCCGGGGAATGTTACCCCACATCTTGGGGTCCTACCGGGAGTGGTCAGGGGCTCAGACGGACAACCCTCCCAACAAGCTCGTTTACGTCCAGGGGGCAGAAGCCGTCCCCCCTGAGGACTCAGGGGTTAGGTAGAAATCTCATATTCCTTGAGAAACTTGTTCACTGCCTTCTCGTCCTGCTTAGTAAGGATTGCCAGTTTTACTGCTTCTTTTCCTGTTTTGGACCCTTGCATTTTTCGAAGCGCATTAGCGGCTTGCAAAGCAATGGCCTCCTGGCCCTTTGTAAACGCGTGTGCGCCAACCCCTATTAAGGAAGACGCGGCGTTGAAAGCAGGGCTCCACAGGCCCTTTTCGGCAGCCTTAATACCTAATGTCTCCAAAGTCAAAACACCTCTAGCGGTAACCTCGACAGCAGCCTCAACAAGAGACTTGGCTGCCTTTGCTGCAGCGGAAACAGCTGATGCAGTGACCTTCCCCTGTCTCTCGTGGATAGCAACCAAGCCTATTTCCTCTTCCAGGATTTTGAGAGCCCATTTAGCGACTTCTTTCCTGCCTGTTTGAGCTGCGCTCTGGCATAGCTGTGACAGAGCCTCAGTGCTAACCCGGGCAGCACGAGGATCTTCAATTGCCACATGACATATGTCCGCTAGAAGATCTCTTATCTTCTCTTGTTCGTTATTTGTTCTCAGCAGCATTAGCTCTCCCAGTTTTCCCAGAGCAAGGGAGAAGGTGTCATAGTCCTTGAAGTCAAGGGCGCTCATGGCTATGTTGTCCATGGTTTGGACACTTTCTATCTGGCCACTTTCCTTGCCGGCTTTGATTTCTTTTGCACTCTCTTGAAATAACGCCTCTATCAAAGAGCGGGGAGACAGGCGATCGAGAAAATAGTAGAAGTAAGGAACCAGTAAAACCAAATCCAAGGTTCCCAGAGTAAGACAAAACTTTACTTTCCATGAATTAGGAGAGGAAAGAAAAATTAGCGGCAGCACTACAGCTATGGCAAAAAGGCAAATGTACAGGAGAAAAAAGGGAGAAAACAAGCGCTTGGGAAGTCGCTGACTGTAGCGGGCAGTGAGCTGGGCTCCCACCAGAGAAATAGTGAAGGTAAGGCCAAGCAAAGCGGCCATGCTTTGAGAAAGGGCGCTGAGGAGGTAGTAATAGGCAGAATCTTGCGATGGCACTTCTAACGGATAACCTAGCCAAAACCATATGGAGCAAAAACACCATAGCATGAGGGGAACTAGCCGATATTGAAACATTTCGTCCAATCTTAGAACCTGAAAGTCGAGGAGGCAAGTTTTTTCCCTTCCGATTCTGAATTGCCGCCCCCACCTTTTCCCTCATCCAACGCCCACCGGAATGATGCCAGCCCATCGGGGCAGTGGCCCTGCGCGGTAGACGTGATGGCCTGGATGAATATTCCCCACCAGGAGGTGCACCCATGGGACCCCACATCCGGGTAGCAGTAGATGTCGGCAGGAACTCCCACCACGTCGTGATCGCCGCTCTACCCATTTCCCGACCTCCTCCATTATTGTCACCGCCTTTACCTCCACTCGAGAGCGGGGGTCCCTGATCACATTGTGAGCTACAGCTCGGAAAGGGCGTTATCCACCACTTAAACTCGGTACCTCCTGCTTGGCCACCTGCGCTGGGTAAGTTCCAGAGGGCCGATGGTGGTGAGCTCTCAAAACCGTCGTGAGACCGGGCCGCATATCGAATCGTTAGGGGTGGCTCGAGGGGCGCGCCCGGCGTTAAATGAGCCTCTTTGGGCCTTGCTAAAAATGGACTTAAAAGGTAGCATTTCCGCCATGGCTGTTGTGCTGAAAGTTGAAGACCTGAACGTGACCGTGGGCGGAAAGACCATCCTCCAAGGGGTGAACTTGGCCCTGGAAGAAGGCCAGGTGCACGCCCTCATGGGACCAAATGGCTCCGGCAAGTCCACCTTGGCCTTCGCCCTGGCCGGCCACCCCGACTACCAAATCCAGCGGGGGAAGATCCTGCTTGCCGGCGAGGACATCACCCACCTCCCACCAGATGAGCGGGCCAAAAAGGGGTTGTTATTGGCCTTCCAGTATCCCCCCGAGATCGAAGGGGTCAAGCTGCGGGAGTTCATGCGGCTGGCCTGCGGGGACCAGGGCCACGGGTTCTGCGAGTTCCGGGAGCTCTTCCCCCGGGCGGTGGAGCGGCTGGCCCTGGGGGACCTGGCCGAGCGGGAGCTAAACGTGGGCTTTTCCGGGGGAGAGAAAAAGCGGGCTGAACTCATGCAGGCCTGGCTGCTCCGGCCGAAAGTGGCCATCCTGGACGAGCCGGACTCCGGGGTGGACGTGGACGCCGTCCGCATCATCGCCTCCGCCATCCAGGAGCTGGCGGATTGGGGCACGGCGGTGCTCATCGTCACCCACTACCCCCGCATCCTGGAGCACGTGCCCCCGGCCCGAGTGTTCGTACTCCAGGAGGGGAGGATCGCCCAGGAGGGGGGCCCTGAACTGGCCAGGGCGATCGAGCTGGAAGGCTTCAGGGCGGTGGGGAAATGAGCGACGAGCTGGCACTCAAACGGGGACTCACCCGGGAAGTGGTGGAGGAGCTGTCCCGGGAAAAGGGGGAGCCGAGGTGGATGCTGGAGCACCGCCTCCGCTCCCTTGAGGTATTCCAGAAACTCCCCATGCCCCGGTTCGGCCCCGATCTCTCCGGAATCGACCTGGGGGAGGTGGCCTACTACGCCCGCACCGTGCCGACAGTCACCAGTTGGGAAGAGCTCCCCGAGGACATCAGAAAGACCTTCGAGGCCCTGGGGCTCCCTGAAGCGGAGCAGCGGGCCCTGGCCGGCCTCGGGGCCCAGGTGGACTCGGAGGTGGTCTACCGCTCCATCCTGGAGGAGGTGCGGGCCCAGGGGGTGATCTTCCTGCCCATGGAGGAGGCGGTGCGGGAACACCCCGAGCTCGTGCGGGAACACTTCATGCGGGTGATACCCCCGGAGGACAACAAGTTCGCCGCCCTCCACGGGGCGGTGTGGTCCGGGGGGACGTTCGTGTGGGTCCCCGAGGGGGTGGAGGTGGCCATCCCCCTCCAGGCCTACTTCCGCATGCAGACCCAGGGGGTGGGGCAGTTCGAGCACACCCTCATCGTGGCCGAGCCGGGAAGTTCAGTCCACTACATCGAGGGCTGCTCCGCCCCCCGCTACACCAAGGCGGCACTGCACTCGGGGATGGTGGAGATCGTGGCCAAGGAGGGGGCCCACGTCCGGTTCACCACCATCCAAAACTGGTCCCGCAACGTCTACAACCTGAACAACAAGCGGGCGGTGGCCCAGGCAGAGGCCCAGGTGGACTGGGTCTCGGGCTCCCTGGGGAGCAAGGTCACCATGCTCTACCCCACCACCGTCCTGGCCGGCCCCGGGGCCAAAACCGAGAACCTGGGGTTCACCCTGGCCGGAGACGGCCAGTGGTTGGACCTGGGAGCGCGGGCACTGCACTTGGCCCCCCATACCAGCTCCCGGCTGGTGTCCCGGTCGGTGGTCCAAGGACAAGGCAAGGTGGTGTTTCGGGGCAAGGTGTATGTGGCCCCCCAGGCCCGCGGGGCCAAGGGCCACGTGGAGTGCTCCACCCTGCTTTTGTCCCCCCAGGCCCAGACAGAGACCATCCCCACCCTGGAAGCCCGCACCGACGAAGTGGAACTGGCCCACGAGGCCACCGTGGGGCGGATCTCCAAGGACCACCTGTTCTACCTCATGTCCCGGGGCCTCTCCGAGCAAGAGGCCATGAGCCTGATCGTGAACGGCTTTGTCTCCCCCATCCTCAAGGAGATCCCGCTGGAGTACGCGTTGGAGCTCAAGCGGCTTTTGGAGATGTCCTTCGAGGGGGCGATGGGATGATCGATCCCAAGGCGGCGCGGGAGGATTTTCCGCTACTGTCGCAGAAGCGAGGGGGCAAGCCCCTGGTGTACTTGGACTCGGCGGCCACCAGCCACAAGCCCGCCCCGGTGATCGAGGCGGTGGCCAGCTTCTACCGGGAAGCCAACGCCAACGTCCACCGAGGCCTCTACCAGCTCTCCGCCCTGGCCACCGAGCTCTACGAGGGGGCCCGGGGCAAGGTGGCCCGGTTCATCGGGGCTCCCCCGGAAGAGGTGGTGTTCACCCACGGCACCACCGAGGCCCTGAACTTGGCCGCCCATAGCCTGGGGGAGGCCAAGGTGGGGGCAGGCGATGAGATCTTGGTCACGGTCATGGAACACCACGCCAACCTGGTGCCCTGGCAGCAGGTGGCCCGGCGGCACCGGGCGCGGCTCCTGGCGGCGGGCATCACCCCGGAGGGGGAGCTGGACCTGGACGATCTCCGGGCGAAGCTGTCCCCGCGCACCAAAGTGGTGGCCCTGACCCACGTGTCCAACGTGCTTGGGACCATCAACCCCATCCCCGAGGTGGCCCGGCTGGCCCAGGAGGTGGGGGCGGTGGTGGTGGTGGATGCCGCCCAGTCCGTGCCCCACTTGCCGGTGGACGTGCAGGAACTGGGGGCAGACCTGGTGGCCTTCTCCGGCCACAAGATGCTCGGGCCCACCGGGATCGGGGTGCTGTGGGGCCGGCGGGAGCTGTTGGAGGAACTGCCGCCGTTCCTGACCGGGGGGGAGATGATCCGGGAGGTGTGGCTGGAGCGGGCGACCTGGAACGAGCTGCCCTACAAGTTCGAGGCGGGCACTCCCCCCATCGCCCAGGCGGTGGGCCTGGGGGCGGCGGTGGACTACCTCAGCGGGGTGGGGATGGCGGAGGTGCGGGCCCACGACCGGGAGTTGGTCCGGCTGACCCTGGAGGGCTTGGCGGCCCGCCCTTACGTGGAGGTCTACGGGCCGCTGGATCCGGACCGGCGGGGCGGGGTGGTGGCCTTCAACCTCCAGGGCATCCACCCCCACGACGTGGCCACCCTCCTCGATGAGGAGGGGATTGCCATCCGGGCCGGACATCACTGCGCCCAGCCCCTGCACCGCCTGCTGGGGGTGGCGGCCACCTGTCGGGTGTCGTTCTACCTCTACAACACTCCGGAGGAAGTGGAGCTTTTCCTGGGGGCCCTGGACCGGGTATGGGCCGCCCTCCGCCCCCAATAGAACACCCCTCGCCCCTTCCGGAGCGAGGGGTGCTTGCTCGCCAAGCTAGCCCTAATGGGGAAATCTCCCGGCAGCCCTCGTCTTCAGACGGGGACTGGCTAGCGGGGGATCACGTTCTTCGCCTGGGGTCCTTTTGGCCCGTCCACGATCTCGAACTCCACGGTCTGGCCCTCGCGCAGGGACTTGAATCCGGTCATGTTGATGGCCGAGAAGTGCACGAACACGTCCGGGCCATCTTCCTGCTCGATGAAGCCGTAGCCCTTGGAGTCGTCGAACCACTTCACCTTACCGGTGGCCATAGGTCATTCCCTCCTTTCCTACATAGTTTCGACCGCCTACATGCTTCCACCGCTACGCCTCGGGGAACAACCCTACGGCCACGCGGTTGCACTTCGTACGGTCCTACAGGCCCCATCCTACCCCAAATCCTGGGGCAAGACAACCTTCTTTGGGCTGAGGTAGGGGGATCACCCGGCCCGGGCAGCGAGCTCAGTCTTGGATGAGCCGGCGGTAGAACTCCAGGGCTTCCTTGCCCCAGGCTTCCTTCAACCTCTTCAGGGCCCGCACTTCCAGCTGGCGGACGCGTTCCCGGGTGATGCCCAACTGGCGGCCGATCTCGGCCAGGGTGCGAGGGGGAGCCCCGTCCAGCCCGTACCGCAGCCGCAAGATCAGGGCATCCCGCGGCGGCAGCCGATTCACCATCTCCAGCAGGTCCTCCCGGAACAGCTCCCGTAGGGCTTCCCGCTCCGGCAAGGGGATGGACTCGTCCGGGATCAGCTCCTCCAGGGTGTCCTCTTCCCCCTCCCCCACCGGCAGGTCCAGGGACACGAATTCCCGCAGGGTGCGCTCTACCCGTTGCACCCGCTCCAGGGTCAGGCCGGGGGCCAAGGTGAGCTCGGCGATCTGCTCGAACTCACCGGCCCCGAAACTGGCCTTGAGGCGCTGGAAGCGGATGATGGCCCGGAACAGGTGCACCGGCACCCGGATCATCTGGGAGTACCGCTCCAGGGCAGCGCCGATGGCCTGACGCACCCAAAACCGGGCGTAGGTGGACAGGCGCACCCCCCGCTCGGGGTCGAACCGATCCACTGCCTGGATCAACCCCAGGTTCCCCTCTTGGATCATGTCCAGGAAGTCCATCCCCGTGTCCCCATATTCCCGGGCGATGGACACCACCAGGCGCAGGTGGGAGAGGATGAGGCGTTCCCGAGCGGCCCGATCGCCGTTCCTCATCCGGAAGGCAAGCTGCCGCTCCTCCTCCTCGGAGAGGGGGGGAATCCGGGCCACCTCCGCCAGGTAGAGCTGGAGGACGTCGGGGTCCGCAAGCTGCTCTTGCCGGCCAGGGTTCATGGCTTCCGGGGGCGAGTGTACCCCGGGTTTGCCGGTTGGTCACGGTCAACCTCGGGCAGGGGGGAGGAATTGCCCCATTTGGCCGGGGTTAGCCCCGCCGCTCCCAGGGGCGGCGGAACCGGTTCTCCTTCCCGGCTAGCAAGCGGCGGATGTTTGACCGGTGAGTCCAGAACACCAACCCCGCCAGGGCCACCGTGAGCCACTGCACCGCCGGGGGCACCGGGGCCACCCAGCGGCCCCACAGCCAGGTCACCAGGGGCAGGGCCGCCCCGGCCTTAAGCGAACCCAGCGACACAATTCCGGTCCCGAAGGCCACCAGGAAGAAAATCGCCGCGCAGATGCCCACCGGCCCGGGGATCAGGGCCAGCAGCATCCCGGCCCCGGTGGCCACCCCCTTCCCTCCCCGGAACCCAAGATAGGGGGAGAAGATGTGGCCCAACACCGCCCCCACCCCGGCGGCGATGGCCAGGTACACCCCGGGCAAGGGGGAGAAGGACAGCCGGGGCAGGAGCCAGGTGGCCAGGTACCCCTTGCCCACGTCCACCGCCATCACCGGCAGCCCCCACTTCCAGCCCAGCACCCGCAGGGCGTTGGTGCCCCCCACGTTCCCGGAGCCCTGGGTGCGGATGTCGATCCCCCGGCAGCGGCCGGCCAGATAGGCGGTGGGGACCCCGCCCAGCAAATACCCCAGCGCCGCCACCACCAGCAAATTCCACCAGCTCATCTCCCCTCCTCCAGCCTCTCGATCTCCTGCTCCACCCACGCCTTGTCCAGCAGGGCCACCCCGAAGGCGCCCAGGCCGGCATGTACCCCCAGGGCAGGGGAGGCGTCCACGATGTGGATCTCGGCGTCTGGCCCCGGGGCGGCCTCCGCCACCCGCCCGGCCAGGGCCTCGGCCACCCCGGCCGCCGCGGCGTGCGGGATCACCACCAGCGGCCGGCTCATCCCCGAAATGGCCTGGCTGGCCAGGCCCACCACCTTGCCCAACAGCTGCCTCGCCCCCCAGCCCGGGGCCACCGGCCGGATCTGCCCACCCCCCACGCTGATCACCATCCCCAGCCGCAGGCGCCCAGACAGCCAGCCGGCCACCCAGGGCACCCTCCCCGAACGCCCCAGGGGCTCCAGGTTGGGAAGCCCACCCCAGAATTTAACCTGTCGGGCAGCTCGCCGGGCCAGCTCCACCACCTGGGGGAGCGACAGCCCGGCCTCAATCCCCAGCGCCGCCGCCCACGCCACCAACCCCAGCCCCCCCGACAGGGTCCCAGAGTCCACCACCTCTACCTCTAGCCCCGGCTGGGAGACCTCCTTGCTCGCCAGATAGGCCGAATTCCAGGTGCCCGAAAGGTCCTTGGCCAGCACCAAGGCCAGCAGCTGGGAAAAGTTCCTCCCCAAGTGGCGGTAGACCTCCAAGAAGTCGGCCGGCGGGGGTTGGGAGGTCCCCACCTGGGGGTCCCCCGACATCAGCCGGTAGAACTCCCCCGGGGTGAGCTCCACCCGGTCCCGGTATTCCCGCCCCCCCACCCGCACCCGCAGGGGCACGATGTGGATCCGGTGGCGGGTCATGATCCGATCCGGGAGGTCACAGGAGGTGTCCACTACCAGGGCGATGGCCCCGGCCTTGGGTTCGCCGAAGGCTTCGGCGTGTTGGGCCCACATGTCGTCCACCTTGGGGGAGTTCACCTCCCCGAACCGGGCGGCCACCTCCAGGGCCCGGGCCGGCACGTTGGTGTGGACGTGCAGGTGCAGAAAATCAGCCCCTCCAGCCACCACCACCGAGTCCCCCAGCTCCCCCCAGGCCCGCTTGATCTCCTCGCAGGGGAGATCGGTTCCAGAGAGGGTGCATTCGGTGCAATAGCGGAAGGAGATGGAAGCGGGTTCGTACTTCACCCGGGCTTTTTCCGGCTCTGGCTCGGCCATGGTCCGGGCCAGCTCGTCCACTTCCCCGGTGGAGATGTAGCGGACGATTCCCTCCAGGAAGCGGACGAACCCCAGGGCCCCGGCGTCGACCACTCCGGCTGCCTTGAGGCTGGGCAGGATTTCCCGGCTCTCCCTAAGGGCCTGACGGGCGGCGGCCAGCCCCTCGCGCAAGGTGGGGACGAAATCTCCCAGCCGTCCGGCCAGCTCCTCCACCCGCCGGGCGAAGGCGGAGATGGAAGACAGGATGGTGCCCTCCTTGGGCTCGGCCAGGGCCTGCCGGGCCCGGCTCGCCGCCCTGGTCAGGGCCTGGGAGAACCCGGAAAGCTCCACCCGCACCTGTTCCCCCAGGCCCTCGGCCAAGCCCTGGAAGAACTGGGCCAAGATGACCCCGGAGTTGCCCCGGGCCCCGCGCAGGGCGGCCTGGGCGATCGCCTGGGCCACTTCCCCCACCCCGCTGGCCCGGCAGCCCCGGAGCCCGTGCAGCACCGCCCACAGGGTGGCGGACAGGTTCTGCCCGGTGTCTGCATCCGGGACCGGAAACACGTTGATCCTGTCCAGCAGGTCCGCGGAGGCGATCACCCGGTGGGCCCCGGCCACCACCGCCCGCCTGAGCCGGGCCCCGGAGAGGTATCTGATCCCGATTGGGTTCCTGAGTGCCATCGGCCCATGATAGCCCCAGCCGCCGGCCGGCCCAACTTCAGCCTCCCCGGCCCAGCAGTCGCTCCAAGCCCCGGTTCAGCTTGGTGAGAGGCGATTCCCGCCCCCGGTCCAGGGGCTCCACCAGGATCGTGTACAGCCCCATCAGGTTCCCCCCAAGCACATCGGTGAGCAGCTGGTCCCCGATCAGGGCCACCGCCCGGGCGGGCAGCCCCAAGGCCCGCAGGGCGCGCCTCAACCCAGCCGGCAGGGGCTTTCTGGCCGGGTAGACGAGGGGGATCCCAAGCTGGCGGAAGAACTCCACCACCTCGGGGCGCTGGGAGAGGCGGCCGTTTGACACCACCGCCAGGCGAAACCCTTCCCGCTGCAGCCGGGCAAGCAGGGCCCGCACCTCCTCCCGGGGGGGACCGGCCCGCCAGCGGGCCAGGGTGTTGTCCAGATCGAAGATCAACCCCTTCACCCCTCGGGCGTGCAGGGCCCGATAGTCGACCGCATGCACAGAAGCGGCTCTCGCACAGGGGCGGAACAGCCTCACTCGCTTGGCCTCACCTCCCCCACTGGCACGAACTCCCCGGCCCGCCGCAGGAGGCGGACCACTTCCCCCACCGCCTGGGGGCAGACGAACACCTTGTACAGCTTGCGCCCCCCTTCTTCCCGGTACTCCCGCCGCACATTGGCCAACCCATCGGTGGCCATGAGCACCGCGTCCAGGAAGTGGAGCCCCTGGTCGGTGGTCTCCACCCACAACACCCGGGCCTCCGGCGGCGGAGGGGCTTTCAGCGAGAACCTAGCCATCGTCGAGCTTTTGCAGGGTGCGGCGCAGGGCCAACTCCGGCTCCACCCCCCAGCGCAAGGCCAAGGCGCAGGCGGCCAAGAGGAGCCTTCCGATCTCCTCCTGGGGCTGGGACGGGGGCTGGGGTGGGGGACGCAGGTAGGGGTGGTGGATGGGCCGGTCGGTGGTCTCGAGGAACTTGCGGGCGGCGAGGAGTGCCGGGCGGGCTAAATCAAGCCGCTTGCCCTCCTTTTGTTTGAGCTCTTCCCAGCGGGCCCGGACCTCGGCCGGGGTGGAGGCCTGGGCCTCCCCGAATACGTGCGGGTGACGGCGCACCAGCTTCTCCCTGATCTCCGTAGCCACCTGGGCTAGGTCGAACTGGCCGCTCTCGGCGGCGAGCTGGGCGTGGAGAACCACTTGCAGCAGCAGGTCTCCCAATTCTTCCCGGATCTTCTCCGGGACACCGTCCTGCAGGGCCTGGGCCAGCTCGTAGGCCTCCTCCAGGAGGTAGGGGAGCAGGGAGGTGTGGGTCTGGGCCCGGTCCCATGGGCAACCCCCTGGGCCCCGCAGCCGGGCCACCACCTGCGCCAGGGCCTCCACCGCCTCCCCAATCCGGCCCATCACCCTCCCGGGCTGGTCTCGGAGGGGGTTTGGGCGGGGGGCTCGCTCACCTGGGGCGGGGTCTGCACCTCACCGCCCAGCTCCAACAGCAATGGCACCAGCTCCTGGGCCCGGAAGCTGGGGTCGGCATCATAGATCCGCTGCAGCGCCTGGCGGGCCTGGTCGGTGTTCCCCAGCTGGTGGTGGATCAATGCTGCCTGCCACAGGGCCTCCAGGGCCACCTGGGTCAGCTCCCCGGTCGGCCCCACCCGTCGCTCCTCGCACTCGACGATCTTTTCGTAGATCTGAAGCTGCTTGCGGGGGTTGTCCGTCTGCTCCAGGGCCTGCTGGTAGTAGCTGATGGCGGTGTCGTACTCGGTCTTGGGGACATAGCAGTCTCCCAGGCCGATCAGGGCGTCCACGTCCCCCGGGGCTTGGGCCAGGATGGCCTGATACTGGGCGATGGCGGCGTCGTACTTGTATTGTTCCCGGTAATAGCTGGCCAGCCGGAAGCGCATCTCCAGGTCTTCGGGGGCCAGCTCCAGGATCTTCTCGGCGATGGCCTCCTTCTCGGCCGCGTCGGCGCCGGCCAGGCGCAGGGCCAGGCGGTAGTACTCCAGGGCCTGCTCGGTATCCCCCCGGGCCCGCATCACGTCCCCCATCCCCACGTGGGCCTGGCGTTTGTAGGTGGGGGTGGGCCAATCCAAGAGTTCCTCGTACTCGGCTTGGGCGGCATCCAGGTCCCCGGATTCCAGCAGGGCCCGGGCCAGCTTGAGCTGGGTGTCGGGGGTGGGGCTGCGGCGGAGGGCGGTCTGGTAGTAGCCCACTGCCTGGGCAGGGTCTCCCTCCCCCAGGCAGAGGTCCCCCATCAAAATCAGGGCCCCGGTGTGCTCTGGCCGCTGGCGGAGGATGTTTTCCAAAAGCGGCCGGGCTTCCTGGTACTGCTCGTCCCGGACCAGGGCCCCGGCCAGCTTCAACTCCAGCTCCAGCCGTCGCTCCGGGGTCTGGCTTTGGGTCTGGGTCTCAAGTGCCGCCCGATAGCGCTCCACCGCCCGGGCATAGAGCCCCATGGCCATGGCCACGTCCCCCTGCCCTTCCACCGCAGCCAGCAGCCCCGGCTGGGCCTCCAGTGCCTGGCCATACTCCCGCTCGGCCTGGAAGTACTGGCCCTGCTCCAGGTACAGATCGGCCAGGCGCAGCCGGAGCTGGGCGTTTTGGGGGTCCAGGGCCAGGGCCCGCTGGAAGAACTCCTCGTCCAGCTCCACCCCGGAGGTGGTGGCGAAGGCGAGGTAGGCCTGGAGGGCCTCCCGCTGGTGGCGGTCTATCTCCTCGGCCAGCCGGGCCAATTCGGCCTGCTCCTCGGGGGTGAGTTCCTCTCTCTCCTCCAGCTCGGCCAGCCGGGTTTCCAGCTCCGCCGCCAGGGCCTCGTGTACCCGGCCGATGAAGTAGGGGAGGTAAGGGGAGGGTTCTGGCTCTTGTCCGGCCACCTGCAACGCCTCCAGGGCCGCCTGCTTGTCAGTGGGGTAAAGGAGGAAGGCTTCCAGCAAGGGGTCGTTGACCTCGATGCGGGCACTCTGGCGGCGGGCTTGGTACCAGTCGTTCCAGCGTTGGGACTCCTCGTCCCGGATGTAGTCCTCTTCCACCCGCTCGCGGATCTCCTCCAAGGGGGGGATCACCGGGGGCCGGTGGCCCAGGAGCTTCAGCACGTAAAAGGCCCCGCCCTCCTCCACCAGCCTCACCTCCCCCTCGCTCAGGGAGAAGGCCACTTCCTCCACCGCCCGGGGGAGGGGGGACTCCCCGCGGGCAAACCAATCCAGCTCCACCTCAGGGTCCTCGGAGTGCTCCTGGGCCAGCGCCAGGAAGTCCGTTTCCGGCTGCTGGGCTTGGGCCAAGAGCTCGTCGGCCAGCGCCGCGTCGGAGACCTTTAGGTAAGCCAGGCGGATCTTTTCCGGCTCGGTTTGATAGCGGTCCTGGTGCTCCTGGAGGTAGGCCAACAGGTCGTCCTGGGTGGGCTGAATGGGGCCCACCACCTGGCGGCGCAAGCCCTCTTCCAGTAGCCGCAGCTCCTCGGCCGCCCGCAGCTGGGCCCGGAACTGCTCCAAGGTAAGCCCCTGATAGCGGCGCAGGTACTCCGCCAGGGCGTCCTCGCTCCCTCCGAACCGCTCCAGGGCGCGCCTATAGCTTTCCTCGGTGGCTTGGTTGAGCTGGCTGGCAGGGACGGGGACCCGGTACTCGCGGGCTCCCCGGCGGATGAGGGTGTCCCGGATCAGCCCCTCGGCGGCGGAGGCCAGGTACTGCATCTGGTTGAACACCCCCTCGGTGCCCTGGAGCTGCTGGTTGAAGTCCTGGCCGAAGGCTTGGTAGAGCTGGATGTAATAGTTGATCAGGTTCCGGTAGGCGACCCCCAGGTCCCGACGGGTGAACTTCTCCCCCTCCACCACCAACACCACTTCCTCTTGGGAGCCCCGTTGCGGGGGGGAGAAGCGGCGGAACAAGGACCCCCCCACGATGCCCAGCACAAAGGTCACCACGATGGCCCCGACGATGGCCTTTCGGTATTTGAGAAAGAAACGGTTCATGTATCGGTGTCACCCCGCTTTCCCGGAATGAGGCGGCTCAGGGTCCGGCCGGCCGCCCACAGGCCGCTGGCCAGGCCGAACAGCGCTCCCCCCAGCCGCCAACCCTTCCCACCCCCGGCCAACTCGATCCCATAGCCAATCCCATAGCCCACCAACGCCCCTCCCACCACGGTGAACCCCAGCTGTCCCACCTGGGCCAGGGTGTGGAAGGCGGTGGTCCAGGGGTTAGATGTTCTCCCAGTTCTCCGTCTCCGGCTCAGGCTCCTTCCCTCCCTTGCGGCGGCGGGTGCGGGGGCGGAGGCTGGTGACCGGGGTGCGCGACTTCACCGTGAACCGGAGCGCGGTCTTGGTCTCCCCGTTGATCTCCACGTCGGTGAACGAGGGCACGAAGAACAGGTCCACCCCGCTGGGGGCCACGTACCCCCGGGCGATGGCGATGCACTTTATCGCCTGGTTCACCGCTTTGGGGCCGATGGCCTGCAGCTCGGCCACCCCTTGCTCGCGGATGGTGTTGGCCACCGCCCCGGCGGCGGCGCTGGCGTTGGAGTTGGACGCGATCTTGAGTGTGTTCATCCTCCCCTCCTTACTTGGCCGTCTCCACGTACTGGGTCTGGCGGATGACGGTCACCTTGATTTCCCCCGGATATTGCATCTGTTCCTCGATCTTACGTGCGATATCATACGCCAATTTGGCGGCCATGTCATCTGAGGCCCGCTCCGGGCGGACGATCACCCGCACCTCCCGGCCCGCCTGCAGGGCAAACGCCTCCTTCACCTGGGGGTAGGCCTGGGCCAGTTGCTCCAGGTCCCGCAGGCGCTGGATGTATCGCTCGTAGGTCTCCTGGCGGGCACCGGGGCGGGCGGCCGACAGGGCGTCGGCGGCCTGGATCAACACCGCGGTCACCGTGGCCGGCTCCACGTTCTCGTGGTGGGCGGCGATGGCGTTGACGATGGGCCAGGCCTCCCCATACCGGCGGGCCAGATCAGCCCCGATCAGGGCGTGAGGGCCCTCCACATCGTGGTCCACTGCCTTTCCGATGTCGTGCAGCAGCCCGGCCCGCTTGGCCGGACGGGGGTCAATCCCAATCTCCTCCGCCAACAGCCGGGCCAAAAAACTCACCTCCAGGGAGTGTTGCAGCTGGTTCTGGCCGTAGCTGGTGCGGAAGTGGAGCTTTCCCAACAGCAAGGTCAGCTCCTCGGGCAGGTCCAACCCCGCCTCGAAGGCCGCCTTCTCCCCGTACTCGCGGATGAGCTCCTCCACCCGCTCCTTGGCCCGGCGGACCTTCTCCTCGATGTGGGCGGGGTGGATGCGCCCGTCCTCCAACAGCTTCTCCAGGGCCAACCTGGCCACCTCCCGCCGCAGGGGGTGGAAGGAGGACAGCACCACCACGTCCGGGGTGTCGTCCACCAGCACCTCCACCCCGGTCAGGGCCTCGAAGGTGCGGATGTTGCGACCCTCGCGGCCGATGATCCGCCCCTTGAACTCATCCGAGGGCAGCGGCACCGCGGTCACGGTGGCCTCCTCCGCGTACTCCACCGCGTAGCGCTGCACCGCGGTGGCCAAGATGCGCCGGGCCCGACGCTCCGCCTCCTGGCGGGCGCGGCGTTCCACCTCGGCGATCTTGCGGGCGAAATACCGCTCGGATTCAGCCTCCACCAGTTTCAGGAGGTACTCTTTGGCCTCCTCCTGGGAGAGGCCGGCCAGGCGTTCCAACAGCGCCCGCTCCTGGGCCAACAGCTTTCGGCCCTCCTCGATCAGCCCCTCCAGTTCCACCTCGTCCCGGCGCAGGGATTCCTCGATCCCCTCCAAATACTCGCTCTTCTTCGCCAGGCGAGCCTCCTTCTGCAGGAGGCGTTCCTCCATCTGGGCAAGTTCGGATTCCTTCCGCTTCAGGCGCCGTTCTTCCCGCTCCCTGAGCTCCTGGATCTCCGTCTGGGCAGCCAGGAGCTTTTCCCGCTGGATCCGGTTCGCCTCCTCGCGGGCCTCCTCCAGGATGGATTGGGCCATCTTGCCCACCAACCTGGCCCGCAAGTGCGCCAAAAGCAGGCCTCCGGCCAGGCCCAGAAGGAGGGCGACGAGCGCGATCAACGCCACTTGTAAACTGGCCATCATCAGCGTCACCTTCCTCGGGCCGAAGTTTCTCTTCCACAACTTGGATCCGGGAGGATCCAAGGTCCATGATCTCCGGCATTTCCCCACCGGCGAACCCCAGCTGCCCCCAGGGCAGGGTCCGCCTGTCGTGCTGCAAAAACCTCTAAAGTTCCCTGTCCGGCTCTGGGAACCGGACGATCAATTTAGTCCCCCCGGCGGGTTTCCTCAAGCCAGGCCACCGCCCCGGGCAAGAACAGGAGGCTGGCCAACAGGCTGAACCCCAGTCCCAACAGGGCGGAGATCCCCAGCAGCTTCAGGCCGGGGGTGCGGGCGAACAGGAGGGTGCCGAACACCAGCATGGTGGTGAGGGAGGTGGAGAGGACCGGGACCAAGGTGGCGGCGGCCCCGCGGGCCACGGCATTGGCTCCGCCCCGGGCCCGCTCCTCCTCCATCCGATGCAGGATGTGGATGGCGCTGTCCACCCCGATGCCGATGAGGAGCGGGGAGATCACGATGTTGGTGAAGTTGAAGGTGATGCCCAAAAGCCGCATGCCGGCCAGCATCCACAGGTAACCGATGGCCAGCGGGGCCAGGGCCAACGCTGCCCGCCGGAGGTCCCCGAAGCTCCGCCAGACCAAGAACCCAATCAGGCAGGCGGCGATGGCAGTGGACAGGGCGAAGTCACGCTCCATGTGGGCCTCCAGTCGCTGTTGCACCTGGGGGATCCCGAAGTAATCCACCCCCAGCCCCTCCGCCCAGTCCACAAACTGCTTCAGGTTGTCCCCCTCGTACAGCTCCCGGGACATGCGGGCCCGCACGATGAAGGCCCCGGTGGAGGGGGAGTAGTAGATGGGCTTGAGTTGCTCCGGCAAGGCAGTGGCCAGGATCCGCAACAGCTCGGGTTCGTCCGGCAGGGAGGCCAGGTCCTCTAGGAACTCCTCCACGGTGGCCAGGTCGGGCCGCAGGGCGGCCAAGCTGGCCAAAGCCGGGGCAGGGTCGAAGGCGGTGAGCTGTAGGTGGACGTCCACCAGCTGGGAGCTCACCCGGCTCAGGACAGAGGCCAGCTCCACCTCTCCTGCCAGCAATGCCCCCGCCTGCCAGGCAGACAGGGTGGCCAAGAGCCGCTCCAGGGAGGCCAAAAGGACGGGCCAGTTCTGGAGAACCTGGCTCAGGGAATCCACCGTGGCCAGCAGCCCCCCCACCGGCACGTCCTCCAGTGACGCCTTGCCCCGCAACAGCTCCCGGGGCAAGAAGGAGGAGCGCAGGGAGTCGGTGCCCACCACCAAGGGGTGGGCGGCCAGGGCCGCCTCCACCTCCCGGATGCGGGCCGGGTCGGAGACGAAAAATAGGAACTGATCTCCCACCACCACTTGTTGGGGGAACCCCCGCAGGATCTCTTGCGCCACCTGTGCGGCTTCGGTGCGGGGGGCGAGCTGGGCCGAGGCGAACCGGAACTCCACCTGGCTCACCTGGTAGGAGAGGGCCAGGGTGAGCCCCAGGGTCATCACCACGATGGCCCGTCGCTGGGGCAGGAGCTCCCGGTAGCCCCGGGCCAGCCGGGCCGTCTCCAGGGTGAGGCGCTCCCGAAACCGGCGCCGGAAGGTGACGTAGCCCAGGGTGATGAGGCTGGGGGTGAGCAGCAACGCGGACAAATACGCCACCACGATGCCCAGCGACATGATGACCCCCAGCTCGGCCAAGGCCCGGGAGCGGGAGATCAAAAGCGAGAGGAACACGGCGGCGGTGGTGAGGGCGGCGGCCAAGGAGGCCTCCCCCTTGCGGTGGATGGCCACCCACAGGGCGGGCCCCACCTTCGCCCCCCCGGCCCGCTCCTCCACATAGCGGGCCAAAAGGTGGATGGAGAAGTCTATCCCCAGCCCCAGCACCAGTGCGGGCAGGAAGGTGGTCACCAAATTGAACCCCCCCACCGCCAGCTTGGCCCAGGCCACCGTGAGCAGGGCCGAGACCAACAGCGGCACCAAGGCCACCCCGGTGAGGAACACGCTGGCGAAGGTGGCAGCCAGGATGACCAGCACCCCCAGGGAGGAGATCAGGGTAGTGAAGTTCATGTCCTTACGGATTATTGCGTCTGTTTCAGTAGCCAAGGCGTAGGCCCCGGTGACGCGGGCGGTGACCCCCCACCGGTCCAGGTCGGCCTGGGCAATGGCCTGCTCCAGGATACGAGTGATCCGTTGGCAGTAAGTGAGGCCCACGTAGGAGGGCTGGGCGGGCCACACCTGCAGCACCAGCTTCGCCCCATCGGTGGAGAAGAGCTCCACCCCCTCCCCCAGGGTGCCGGCGGCGGAGGGGCGGCCGGAGATGCGGCGCACCAGGGAAGCTGCCCGGGCAAGTGGCTCGCCCAGCTCGGGCAAGGCCCGCAGGGCCGCCAGTCCGGCCCGGAGCAGGGGCGGGAGTTGTTCCAAGTAGGGGAGGGCCTCGTGGGGGGAACCTCCGGCGAAGGCCGTTTCCAGCTGGCCCAGGTAGTCGGCGAGCCGGGCTGCTTCCTCCGGCACCCCCTCAAGCAGGGCCAGGATCTGGGCGGCGCTCTCCCGCAGCTCCTCCAGGTCCTGGGGGGTGAGGCGGGCGTAGAGGAGCAGCTCCTCAGGATAAGCCAGCCCCTCCCCGATCCGGTAAGAGGCCCGGCTGATCTCAGGATTTTGGGAGAGCTGGGCGATGAGGGCCTCGGCGGCCAGGCGCAGCCTCCCTCTTCCCTCCTCTGGGTCCTCGGGGGGGCGGGAGAGGGAGAGGAGGATGGCGGCGTAATCAGCGGCGCTCAGCTCCAGTTCCTTCTCCCGAAACTCTTCTACCAGTGGGTCCTGGCTGGGCAGGAGGTCCAGGTATGAGCTGCGGATGGGCAGGTCCTGCACGTAGTGGAAGGCGAGGCCGCTCAACACCGCTGCCACCGCCACCACGGCCACGGCCTGGTGGCGGGCTAGGTAGGCGATCCCGTCCAGGAGACGGGCCCGCAACTTGCTAGCTGGCGGGGGGTTCTTCTCCGGAGGGCGAGCGGACCTCGATGTCATAACCGGTGAGCTTGGCCGCCAGGGCCACGTTGTGGCCGTCCCGGCCGATGGCCAGGGAGAGTTCGGCCTTGGGCACCGTGACCAGGGCGCGCTTGGTGTCTTCCTCTACCTGCACGTCCAACACCGTGGCCGGGGCCAGGCTCGCCTTGATCAGCTCGGAGGGGTCTTCACTCCACCTGACGATGTCCACCTTTTCACCGGCCAATTCCCGGCTGACGGCGCGGATGCGCACCCCCCCGGCCCCCACGCAGGTGCCCACCGGGTCGATGCGGGGGTCCAGGGCGCGCATGAGCACCTTGGCCCGCACCCCGGGGGCCCGGGCCACCCGCACCACCTCCAGCAACCCCTGTTCTATCTCCGGCACCTCCAGCTCCAGCAGCTTGGCCACGAACTGGGGATGGGCGCGGGACACGTATATGCGGGGATCCCCTTGGGTCTTCTCCACCTGGTACAGGTAGGCCCGCAGCCGGCGGCCGGTGATGTAGCGCTCCCCTGGAATGCGCTCGGACTCAGGCAAAAGCGCCTCCGCCTCCCCCAAGTTCAACCACACGTTGCGGCCCTCGAACCGGTGGACCGAGCCATTGATGATCTCCCCGATCCGGGCCGAATACATCTCGTACAACACTTCCCGCCGCCGCCTCAGGATCTCCTGCCGGAATACATTCTCCGCCTTGCGGGTGGCGATTCTCCCCAGACTAGCGAGGTCAAATGGCTTGCCGTTCACGTAGATCTCCCCGGAGCGGCGGTCGATGTGCACCTCGGGAGGCTCCTCCCCCCCATATTCGGCCTGGTAGGCGGCGGCGATGCCCTTCTCCATGGCCTCGTACGCCGCCTCCCGATCAATGCCCCGCTCCCGGGCCATCTCCTCCAGGGCCTCCAAGAAGTCGATGTTCATCTTCCCTCCAACTGGGGTTGGTAGACGAGTTGGGCTCGGTTGATGCGGGAGAAGGGGATGAAAACTGGGCCAGAGCTGACCTCCAGTGTGATCCCCTCCTCGCTGGCCTCGGTCAAGGTGCCCTCGTGGACGTTGCGGCCGGCCACAGGCTCCCTCAACACCACCCGCACCCGCTTCCCCACCGCTTGCCGGTAATGCCGGGGCTGCCAAAGGCGGCGTTCCACCCCCGGGGAGGAGACCTCCAACAGGTAGGGGCCAGCCAGCGGGTCCTCTTGCTCGAGCAAGGCCTCTATGGCCCGGCTGGCCCGCTCGCAATCGGCCAGGCTCACCCCCTGGGGACGGTCGATGTAGACTACCAATCGGGTGCGGGGGCCCGCCCGCCCAAGCTCCCAGTGGTAGAGTTCCACGCCGGCCGCCTCGAGCCCGCGACGCACCAGGGGTTCGATCTTTTCCCGTAAGTTACTCATCGTTCACATTATACCATCCCGGTTCCCAAGGCATCCAGGCACGGGCAGGGTTTCTCGAGAGCAAAGAGAGCGGTTAAGCTTCCTTGGCATGCCCTGGGGAGTGGTGAGAACGAGCTGGGGTGAGTTCCTGGCCCGCTGGGGGGCGGGGGGCCTGGAGGAACTGCGGTTTCCCGGGCGGGGGCGCCTTCCCGGACGGCCGACCCGGTCCCGGCTCCTGGCGGAGCTGGAGCGGGAACTTGCGGCCTACTTCGCCGGGGAGCTCAGCCAGTTCACCGTGCCGCTGGCGCTCACGGGCACCGAGTTCCAGCTGCAGGTGTGGGAAGCCCTCCGGGGGGTGCGGTACGGGACCACGGTGACCTATGGCGAGCTGGCGAGGGCGGTGGGCCGGCCAGGGGCGGCTCGGGCGGTGGGCAGGGCAGTGGGGGCGAACCCAATCCCCATCGT
>DFNF01000021.1 GCA_002375935.1 Acetothermia bacterium UBA3574
GCAGGGCTTGGGGGAGGCACCTCCGGCTTTTGGGTGGGCTGGGGTTCAGGGGCAGGGGGCCTTTCCGGTTCCCGGGCGGGCTCTCCCGCAGGGGAGGCGGGCGGAGGACCGCACAGGGCCAGGATCGCCACTTCTAGGTGCAACCGCCGGGACAGAGCCCGGGGTAGCTCTGCCCCCAGCTCCAGCAACCTTTTCGCCAGCGGGATGAACTCTGCCTCCCCGGCCAGTGCCCGGTCCCGAGCCCTCGCCGCCGCCTCTTCCAGAAACAGCCCCAGGTCACGTCCCCTCAGGGACAGTTCTTCCACTGTCCGGAGGGCGGCCCCGGAATCCTTGCTGGCCAGGGCTTCCAGGAAGGAATTTACCTCCGCTGCGGTGGGGAGCCCGAGGAGTTCCACCACCCTGTCTTTGGTCACTGCCCCGGATTGGCCCAGCTGCTCCAGCAGCACCTCCGCGTCCCGGAGGGAGCCTTCGGCCCGGCGGGCGATGAGCTCCGCCGCCTCTTCCGCGAGCTCTATCCCTTCCACACTGGCGATTTCCTGCAACTTCTCCTGGATCAACCGCTCCGGCACCGGGCTGAACTCGAAGGCCTGGCAACGGGAGAGCACCGTGGGGGGGACTTTGTGGGGCTCGGTGGTGGCGAAGATGAAGATCACGTGAGGTGGGGGTTCCTCCAAGGTCTTCAAAAGGGCGTTGAACGCTTCACCAGTCAGCATATGCACTTCGTCGATGATGTACACTTTGTACCTGGCCCCGGCGGGCACGTACCCTACCTCTTCCCGCAGTTTTCTAATCTGGTCTATGCCCCGGTTGGATGCCCCGTCTATCTCCACCACGTCCAGCGACTTGCCGCTCAGGATCCGGCGGCAGTTCTCACACTCGTTGCAGGGCTCCCCCTCCTGGGGGGAGAGGCAGTTGACCGCCCGGGCCAAGATCCTGGCCACCGAGGTCTTCCCCACCCCCCGCTGGCCGGAGAAGAGATACGCGTGGGCAAGTCTCCCCTGGGCCACCGCTCGCCTCAGGGTCTCCACCACCAAGGGTTGTCCCACCACTTGTGAGAACCGCTGGGGGCGCCAGCGGCGGTAGAGGGAAAGCCCAGCTCGGTTTGCCTCCTCCATGGTCAGGGGAGGATAGCCCAAGGGGGTGCGCTCGGCCAGGGGTTGCCTCGCTGCCTCCTGGCCATCATACTCCCCGCTTAGGAGGTGACCATGGAACTGAAGCTGGTCCAGATAGAGAAGCCCGCTGAGGTGAACCTGATCTTGGGACAGTCCCACTTCATCAAGACGGTGGAGGACCTTCACGAGACCCTGGTCACGCAAGTGCCGGGGGCCAAATTCGGGCTGGCTTTTTGTGAGTCCTCCGGCCCGGCGTTGGTGCGGTGGTCCGGGACCGACGAGGAGCTCACCGAGCTGGCGAGGAAGAACGCGTTGGCCCTGTCCGCCGGGCATGTGTTCCTCATCCTTTTGCGGGACCTGTATCCCATCAACGTGCTGAATGCGGTGAAGATGGTGCCGGAGGTTTGCCGCATCTTCTGTGCCACCGCCAATCCGGTTCAGGTGGTGCTAGCCGAGACGGAGCAAGGCCGGGGGGTGTTGGGGGTGATCGACGGGGTGAAGACCAAGGGGGTGGAGTCCGACGCCGAAATTGCCCAGCGCAAGCAGTTTCTCCGGGACATCGGCTACAAACTCTAGGCCAGTCCGCGGTTGCAGGGCCGGGCAGTTGGCTTATAGTTCCCTCACCCAAAGGTAGGGGGTAAATGCATGGGGCTGTTTAAATACATTCTCCAGCGGATACTGCTCACCATTCCCATGGTGTTGATCCTCCTGTCGGTGGTGTTCCTGGTGCTGCGCCTCATGCCCGGTGATCCGGTCCTGGCCATGTTGGGGGGGCGAAACGTGTCCCCGGAGTTGATCGAGCAAAAACGACACGAGATGGGCTTGGACAAACCGCTCCTGACCCAGTACGTCGAGTATTTGGGAGGGATATTTCGGGGAGATTTCGGAAAATCCTCTCGCACCGGAAGGCCGGTGTTGTACGAACTGTTTCACAGGCTTCCCGCCACCTTGGAGCTGGCCATCTGGGGGATGTTCTTTGCCAGTTTGTTTGGGATCACCACCGGCATCTTGGCTGCCACCCGGGCCGATCATCCGGTAGATCACTCGGTGCGCGTATTTCACATCGGGTCCTTTGCCCTGCCCATCTTCTGGGTGGGGCTCATGCTCCAGGTGATCTTCGGGGTTAAATTGGGCTGGTTCCCAGTTGCCGGCCGCCTGGGCGGTCGATACCTGTTCACCTTTGAGCGCATCACGGGGTTTTATCTCCTCGACGCGGCGCTTCAAGGGGACGGCAAGCTGGTACTGGAAGTGGCCAAGCATCTGGTGCTTCCGGCGGTCACATTGGGGCTTGCCCAAGCGGGCTTGCTGGGCCGGATCACCCGGGCCTCGATGCTCGAGGTGTTGGACGCCGATTATGTGACCACTGCCCGGTCGAAGGGGCTGGCCGAGCGATTGGTCGTCCTGAAGCATGCTCTCCGCAATGCCCTCATCCCCATCGTCACCGTGCTGGGGCTCCAGTTCGCCATCCTCATGGGGGGGGCGGTGCTCACCGAGACCGTGTTTTCTTGGCCGGGGATCGCAGGGTTCCTGGTGCGGTCTTTGGATGCCAGGGATTGGTTTGCCCTGCAGGGGACGATCGCCTTCATAGGGATCTTCATCGCCACCATTAACTTGGTGGTGGACATCCTGTACTCGTTCATCGATCCGCGGGTGAGGTACTGATGAGTCGATGGCTAGTTCGAATTGTGTTGTGGCCGTGGCGGGCCCTGGCGCGGGGCAAGCGGGCCATCCGCCACCAGACCCTACTCAAAATAGGGCTGGTGACAGTGAGTTTCTTCATCCTTATGGCACTGGTCTGTGGGCCAGCTGGAAGGGGCAGGTACGGGTTGCTCCCCTTCGCTCCACCTTACCATCCCGAGCGGAGTTACCCGGAGTTCCCCCGCCTGGCCCCCCCTTCCGCAGACCACTGGATGGGGACGGATCATCTCCAGCGGGACGTGTTTTCCCGGGTCATAGCCGGAGGCTGGGCCCCCCTGGCGGTGGCGTTCGCCTCCATTGCCATCGCCATGAGCGTGGGATCCCTCATCGGTTGGATCTCGGGTTACGTGGGGGGATGGCTCGACCGGGGACTTTCCCTGACCATGGACGCGATCTACTCCTTCCCCTCCATGATCCTAGCCATCGCCTTGGTGGCGGTGATCGGAACCGGCATCACCCCCATGATCGCTGCCATTTCCTTCGTGTACGTGCCCACTTACTTCCGCATCACCCGGGCGGAGGTGCTGCGGGTGCGGGAGCAGACCTTCGTGGAAGCCGCGAGGGCAGTGGGAGCCCCCGGACCCAGGATCCTCCTGCGTCACATCGCTCCCAACACGGTCAACGCCATCATGGCCGTTTCCAGTTTCAACATAGCCGATGCCATCCTCACCGAAGCCGCCCTCTCCTTCCTCGGGTACGGGCTTCCTCCCCCCGCCCCGGACTGGGGATTTGATATTCAAAATGGACAGCGGTTCCTTCAGTCGGGCTACTGGTGGCTCATCACCTTCCCCGGGCTCATGATCCTCGCCCTCTCCTTGGGGTTCGGCCTCATCGGGGAAGGCATCTCCGACATGGTGAACCCCAAGCGCCGCCGCAAGAAGGCCGCTTAACTCTTCACATCTGACCTCCTCCTCGCTATAATGCTTGTCGATCAAACCAAAGAGGAGGTGATGCGGGGAGGAATTCTGCTGTTTCCGTCCATTGGCTTAGCATCCCTACGGAGGTGAGAAGCGCATGAGGAAATTCTTAATTGGCGCAGTAGTATTGGCTCTCAGCCTGTCCGTGATGGCTGCCAGTGACATCCTGATCCTGGGCACCACCGACCGCGTCACCCAGCTCGCATTTGCCAACTCCTATGACCACTTCACCTGGCACATCCTGCGGCACACCACCAAGGCGCTGCTGGCCTTGGAGCCGGGGACGAACCGATTGATCCCCAGCATAGCGGAGTCCTGGGAGGTGTCCGCGGATGCAATGGTCTATACCTTCCACATCCGTCCAGACCTTACGTTCTGGGACGGCACCCCCTGTGATGCCCACGCCGTGAAATGGGCGTTAGAGCGCACCATGCGCCTGGACGGCCCCGAGGGCGGCGTGTTCCTGATCAAGGATCCCATCGACAGGATCGAAGTGGTCGATGACCTCACGGTTAAGATCTATCTCAAGTATCCGGACCGGACCTTCCTCATCCGGATGACCGACAACGTGATCCCGGCCCTCATCTACGCCAAAGCACCAGAGGATGACTTCACCAGCACGGGCCAGGACTATGTTGGGTTGGGGCCCTATCGGATCGTGGAGTACGTCCCTGACGAGCGGGTGGTGCTGGAGGCAGTGGACACCTATTTCGGCCAGAGGGCCCGCACCCCCAGGATCGTGTGGGTGATGTATGCCGACGCTGCTGCCCTGCGGGCTGCCATCGAGGCCGGTGACATCGACGTGGCCTTCCGGACCCTCAACCCGATTGACATCATGGACCTCATGCAGAACCCTAACCTGCAAGTGATCGCTGGTCCCTCGGCCTCCATCCGCTACATGCTGTTCAACGTCACCCAGCCGCCGGTGGACAACGTGTTCGTACGTCAGGCGATCGCGTACGCTGTGGACCGAAACGCCATTTGCCAGCGGGTGTTCTCGGGGCTCAATACTCCCATCTATACTATGGTTCCCGCTGGACTGCCACCGGCTGGCGCTTCCATCGACGTGTTCCCCGAGCGGGACCTGGAGGAGGCCAGGAGGCTCCTGCGTTTGGCGTGCTACTCCGAGGAGAACCCGCTACGGGTGAACCTGTGGTATTCCCCCAAGCATTACGGGACCACGGAAGCTGATGTGGCCGCAGTGCTCAAGGAGTCCATCGAGGAAACCGGCATGGTGGAAATCACCATCCAGTCCCTGGAGTGGGGGGCCTACGTGGAGCGGATGTCCCAGGGCGGGTTCGACATGTTCCTTCTGGGCTGGTACCCGGATTACCTGGAGGCCTCCAACTTCCTCGACCCCTGGCTCACCGGAGCCCCGGAGGGGCTGGGGACCTACTTCAACCACCATCCCAACTACCCCGCGTACAAGAGGATCATGGAGATGGCCCTCTCCACCCCTGACGACGAACGGGCAGCCAAGCTGTACCAAGCGTTCCAGATCCTTTCCGCATATGACGTCCCCTGGATCCCACTTTGGGCCAATATCCAGCAGGCCTACGTGGTGGCCCAGCAAGGGGTCGGGGGGCTGGTGCTCGACCTCTCCATGGAGCTGCACTTGGATCTCCTCTACAAGGAGTAGCGGGCAGCCCACAGAATGGTTTACGGGGCCGGGCCTTCCCCGGCCCCGTTTTTTCTCCCCCTTCGGCGCTGTGGGGGCCAAACTCAGCCGGAGGAGTGGCTTTTTCCCCTGGCCAAGGCCCGCTCCACCAGGCTCGCCACCAGGCGCTCGTAAGGGAGCCCGGCGGCGGCCGCTGCCCGCGGCAAGGTGGACATCTCCGTCAGCCCCGGGAGGGTGTTTAGCTCGAGCACATAGGGGGTGCCGTCCTCCGCCAGCCGGATGTCTACCCGGGCCAGGTCCCGGCAGCCCAAAGCCAAGAAGGCCTCCCGGGCAACCCGAGCTACCCTCTCCTCCTCCCCCGAGGAGAGGGGGGCCGGACACAGGAACTCACACGCCCCGGGGGAGTACTTGGCCTCCCAGTCAAATAGCTCCCCCCGGCGGGGCCTCAGCTCCACCACCGGGAGGGTGTCTGCCCCGTCCAGCTCCAGCACCCCACAGGTCAACTCCCGCCCGGGGATGAACTTCTCCACCAATAGGCTGCCAAATCCCTCCAGCACCTCCTCAGCTCGCGATGCCAGCTCCCCTGTGTCCCTCACCTGGAAGACCCCCACGCTTGAGCCTTGGTCCCGGGGCTTTATCACCAGCGGGAAGCCCAGCTGGACCGCCTGGTCCAGGAACTGGTCCAGCTGCCCCCCCCGGTAGGTGAGCCAGGGGGGCACGGGCACCCCCCGGGCGGCCAGCAGGCGATGGGTCTCGTGCTTATCCATGGCCCAGGCGCAGGAAAGCGGCCCGGAGCCCACGTAGGCCTTCCCCAACAGCTCCAAAAGGAGCTGGACGGTGCCGTCCTCCCCTGCTCCTCCATGCAGGATGTTGAAGACCACCGGGAAGGGGGCCAGCTGCTGGGGGAGGCCGTGGTAGGAGTCGACCCGGATGAGTTCGGCCCGGAACCCTTCTCGGAGCAAGGCCTCGTGCACCCGCGCCCCGGAGCGGAGGGAGACCTCCCGTTCCAGTGAATCCCCGCCGCAGAGCACGGCCACCTTGACTGAATCCCTGGTCATGGCTAGAATTCTCGTGCTTTCGTTCCCGAGGGCAAGGACCCTTGACCTCGGGAAGGGGGCTTGTTATACTTCTTTCGTCGCCGGATCGGCGACGGGGAGGCTGGTCTTTGACAAGTGGACAGGGCAGTTGAGGACGGGAAATCCCATCGACCCTTGAGGCTAAATCGAGAGGGTATGATCCCGGCTCAGGGTGAACGCTAGCGGCGCGCCTAATACATGCAAGTCGTGCGATCGGACCCGGTGAAGCCCCTTCGGGGGTGGAACTGGGTTACGGAGCGGCGAACGGGTGAGTAACACGTAGCTAACCTGCCCCCGCGACGGGGATAACCCGGGGAAACCCGGGCTAATACCCGATGGTCTCCCGGGGTCAAAAGATCCCGGGAGTAAAGGCGCTTCGGCGCCGCGCGGGGAGGGGGCTGCGGCCCATCAGCTAGACGGTGGGGTAATGGCCTACCGTGGCTATGACGGGTAGGGGGCCTGAGAGGGTGGCCCCCCACATGGGGACTGAGACACGGCCCTGACTCCTACGGGAGGCAGCAGTAGGGAATCTTGGGCAATGCCGGAAACGGTGACCCAGCGACGCCGCGTGGGGGACGAAGCCCTTCGGGGTGTAAACCCCTTTTCTGGGGGAAGAATAAGGCGGGGAGGAAATGCCCCGCCGATGACGGTACCCCAGGAATAAGCCCCGGCTAACTACGTGCCAGCAGCCGCGGTAAGACGTAGGGGGCGAGCGTTACCCGGATTCACTGGGCGTAAAGGGCGTCTAGGCGGTTCGGCAAGTCGCCTGTGAAAGCCCCTGGCTCAACTGGGGGAGGTCGGGCGATACTGCCGGGCTAGAGGGCGGCAGAGGAAGGTGGAACGGCCGGAGTAGCGGTGAAATGCGTAGATACCGGCCGGTACCCCGATGGCGAAGGCAACCTTCTGGGCCGTTCCTGACGCTGAAGCGCGAAAGCGTGGGGAGCGAACCGGATTAGATACCCGGGTAGTCCACGCCCTAAACGATGTGGGCTAGGTGTCGGCCCGGCAGAGGGTCGGTGCCGCAGCTAACGCGTTAAGCCCACCGCCTGGGGAGTACGGCCGCAAGGCTGAAACTCAAGGGAATTGACGGGGGCCCGCACAAGCGGCGGAGCATGTGGTTTAATTCGATGCTAAGCGAAGAACCTTACCCGGGCTTGACATGCGGGTGGTACCGACCCGAAAGGGAAGGGACCCAGGGCCTTCGGGCGCCTGGGAGCCCGCACAGGTGCTGCATGGCTGTCGTCAGCTCGTGTCGTGGGACGTCGGGTTAAGTCCCAGAACGAGCGCAACCCCTGCCCCTAGTTACCAGCGGACCCCTTCGGGGGTGCCGGGGACTCTAGGGGGACTGCCGGCGTTCAAGTCGGAGGAAGGGGGGGATGACGTCAAGTCATCATGGCCCTTATGCCCGGGGCTACACACATGCTACAGTGCCCGGTACAAAGGGACGCGAACCCGCGAGGGGGAGCCAATCCCAAAAAGCCGGGCATGGTTCGGATTGCAGGCTGCAACCCGCCTGCATGAAGTGGGAGTCGCTAGTAATCGCGGGTCAGCTACACCGCGGTGAATACGTACTCGGGCCTTGTACACACCGCCCGTCACACCAACCGAGTCGGGGGTACCTGAAGTCGCCCGAAGAGGGCGCCGAAGGTACCTTCGGCGAGGGGGGTGAAGTCGTAACAAGGTAGNNCGTCAGCTCGTGTCGTGGGACGTTGGGTTAAGTCCCGGAACGAGCGCAACCCCTGCCGCCAGTTGCCAGCGGACCCTGCGGGGTGCCGGGGACTCTGGCGGGACTGCCGGCGAACAGCCGGAGGAAGGAGGGGATGAC
>DFNF01000017.1 GCA_002375935.1 Acetothermia bacterium UBA3574
GCCCAGACCTCCCCAGCCACGCCTCCGCCCCCCTGGAGATCTCGGTGCGGGGCCTCACCGTGGAAGAGGCCATCCGCAAGGTGGACGAGTGGTTGGACCGGCTGCTCCTGGCCGGGGTGTCAACCGGGCGGGTGGTGCACGGCAAGGGCACCGGCGCCCTGCGGAATGCCCTGCACCAGCACCTGGCACAACTCCCCTATGTGCGCCGGTTTTACCTCGCCCCCCCAGCCGAAGGGGGCGAGGGCGTGACCATCGTGGAGCTTTGACCCCTTTGGCCAGCAGGCGCTGGTCGGGTTGCCCGCTCGGCTAGCCGGCCAGGGCGGAGATGAACTCCCGCAAAAACTGGGGCAGGTCGGGGGGCATCCGGGCGGTGATCAAATTCCCATCCCGCACCACTGGCTCGTCCACCCAGTCCGCGCCCGCGTTCACCAGGTCGTCGCGGATGGAGAAGAAGCTGGTGACCCGCTTGCCCCGCACCACGTCTGCCGAAGCCAGCATCCACCCCCCGTGGCAGATGGCGGCCACCGGCTTTCCCGCCTGGGCCAGCTCCCGGACGAAGGCCACCAACTCCGGGCTCCTGCGCATATAGTCAGGGGCGTATCCGCCGGGGATGACCACCCCGGCGAATTCCTGGGCCCGGGCTTGGGCAGCAGCCAGCTCGGCTTTAGCTGGATAACCTAGTTTGCTGCGATATTCCTTCGCCTCCGGCCCCACCGCCACCACCTCTGCCCCCTCTTCCTGGAGCCGGAGGTAGGGGTACCAGAACTCCAGTTCCTGATACATGTCGGCCACCAACACCGCGACCCTCTTTCCCACAAGGCGCATCATCCCTCCCTTCAGCGGCTGAGCCAGACGTGGGTTTGATCCAGCCGGGCCTCCCCGGAGGCCGCCCGGCGCAGCCGGTCCATGATCGCCACCCCCAATCCTTCCTCGGGAATGGGTTCGGCCACGATGGCGGCCAACCCCGCCTCGTCCAACCGGTGCAGGCAGGAGAAGAAGCGGGCGGCGGCCTGTCTCAAGTCCCCGGCCGGCGAGAGGACTTCCAGTTGGCGGAAGCCGTGCCAGGGGGCCCGGAAGGCCAGGAGGCCGCACTCGTTTCTGGGGAACGCCTCTCCCCCTTGCGGGGGACCTTCAGCGAGCAAGAACAGCGGGGTGTGGGGCACGTAATGGCGGGGCAGGGTGCCCGGGGCCGGGGCGGCCCCGGGATCGGAGCGCGGGGGCTCCAGCCGCAATTCCCCCACCACCTCCTGCAGGGCCTCCAGCGGGGTACCCCCGGGGCGCAGTACCCGGGGTGGGTGGTCCAACAGCGACACCACCGTGGACTCGATACCCACCGGGGTATCCCCGGCTGCCAATACCGCCTCGATCCTCCCCCCAAGAGAGGCCAAGACGTGCTGATGATGGGTGGGGCTGGGCCGGCCGAACCGGTTGGCGCTGGGCGCGGCGATGGGACAGCCCGCCTCCCGGATCAGGGCCAGGGCCAGGGGGTGGTCCGGCATGCGCACCGCCACCGTGGACAGGCCCGCGGTCACGATGTCCGGCACCCGGTCCGACTTGGGCAACACCAGCGTCAGGGGCCCCGGCCAGAACCGTTCTATCAGCCGTTCCGCCACCAGCGGGGTGGCCCGCCACAGCCCCAGGGCCTCCTCCGGGGAGGCGACGTGGACGATCAGAGGGTCGAACCGCGGGCGCTGTTTGGCCTCGAAGATGCGGGCCACGGCTTCGGCATCCAGGGCATTCGCCCCCAGCCCATACACCGTCTCGGTGGGGAAGGCGACCAGCCCCCCGGCGGCCAGGATCCGGGCCGCCTCCCTCACCCCGCGTTCGTCCGGCGCCAGCAGCTTGGTCTCCACCCCTCGCTCCTTCCCCATATAATGGCCGGCGGGAAACATGTCCGCCGATCTGATCTTATACCACGCCCGCCTGGTGGGGGAAAGCCAGGCCGATGCCGTGGCGGTGCGCTGCGGCCACATTATGGCGGTGGACCGGACAGAGCGGGTCCTCCGCCTGCGGGGGCCCCGGACTCGGGTCCTGGACCTGGCTGGCCGCACCTTGGCCCCGGGGTTCTTCGACTCCCACGTCCACTTTCTCCAGGAGGGGCTGGCCCTCACCTACGAGCTGGACCTGTCCCCGGCCCGCAGCCTGCGGGAAGCGCTGGAGCTCCTGCGGGGCTGGGCCCAGCAGCACCCCGGGGGGTGGGTGGTGGCCCGGGGGTGGGACGAGTCCGTATGGCCGGAGCGGCGGTACTTGGAGCGAGCGGACCTGGACCGGGCGGTGCCCCAGGCCCCGGCGGTGGCGTTGCGGGTGGACGGGCACATGGTAGCGGCCAACACCCTGGCCCTGGCCCGCTGCCTGCGGCCGGAAGGGGAACTGGTGGACCGGGACCGGGGACACCTGTGGGAGGAGGCGGCCCAGGAGCTGCTCGCCTGTGCCCAACCCGAGCTCGAGCAATTGGTGGAAGCAGCCGCAGCGGCCTCCCGGAAAGCCGCCTCCCTGGGGGTCACCGCGGTGGCCGACATGGGCGGGCCCCAGACCTTGGCCGCCCTGCAGGCTGCCGAGGCTCGCGGGCTCCTCATCACCCGCTGCTTTTTGTACCTGCCTCCCAGCCAGCTCCCCAACTTGACGGAACTGGGGATCAGCCGCGGCTTCGGCGGAGAACTGGTTCGCATTCAGGGCATCGGCGAGGTCTATGTGGACGGTTCCCTGGGGGCCCACACCGCTGCCTTGCAGGCCCCCTACTCCGACGGCGAGGGTTGCGGCAAGCTGCTGCTCTCCCGGGACGAACTGGCCGCCCTGTGGACAGAAGTGGACCGAGCAGGGCTACAACTGGCGATACACGCCATCGGGGACCGGGCCATCGAGGAGGTGCTGGCGGCCGGGGAGCGGGCTTTGTTCCAGCCCCAGGCCCGCCATCGGGTGGAACATCTGGAACTCCCCACCCAAGGGCAATTGGCGCGCCTGGCCAAGTTGGGCGTGGTGGCCTCCATGCAGCCCAACTTCGCCGCCCGCTGGTCGGGCCCAGGGCGGCTTTACGAAACCCGCTTGGGACCAGAACGAGACCGCCGCAGCGACCCCCACGCCTGGGTGGTGGCCCACGGGATCCCCCTGGCTTTCGGGTCGGATTGCATGCCCTTCGGCCCCCTGGCCGGCCTGGCCGGCGCCCTCCATCCCCCCCAGCCTGCCCAGCGCCTCCCCCCGGAGGAGGCCCTGCGGGCCTATAGCCTGGGCGGAGCTTATGCCGTGGGTTGGGAACACAAGCTCGGGAGCTTGGAGGTGGGGAAGCTGGCTGACTTGGTGGTCCTGTCGGCCGACCCCACCCAGGTGCCGGGGGAGGAAATCCAGGTAGAACTCACCTTCCTGGCGGGGAAGGAGATCTACAGCCGATGAGGGTGGGGTTGGTATCCGATGTCCCACCCGGCACTGGCCATCCGGTGGGGGAGGCGGTGGGGCGGCTGGCCGCGACGCTGCGGCGCCAGGGGCTGGCCGTGGAGCTGCTGGTACCCCAGCGCCGAACACACTGGCCACGGCGGGACGGCCGCTGGCGAGGCCTGGCAGGGGTGAACACCCACACCGGGGGGAGGTGGGGGAGCTGGGGAGCCCGCTGGGCCCGTCGGTTCGGACTCCCCCACGTGCACACCCACCACCTCTTTCGCGATCCAGCTCTACTTTGGCTCCCTCCGGAGTTGCGCCCCTCCCTTCCCCTGGCTGAGCAGCGCTCCCTCGGGCTGGCCACCCAAGCCCAGGCGGTGACGGTGGACTCCCTTCTGGCCTGGCGGGAACTGCGGCGACTTGGGTTGAGGACGCCGATCCACCTGACCCCGCTCTTCCACTCCCTGGCCGACCTGGCCCGCCCCCCTCGCCATTCCCTGCGGGGGGAATTGGCCCTGCCCCCCCGCGCCCAAGTGGTGCTGGGCTGGGGCTGGCGAACCGTGCACCAGGGGAGGTTCGCCCTGTACACGTTCCTGGAGGTAGCCCGCCGGCAGCCCGGCGTGGCGCTGGTGCTGCCGGGGGGAGGGGAAACAGCCGAGGAACTGGAGGCGGAGGCGGCCCGGTTGGGGCTCAAAGGACGGGTGCTGCTCCCGGGTGAGCCCCCGCCCGCCTGGGCCTTGGACTGGCTGCGGGAAGCCGATGTGGTGGCCCTTTTCTATCCCCGCCCTCAGGAGGTGCTGCTGGCGCTGGCGGGGAGGGCCCCGGTGGTGACCCTGCCTAACCCAAGCGGGTTCCTGGTGCCGGGGGAGAATTGCCTTTTGGCGGCAGAGGACGAACTTTCCTTCTCCCACGCGATTTTGGAGGTGTTGGGGGATCGCGGGCTCGCCGAGCGCCTGGCCCTGGGGGCGTGGGAAACAGCCCTCCGGTTCAGCGCCGAGAGTTCCGCCCGCAAGTTGGTCGAGCTGCTTGGGGGAGGAAATGCCAGAACTTCCTGAAGTTGAAACTATCGTGCGGGCTCTGCGCCCCTGGGTGGAAGGGAAGCGCCTCCTGGGGCTGGAGGCCTTGGACCCAGCTCTGAGGCACCTGCCATCGCAGCTCAGGTTGCCCGCCCGGGTGGAGCGGCTCGCCCGGCGAGGGAAATACATCCTGTTTCACCTCTCCCAGCGGAAAGAGCGTGAGAAGCTACTGGTGATACACCTGAGGATGTCCGGCAGGCTCCTGTGGGGAGAAGAATCCCCGCCAGGGCGCGTGCGGCTGCTGCTCTCCTTCCCCAGAGGCGGGGTGTATCTGGTGGACAAACGGAGGCTCGCCCAGGCCGAGCTGGTGGAAGAGTTCGATCGGGGGCTGGGTCCGGAGCCGTTTGGGGACCTCTCCTGGCTCCCGGAAGCGTTGGGGAAGTCCCGCATGCCGGTGAAGGCCTGGCTTTTGGACCAGCGCAAGATCGCCGGCATTGGGAACATCTACGCGGCCGAGATCCTATTCCGGGCCCGTATTGACCCCCGCCGCCCGGCCCGATCCCTCTCCCTCGCTGAGGCCCACCGATTGGCCCGAGCCATCCCCCAGGTGCTGGAGGAGGCGATCGCCGGTCGGGGCACCACACTGGCCGACGCCGAATACCGGCTTCCCAGCGGGGAACTGGGGGGGTTCCAGCTTCGGCTGGCCGTGTACGGCCGGGCCGGGGAACCCTGCCCCCGCTGCGGGACGGCGATTGAGCGGGTGAAGCTCGCTGGCCGGTCCACCTATTTCTGCCCCCGCTGCCAGCGCTGAAGGGGGAGCGGCTTTTGACGACCCTCGAGTTCGGAGGTATCAATTGGTGAAATGGACGGCAAGTTAGATCGGGCCTCATCCACCCCTCTTTACCGCCAGCTCAAGGCCTTGATCGAAGGCCTCCTTGCCTCCGGCAAGCTGGCCCCGGGGGAGCGACTGCCCTCGGAGCGGGAGCTGGGGGAGCGATTTGGGGTCAGTCGGCTGACGGTGAGGCAGGCCCTGGCGGAGCTGGTGCAGGAGGGGGCGCTGGTGCGGATCCAGGGGAGTGGCACCTATGTGGCCCGGCGCCGGGCCCAGGTGGTGCGGGCCTTGGTCTCAGAACGCGAGTGGCTGCTGGCCCTGAAGGAAGCCCAGGCCCGCTACAACGCCGCTCATCCCCACCGGCCCGTGGAGATCGTGGCCCGGGTGGTGGGCCGGCCGCGCCTGCGGGAGGAGCTCATTTGGGCGGTGGCCGCCGGACAGGCCCCGGACTTGGCCCTGGTGGACTCGGTGTGGCTGGCCGAACTGGCCCAGTTCAAATTCCTGCTCCCCCTGGACGAGCTGTGCCCGGAATGGATCCCAGACTACTTGGAAGACCTGCTGCCGGTGGTCCGCCAGGGCAACGACCCCGGCGACGGCCGGCTTTATGGGGTGCAGACCGAGGCCAGCGCCGCGGTGCTCTGGTACCGACGGGATTGGCTCGCCTATGAGGGCCAACCGGTGCCCCACACCTGGGAGGAGCTGCGGGCGGTGGCCGAGAACTTGCTGCGCCACCGCCGTCGTTACGGCCTGGGCGAATACCCGTTGGCGCTCTGTGGCGGGGTCCGCGGGGGCGAGACCACTACATTTCAACTGCTGCCCCTGCTGTGGAGTTTGGGGGAGGGGCTGATCAGTGGGTGGCAGCCGGCCCTGGACGGCCGGGCGGTGGAGATGCTCCACCTATTGGACCAAGTGGTCAACCGGTGGAAGTTGGCCTCTCCCCAGGTGGTTGGCTTTTCCTGGGATGAACCCAGGCGGCTGTTTGCCCAGGGCAAGGTGGCCTTCTCACTGGGGGGAACTTACGAAAAGAGGGCCATCCAATCCCTGGCCCGGTGGGACGAGCGGGAGTTCCGCCGCCGGGTGGGGTTGACCCTGATCCCCCGGCTCTCTCCCGGGGGGAAGGCCACCAGCGTGGTAGGGGGGATGGCGTTCGGAGTGTTGCGCCAGAGCCGCTGCCCGGAGCTGACCGGGGAGTTGGTGCGGATACTGGCCTCCCCGGAGGTGATGGCCAAGTTCTGCCAGGCCACCGGCCGCACCCCCAGCCGCCAATCGGTGCTGGCCAGGCTGAACACCAAGCCTCACTGGTTCCACCGGGAAGTGGAGGCCATCTTGGCCCAGGCCCGCCCCCGACCCCCCACCCCCTACTACGCCAAAG
>DFNF01000037.1 GCA_002375935.1 Acetothermia bacterium UBA3574
CAGGGAAAGCCCCACCAGCATGCCCAACTGGGGTTCCCGGAAGAAGGCCCGCCACTTCCCTGGGCGGAGCAACCAAAACAGCGGGAAGCTGGTCGCCCCGGCCAACATGAAGGCGGCCACCACCCCTTCCAAAGCCGGGGAGCGAAACTGGGCAATGGAGGCAGGGTGGGTGGAAAAGCCGCCGGTGGACACGGTGGACAGGATGTGCACCCCTGCCTGGAAGGGGGACATCCCGAAAGCCCAGTAGAGGAGGAAGCCGATCCCGGTCAGGCCCAAATAAACCTTGGCCACCCGCTGCGCGGTGAGCCGCACGTTGCCGGCCAGGTTCCCCACCCCGGCCTCAGCGGTGTAGAGGCTCAGGGCGGTGCGCCCCGGGGGGAGCAGCAGGGCCAGGGAGATGACCACGATTCCCGCCCCGCCGAGCCACTGATACAAACTGCGGAAGAACAGAAGCGAACGGGGCAGCTCCTGAGGAGAGAGCACCGAAAGCCCGGTGGTGGTAATCCCTGAGGTAGCCTCGAAGAAGCCGTCCAACCAAGAAGCTTGCCCCAGGAAGGGGATGGCCCCCAGCAGGGAAAACAGGAGGTAGGCCAGGGCGGTGAGGGCCAAGGCGTCCGGGGGTGCCAACGGACGCCGGGGGGCAAGACGGATGGCAACCCCCCCCACCAGCGCCGTTCCCAACCCCAATGCGGCGAATAGGCGAACCTGCGGCCATTCCCCGGCGATGGCTGCCACCAGGAGGGGGAGCACTGTGCTCGAGGCCAGCACCACCAGCACATATCCCAACGGCGACAACCAATGGGAGTACCTGTCCACCCCAGCATGTTAGCCCGCCCGCCGTCCCGAGACAAAATCCCGAGAAAATTCCCCTCCCAACCCCGTTATCCCTGCTACACTGGGAAAGTTGGATAAAATGGACGCCAGCTGGCCATGCGCGAACTGTTCAAGGGCAACCGAGCGATCGCCATCTACCTCGTCCTCTCCAACTTCGCCCTTTACTTCGGCTTTCGGGTGTGGCAGGCCCTGTTCAACAACTTCGCCGTAGCCGAGATCGGAGTGGGACCAGCCGAAATCGGGGGCATCCAAGCCGTGCGTGAGATCCCCGGCCTCCTGGGCTTCGCCGTGGGCTTTCTGGTCTTGGCGCTGTCAGAAACCAGGCTCATGGCCCTGAGCATCGTTGCCCTGGGGGCGGGAATTGCCCTCACCGGCTGGGCTTCCACCGTGCCCACCCTGCTTCTGGGCACCCTGGTGATGAGCGTGGGCTTCCACTTCTTCACCCCGGCCAACAACGCCGTTCTCCTGATGGCGGTGGACAGAAAACAGGCCCCAAAAGCCTTGGGACAACTCCGGAGCCTGGGGGCCGCCTCAGCCCTGCTCGCCACCGGGGTGGTGTACCTGCTGGCGGATCGGATCGGTTACCGGGGCTTGTTCTGGGGGGTGGGAGGCCTGGCGGCGCTGGCCGGCCTGGCCCTCATCCCCTTCCGGTTCGGAAACGATCACCTCCCTCCGAAACGTCGGGTCAGGTTCAGAAAACGATACTGGCTCTACTATGCCCTCGCCTTCCTCCTGGGAAGCCGCCGCCACATCTTCACCACCTTCGCCATCTTCCTGCTGGTGCGGGAACACGGGATCCCAGTCCAAACCACTGCCCTGCTGTTTTTGGCCAACAGCCTCATCAACACCTACGCCTACCAGGGGATCGGGAAACTGGTCGCCCGGCTCGGGGAGCGCTGGGTGCTGTCGGTGGGGTTCGCCCTCCTCATCTTCGTGTTCCTGGGGTATGCCTACATCCCCTACCTCCCCCTGCTCTACGCCTTGTTCGTGCTGGACAACGTGATCTTCGGGACCAGCATGGCCAATGCCACTTATCTTCAGAAGATCGCGGTCAGCGAGGAGGAACTCACCAGCAACCTCTCTCTCCAGCAGACCCTGAATCACGTCTCGGCGGTGGTGGTCCCCGTGCTGGGGGGCACCATCTGGACGCTGTTCGGGGCCCAGGCCCCGTTCCTGATGGGGGTGGGGATCGTGGTGATCTCTTTAGTGCTGGTGCAGTTCATGCGCCTCCCGGCACCCTCTGTCTCTGCCCCGGTGGCCACCCCGGGGCTGGGGGAAGGTTGAGGGGGGCGATGCCCAAATGTGGTTCGTGGGCCTGGATTTGGCCTGGTCGGAGCGGAACACCTCCGGGGCGGTGGTGCTGGCCAGCCAAGGGGGGACAGCCACGCCGGTGGCCTGGGAGGACAGCCTGGGGGAAGACCGAGAGATCATCCAATTCCTCCTCTCCCAGCTGGGAGAAGCCCCGGCGCTAGTGGCGATAGACGCCCCGTTGGTGGTGCCCAACCTCACCGGGGCCCGGAGGTGCGACCGGGAACTGAGTCGCGTTTATCGGGAGCGGGAGGCCGGGGCCCTGCCGGCGAACCGGGCCCGGCTCGGCCCCCGGGTGCGGGGGGAGGCCCTGGTGCGAAAGCTCGCCCTCCACGGCTTCGGTCATTCCCCCCAGGTGCCCCCCCGGCGCCCCGCGCGCCAATTGATCGAGGTCTACCCTCACCCGGCGGCGGTGGAACTATTTGGGCTGGAGAAGACCTTGAAGTACAAAGCCCGTCCCGGGCGGCCCCTCCCATTCCGCCAGCGGGAGCTGGCCCGTTATCGCCAGCTGCTCCTCAGCCTGGCTGATTACGTCCCTTCCCTGGAGGCGAGAAGCCTCCTGGGGAGACTGGATCCCAGGAAGGCGCGAGGAAGAGCGTTGAAACGCCTGGAGGACCTGCTTGACGCCCTTTTTTGCGCTTACATAGCCTACTACATTTGGTGGCATGGCCCGCTCGGTTACCGCTGTTTTGGGGACCTCAAGGAGGGCTACATCCTGGTCCCCCGCCCGGTAAGTTGCCAATCCGACCCAGGTCAGGTTTAATGGAGGTTCGTGAAAGGGGGGACATGGACGTAAAAAGCTGGCTTGCAGAGTCGTTGGCCACCCTGGCCCAAACCCCCGGGGTGGACTACGCCGACGCCCGGTACCTGGAACGCAAATCCGAGTCCATCACCGTGCGCAACGAGGAAGTGGCCGGACTCGCCAGCCGCGAGTCCCGCGGCTACGGCATCCGGGTCCTGTACAAGGGAGCCTGGGGGTTCGCCGCCTCCAGCGTACTCTCACCCCAAGCGGTGAAGGAAACCGCTCACCTGGCCCTGGCCATCGCCAAGGCCAGCCACCTCACCCAGCGGCAGCCGGTGCGCCTCGACGACACCCCACCCCAGCAGGGCACCTACCGTAGTCCCTGGGAAGAGGATCCGTTCGCCGTGCCCCTGGACGAGAAGCTGGAGCTTTTGTTCTCCGCGGTGCGCATCCTCAGGGAAGACAAACGGATCCAAAAGGCCGAGGCCACAATGCAGCTTTTTCACACCCAAAAACTCTTCCTGAGCAGTGAGGGGGCGGACATCACCCAGGAAATCGTGGAGTGCGGGGGTGGGCTCGAGGCCACCGCGGTGGAGGGGAGGGAAGCCCAGCGCCGCTCCTTCCCCACCTCGTTTGGGGGGGACTTCGCCGCGCGGGGGTACGAGTTCATCCGCGCCCTGGGCTTAGTGGAGAACGCAGAGCGGATCCGAGAGGAAGCCATCGCCCTCCTCTCGGCGGCCCCCTGCCCGGAGGGGGAATTCGACCTCATCCTGGCCGGAGACCAGCTGGCCTTGCAGGTGCACGAGTCCTGCGGCCACCCCACGGAGCTGGACCGGGTGCTGGGCACCGAGATCTCCTACGCCGGGGGCAGCTTTCTCACCTTGGACAAACTCGGCAAGTACCGGTACGGCTCGGAGATCGTGAACATCGTGGCCGACGCCACCATCCCCGAGTCCATCGGCTCCTTCGGCTACGACGACGAGGGGGTCCCGGCCCAGCGCAACCACCTCGTGCAAGAGGGGATCTTGGTGGGGTACCTCACCTCCCGGGAGACGGCCCCCCTGATCGGGCGGCGCTCCGGGGGCTGCATGCGGGCCCAGAGTTGGAACCACATCCCCCTCATCCGCATGGTGAACATCAACCTGGAGCCCATCTCCAGCGGCCCCACCCTAGAGGAGCTCATCGCCGACACCGCCCACGGCATCCTCATGCAGACCAACAAGTCTTGGTCCATCGACGACCTCCGGCTCAATTTCCAGTTCGGCTGTGAGCTCGCTTGGGAGATCAAGGGAGGGAAGAAGGTGCGGCTGCTCAAAAACCCGGTCTACACCGGGATCACCCCCGAGTTCTGGCAGAGCTGTGACGCCATCTGTGGGGAGGGGGAGTGGAAAGTTTGGGGCCTACCCAACTGCGGCAAGGGCGAACCCCCGCAGACCATGCACGTGGCCCACGGCACGGCCCCGGCCCGGTTCCGAAAGGTGAAGATAGGGAGTGGGAAATGATCGGAGAGGAGAGGGTCCTGGAAGTGCTGAAGGAGGGGCTGGCCCAGGCCCCGGCGGAGGCAGAGGTGGTGTTCACCGGGGGGAAGGAATCCCTCACCCGATGTTCGCAATCCCAGATCCACCAGAACGTGGCCCAGGAGGACTACACCATCTACGTGCGGGTGGCGGAGGGGAAGCGCACCGGGGTGGTTCAGGTCAACCAGCTGGACGCCAAAGTGATCGCCCAGGCCGCCCAGCGTGCACTCACCATCGCCCGCCGCCAACCGGAAAATCCCTACTTCCAGGGGTTCCCCTCCCCTGCCAGCTACCAACCCACCCACACCTATCACCCCGGGGTAGCCGAGTTCGGCCCCCAGCGCCGGGCCGAAGTGCTGAAAGAGGTGTTCTCCCGGGCCGCCCCCCAGGGGGTCCAACTGGCCGGGGCGTTCTCCTTGTTCGAGGGCGAGATAGCCGTGGTCAACACCAACGGCCTCTCCGCCTATCAGCCCCTGAGTGGGGCCGAGGTGAGTTTGGTCTTCATGTCCGACCAGGGGATGTCGCGGGTGGAGGCGTTCGCCCGGACTCCGCAGGAGATCGATTTCCCCGGGCTGACCGAGCGGGGGCTGGCCCGCTGTTTTTTGGACAAGAACCAGGCGGAGCTGCCGCCGGGGGAATACACGGTGATCCTGGAACCGCCCTGTGTGGCCGAGGTGTTGGACTGGCTTTCCTTCACCGCCTTCGGCTCCCAGGCGTTCCTGGCCGGCACCAGCTTCCTCTCCGGGGCAATCGGGAAGCGCGCCTTGGGGGAGAACATCACCATTTACGACTCGGCCTGGGAACCAGAGGCCCAGGGGCTGCCGTTCGACTTCGAGGGCTGGCCCAAGCGGAAGGTGATGCTGGTCGAAGGGGGGGTGAACCGGGGGGTGGTGTTCGACCGGGTGAGCGCGGCCAAGGCCGGGGCGGAGCCCACCGGCCACGCCGGCCCTCCGGGCTCCCCCTGGGGCGCGGTACCCTGGAACCTGTGCCTGGCCCCCGGGGACTCCTCCCTGGAGGAGATGATCGCCGGCTGCAGGCGGGGGATCTTGGTGTCCCACTTCCACTACGTGAACGGCTACCTGGACACAAAAAGGGCTCTCATGACCGGGATGACCCGCTACGGCACCTTCCTGGTGGAGGACGGCCAGATCACCCAAGCGTTGAAGAACCTACGCTGGACGGAGTCCATGCTGAAGGCGCTTTCCAACGTGGTGGCCATTTCCCGGGAGCGGACGGTGTTGCCCCGCTGGGGCGGGGCCGCCTTCTCCATCGTGCCGGCCCTGATGATCGAGGGGTTCACCTTCACCGGGGTTCAGCGGGAATAGCTTCCCGGCCTTCTCAGCGCCGATGCGGGAGAAACGAGCGTTCATCCTGGACGTGGACGGGGTCCTGGTGCGGGGCCACCAACCCTTGCCCGGGGCCCTCTCGGCCCTGGAAAAGTTGAAGACCAGGGGGCGGGTGGTGCTGCTCACCAACAACTCCACCCGCTCCCGGGCCGCCACCGCTCAGCGCCTCCAGGAGCTCGGCTTCAATGTCTCCCCGGAGGAGGTGGTCACAAGTGCCTATGTGGCTGCCCGGTATTTAGCAGAGAAGTTCGGCCCCTCGCGGGTGTGGGTGCTGGGGGAAGAAGGGTTGCGACAGGAACTCTCCTTGGCCGGGCACACGTTGGTGCCCCCAGAGGAGGCCCGCTGGATCGTGGTGGGGATGGACCGGGAACTTTCTTACCAAAAGTTGTGTTTGGCCCTGCGGGGGCTGCTTGGTGGGGCGCGGCTTCTGGCCACCAACCGGGACGCCACTTTCCCCACCCCGGAGGGGCTGCTCCCCGGGGCCGGGGCCTGCGTGGGAGCCCTCGAGGGCATGGGCTTTCCCCCGGAACAAGTGGTGGGAAAGCCGAATCCCATTGCCTTCCAGATCGCCCTGGAGGTGGCGGGCATCCCCCCGGAGGAGGCCCTCATGGTGGGCGATCGGCTGGAGACGGACATCCTGGGGGCCCAGCGGGTGGGGATGGAAACCTGTCTGGTGCTGAGCGGGGTGTCCCGCTGCGAGGACGTACAGCGCCTGGGGATCACCCCCACTTGGGTGGTCCCCGACCTCCCCGCCTTGGCCAGCCGACTGGGCTGACAGTCTCCCAGGGCTACCCCTCAGGTTCCTCACGGCACGAGGAAGGGGAGCACCCACACCTCCAGCGTCTCCGACAACGTTTCCGGGGACAGGGTCACCTGAGAGGAGTCGAATTCCCGCACCGCCCACCCCTGGGCGCGGGCTTCCGCCAAAAAGCCGTCAATGGTGGCCAGCTGCTCCCAGGGGCAATAGCCTTCCACGAAGTAGTGCATGGGCAGCACCACCCGCACCGAGGGGAGCTGGCCTATCACCTCCACCGCCTCGGCGGCGTCGATGGTGAACGCGCCTCCCACCGGGATCATCAGCACCTGCACCTCCCCCAAGCTGGCCACCTGTTCCTCGCTGAGGGGCCGGCCCAGGTCCCCCAGGTGGGCAAACCAGATCCCCCCTAGCTCGAAGGAGAATAGGCACACCAACCCCTGGCCACCGCCGGTACGGGTGACGTGGGTGGCCTCGATGAAGTCCGCCGTGAGCCAGTCGGTGATCCTCCACCGCCCTTCGTCTACCCGACCCTCACGGTTGAACGGCCATACCAGCACCGGATCTCCCGTCACCCGGTCCTTCTCCCCGTAACACCAGGGGCAGTGGTCGATGTGGCCGTGGGTGATGAGCACCACGTCCGCAGGTTGGGGCAGCCCGGGGTAGGGGACATAGGTGGCATAGGGGTCGATCATCGCCACGCCGTCCTCGGTAGCTATGGTGAAGCAGGAGTGGCCAAGATAGGTCACCACCACCTCTCCCCCCACCAGGGCCAGGGACAACGAGAGGTACACAGCCGTCGCCGCTATGAACTTGCACATCTTCTCTCACCACCTGAGTTTTTTAGTTCCACCTCAAGCCCGCTTTTCCCCGCCATCACCCCCGTCGAACTTTCTGCCGCCCTCGGTGCTCACCCTCAACCGGGCGAAAGTGTCCACCCCTTTGGCTCCCGATACTCCCGGATCCGCATCCGGGAGGCCTCCTGCTCCCCTTTCCCACTACTGGTCCACCTGGAATGGGCTCACGCACACCAGTTGGTCCTCCAGGTAGAGTTCCACCCACCAGCTTCCGAGGGGGCGGGAGTCGGTTGGCCCCAGGGGGAAGGGCTGCCAGTTGGTGTAAGTCCCAAGGCAGTCCACCCCGTATTCACCGGGGTCCACGGTGGTGCCACTTGCGGTGTGGCGCCGGGTTCCGGAGGCATCGTAGACCTCGATGCGGAACTCCAGGGGCTCACACAGGGGGGAGAGCCGGAAGCCGAAGTAGCCCTGATCGTGGGAGCCGGTGAAAGTGGGGTTCAGGTTCACCGGCTGCCCGGAGTCGTCCAGCCGCTCTGCGATCAGGCAGGCCTCGAGCCAGGGGTTTTTCGCCTCCGGCTCATCTGGCCTCTCCTTCGGAGGCGGAGCCCCCGGGCCGGGTTGCCCCGGCCTTCCCGGCTGCCCCCCCAGCTCCGGGCTGGCCCCCTGCCTGGGCGCCGGGCCCTCCTGGCCGATACACGTACACGTTTCGGTTCCAGTCCCACTCGGAGGGGTCCCAATCGGCCAGCCCGCCGAGGAGAAACTCCTCCAGGCCAGCAAACGGCCAACCCTGCAAGCCCCACATGATGTAGAACGCGTCTGCCACCACATCGTAGAAGGCGCTCGCCCCCCACAGGCCGGTCTCCTGGTAGGGCGGGGGCACGGCGTGGTGGTACGTCCAGCGGTCAGCGGCGAGGTCATAGGAGAAGGTGCAGGGAGTCGAGAAAACGTCCCCTGCCTGCCGGTGATAGAGGCCACCGAACATATAGACCAGGTTGTCCTTTCTGGCGAAGGCGGCGAGGAATTTGGGCGGGGGCACGCCTCCCTGGGGGGCCAGGGCCGCCAGGTCTCCCGGACCATGTCATAGGCCAGGGACACCGGGCCGAGTATCACCGCCACGCACGGGCTCTCACAGTACACGGTCACATATGCTCCCCAGAATTCCTCCGGGGCCTCCGGACCCAGCACCCACAGGTTGGACTCCACCTCGTATGCCCACAGGTCCCGCCGGGGCCTCCCATCCTGGCCGATCCCCCCAGCGATATACACCCTGCCGGTCCTCTCATCGTACCAAGCACAGTGGAACTTCCGCGGCGGCGGGGCCCTCTCCGGGGCCACCCGGCGCCACTCCCCGGAGGCCAAGTCCAGGATCCACACCTCGTTGAGCACTCCCTCCTCCCCCTGGCCGCCGAAGAGGAGCACCTCGGTCTCAGAGATCTGGGTCAGGGTGGCCCCGAACCGGCCCGGAGGGGGGTTAGCCTGCTCCGTGGACGCAAATTGCTGAGGCGCGCGGGACACATGGAGGTCGTTGATGAGTTCGCCGCGAGCATCACACCCGCCGAACAAGACCACCCGGCCGTCATCCAACGTCACCACGCCGGATCCGAACCGTTCCGAGGGGGCATTGGGGGCCGGGAACTGGTTCCAGTCCTCGGAGAAGCCCGGGGCCACCAGGGCCACTACCGTCAGGACCACCAACATCGCCACCTGCACCGTGTTCACCTCCCACAGCGGGAGGAGGGAACGGGCGCGATCGTTCCGGCCCCAGGAGGCTCAAAGTGGTGTCGAATAATGGCACAGCGAGGGAGAGGAATGACCCATCCCGCACCCTCGTCCCATTGCTAAGACTCTTTTCACTCTATCATTGCCCCTCGCCCCCGTCAAGGAGTGGTGGTAAATAGGCCAGGAGATGTGGGGAAAGCCCCCGCCGAAGCCACGTGAGCCCTGGCCGAAATCGCAGGCCTGGGTGCGGACCTTATTGCGAGGCCCCAATGCCTCAGCTGGAGCGCAAGCTATCCCATAGAACTCAACAACTGGGACGCCGGCTTTAGGGAGCAGACTCCGAAGGTAAGAAAAATACTTGTCTCAGCTCCTCCAACTTCCTAGAATGGACTGGCGTGTGAATGGGGAAAGGGGGCGGTTGCACGTGTGGGGCAAGGTAGCAGCGGTTGTAGGTGCATTGTCGTTGGTGCTGGTGGGGGGAGCGGCCCAGTGGCAGGCGGTGGAGTTTTCCTGCACCGGGTCCTCTGAAGGCGGGCTGTGCTGGTTGGCCGACGGGCAACTCTTGGACAAGGCGGTGTGGTTGTTCACCGGGGTCCCCCCCGGCACCCGGTTTCTCCTGCGACTGGAGGGGATAGCAGAAGATTTTTGTCTTGAGTGCACCGGGCGGGACGTGCATGTGCGCGTGTTTTACGGCATCCCCGGGACCAGCGAGTGGTACCGCACAGACCTCGTGCTGCGTAACCAGGAGCCAGGTTGTGACCCGACTTGGTACCCGGTAGAGGCCGAGGCGTGGATCACCTGGATGCCCTTCTCGCCAGCTGGGGAACTGATGGTGGTGGTGCGGCGGCTGGACGGCTGTGAGCCCAAGGTAGGGTTCCAGCAGGCCAGCCTCAGTTTGGGATTCCCTCGGGTGGAGCCGACACCCACCCCACCAC
>DFNF01000049.1 GCA_002375935.1 Acetothermia bacterium UBA3574
CTTCCGATCTACGAAGTCGCGGAAGCGGCGGCCGGCCCCGAACCAGCACTCGGCCAGGGTGAGGGCATTGACGTCGTTTTCCACCCACACCGGCAGCCCCAGCTCCTGTTCCAGGGGCGCCCGGACTGGCACCTCCCGCCACCCCAGGATGGGGGAGTAGAGGTCCACCCCCTCCCTGGGGTCCACGAAGCCGGAGATGCCGATGCCCACGCCCAAGATGCGGCCGTGGGCGAGTTTTCTCACCACCTGGGCCGCCCGCCGGTAGAGGAGGTCCGGGGAGGGCCCGGGGGGGAAGGGGAGGGAGGCGTGGGCTTGGATGTTGCCGGCCAAGTCCACCCGCGCTCCCAGGAGGCGGTTCTTCTCCACCTTGAGGCCAATGGCGCAGGCCCAACCGGGGTTGAGGGAGAGGAGGGTGGGGCGGCGGCCGCCGTTTGATTTCGCCTTTCCCACCTCCCGGACCAGCTGTTCCTGGAGCAAGGAGCGGATGAGGCGGGTGAGCACGGAGGGGGCGAGGCCGGTTTTGTGGGCGAGGTCGGTGCGGGAAAGTGGGCCTTGGGTCCGGAGGAGGTTGAGGACCAGCCCCCGGTTATGGTCGCGGAGCAAGGAGTGATTGGCCTTTGGCGTTCCCACGGCTTCCTTTCTTCCAAAAAGCAAGTTTCATTATAGGCCCCCCGGCCGGGAAGTCAATCCCCAAAGAAGGGAATGGCCCTTCACCAGAGGAGACCACCCAGAGCTTCCTCGGAAAAGAGCTGGGACAGGGGCCCAGGCACAACCCCGCGGCCTTGACCCCGGGGGAACCCCAGGGGCGGGGGAGGTGGCTGCTTCCCAACCATTGGAGATGGGGTTAGCAACTCAAAAAATCCCGGCGGGAACTTCGCTTGGCCACAGCCCCCCGGCCACCTGCTCCGACCGCAAAAACCTACTAAAATGGGCTCTAGGGGGGAAGGTGGACAAGAGGATAGCCGAGTGGGTGCGGAGGGAGGGCGTGGTGGTGGGACCGGAGTTCCTCCGGGTGGACAGCTTCCTCAACCATCGCATCGCCCCCGAGTTCGTGGCCCTGGCCGGCCAGGCCCTGGCCGACCACTTCGCCCACCGCGGAGTGCAGGTGGTGCTCACCGCCGAGGCCGCCGGAAACGTGATCGCCTACGAGGTGGCCCGCAGGCTGGGCGCCAGCGCCCTCTACGCGAAGAAGGGCAGAGCTGTGACCATGTCCCAGCCCATCACTCGCCGGGTGCCCTCCCCCACCAAGGGCGGGGAGGTGGAGCTTTCGGTGTCGCGCCACTACCTCCGCCCAGGGGAACGGGTGCTGGTGGTGGACGATTTCCTCTTTCGGGGGCTCACCAGTGCTGCCCTGGCGGAGGCGGCACAGGAGGCGGGCGCGGAATTGGTGGGCTTCGGGTTCGTAATTGAAAAATGTTTCAGCGGGGGGAGGGAGCTCCTCGCCCGGTTCGGGGTGCCCATCGTCTCCCTGGCCGCCATAGAGCGGTTGGATCCCGCAAGCGGGGAGATCGTGTTCCGGGAGTGAGGCGGCTGTGGGAGTAGTGGTCCTCGATTTCGGGTCCCAATACACCCAGCTCATTCTCAGGCGCCTGCGGGAGCTGGGGGCTTTCTCCGTGATCCTGCCTGGAAACGCATCCTGGGAAGATATCCGGGCCAAAGAACCCCACGCGGTGGTGCTCTCCGGGGGGCCGGCCTCGGTAGGGGCCCCGGCTGCCCCCCGGCCCGATCCCCGCCTCTTCTCCTCTGGCCTCCCCATCCTGGGAATCTGTTACGGCATGCAGCTTTTGGCCTCCGAGTTCGGAGGCTCGGTCAGGGAGGGGACCAGGCGGGAGTACGGCCGGGCGATGCTCACCCGCTGCCAGGGCCCGCTGTTTCAGGGGCTCTCGGAACCGCTTGCGGTGTGGATGTCCCACTCGGACGTGGTGGCCCAGCCTCCCCCGGGCTGGCAGGTGATCGCCACCAGTGAGGAAAACCCCATCGCCGCCATCGCCTCCCCCGACCACCGGCTATTGGGGGTGCAGTTTCACCCCGAGGTGTCCCATACCCCCTCTGGAAAGCAGCTCCTCGCGAATTTCCTCTCCCTCGCCGGGGTGCCCCGCGACTGGACCCCGGAGAACATCCTCACCCGCCTGCTGGCATGGGTGCGAGAGCGAGTGGGGGCCGAGCGGGTGTTGGTGGGGGCCTCAGGCGGGGTGGACTCCTGCACCTTGGCATTGCTGTTGGCCCGGGCTGGGGTGCGGCACCTGGCGGCCTTCGTGGACCACGGCCTCCTGCGGGCCGGGGAACGGGAGGAGGTACAGCGAGCCCTCCTCCCCCTGGGGGTGAACTTGCGGGTGGTGGAGGCCCGGGCCCGGTTCCTCTCAGCCCTCCAAGGGGTGGTGGATCCAGAGGAGAAACGACGCCGCATCGGCCACACCTTCGTGGAGGTGTTCCAGGAGGTGGCCCAGGGGGAAGGGGGGATCCGCTTCCTAGCCCAGGGCACCCTTTACCCGGACGTGATCGAGTCGGCCGGGGGCCATGGAGCAGCCAAGATCAAGAGCCACCACAACGTGGGGGGGCTCCCGGCCCGGCTGGGGTTTGAGCTCTTGGAACCCTTCCGCGACCTGTTCAAGGACGAGGTGCGCCAGCTGGCTCAGCTGCTGGGGTTGCCAGAGGAAATCCGCCTCCGCCACCCCTTCCCCGGCCCGGGGCTGGCGGTGCGCATCCTGGGGGAGGTGACCGAGGAACGGCTGCGGGTCCTGCGCCAGGCCGACGCCATCTTCATCCACGCCCTGCGGGAAGCCGGCCTCTACCAGGAGATATGGCAGGCCTTTTGCGTGCTCCTCCCCCTAAAAGCGGTGGGGGTGATGGGAGATCAACGCCACTACGGTTATGTAGTCGCCCTGCGGGCAGTGACCAGTTCGGATGGGATGACCGCTGACTGGGTTAGACTCCCAGGCGAATTCCTGGACGAGGTGGCCCGCCGCATCACCCGCCGGGTCCCGGAGGTGGGCCGGGTGGTCTACGATGTGACCAGCAAGCCCCCGGCCACCATCGAGTGGGAGTGAATCCGCAAGGGGGCCGCCGGTCAGCCGGGACGGCTGCCGGGCTTTTCCAGCGGGACCCCCCGGCGGCACAGGGGGCACTCCGCGGGGGGGAAGGCCTCCAGCTTCAGCTTCACCAGCGACACCAGGGGGAGGGAGAGGGCGGCGGCCTCAGGGCGACGGTCCACCAGACAGGCTACCCCTACCACCCGTCCCCCGCAGGCAGCCACCAACTCGGCTATCTCCCAAGAGGAACGGCCAGTGGTGACCACATCCTCGGCGATGAGGCAGCTCTCGCCGGGCGCAATTCCAAATCCCCGCCGCAGGGTCAACCTCCCCCCTACTCGCTCCGCAAACATCCCCCGCACCGACAGGGCGCGGGCGAGTTCATGTGCCACGATGATCCCACCCAGTGCCGGCCCCACCACGGCCTCCACCGGTCCCAGCTCCCGCGCCCGCTCGGCCAGGGCCCGGCCAACCCTGGCCGCCAGCGCCGGGTGTTGTAAAAGCCGGGCACACTGGACGTAGCGGGGGGAGTGGAGCCCGGAGGAGAGCAGGAAATGGCCCTCCAGCAGAGCCCCGGTTCGCCTAAGCAGCTCCAGAAATTCCGCCTCGGTGAGCGCAGCCACGGATCAGCTCCCAACTCCCCAGCCCTCGCTGGACGAGGAATTTCCTCAGGCCTCGGACCAGCTTGGGAGCGCAGAGGGGGTCGATGAAGTTGCCGGTTCCCACCTGTACTGCGTGGGCTCCGGCCATGATGAACTCCACGGCGTCCTGCCAACTCACGATCCCCCCGCTCCCGATCACCGGCAGGGAAACCACCTGGGAAAGCTCGTACACCAATCGCAGTGAAAGCGGCTTAATCGCCGGCCCTGACAGGCCCCCGATGGCATTGGCGAACACCGGCCGGCCTGTCTCAAGCTCGATGGCCAGCCCCCGGTAGGTATTGGCCGCCGAGATGGCGGTTGCGCCCGCCTGCTGGGCGGCCCGGGCCGCCTGCAGCACCTCCCCTTGGGGGGGAAATTTCACCCACAGGTCCTTGTCGGTGGCCCGACGACACACGGCCACCACCCGGGCCGTGGCTTCAGGATTTTCCCCCACAAGGCCCTTCCCCCGCACGTTAGGGCAGGAGAGATTGAGCTCGATGGCGTCCACCCCCGGGAGGGAGAGCCGGGAGACCAGCTCCCCGTACTCCTCCGGATCCTCCCCCCAGACGTTCACGATCACCGCCGTGCCCAGCTCCCGCATCCGGGGGAGCTCTTCGGCCAGGAAGGCTTCCAAGCCGGGGTTCTCAAGGCCGATCGAGTTGAGGAGGCCGCAGGGGGTCTCCCAGAGGCGCGGCGGGGGATTGCCTGCTCGCGGCCGCAAGGTAATCGCCTTGGACACGATCCCCCCAAGACGGGAGACATCGTAGAGTCGGGCGTAGTCGCCGCCGAAGCCGAACGTGCCCGAGGCAGCCAGCACCGGGTTCTTCAGGACCAAACTCCCGATGCGCACGGAGGTGTCCGGCATCAGAAGACCTCCTGGGCCGGAAAGACCGGCCCCTCCCGGCAGACCCGCTGGGGGCCACTGCGGGTGAACACGGTGCAGCCCAAGCACGCCCCCAGACCGCAGGCCATCCGCTCTTCCAGGGACACGTAGAGCCACACCCCGGCCCGGCGGCACATTTCCCACAGCCTGGCGAGCATCTCCCGGGGGCCGCAGGCGTAGCAAACCCGATAGCCATCCGGAGTGAAGATCTCGGTCACCGATCCCCGGTGGCCGCCCTGGCCTCGCTCCGAGGCGACCCATACCCTCCCGGCCACTTCTCGGAATTTCTCCACCAGATACGGACGGCCGGGGAACCCCAGGTAGGCGTCCGCCTCCCTGAAGGCCTTGGCAGCCAAGTACAAGGGGGCGATTCCCACCCCGCCTCCCACCAGGGCCAGTTTCCCCTCCGGCTGGGGCCAACCGTTCCCCAGTGGGCCGAGGAGGGTGAGGCTATGGCCGGGTTGGAGCCGGGCCAGGAGGGAGGTGCCTCGGCCCCGGATGGCGTACAGGAAAGAGATGCCCTCTTGAGAGAGGTCGAAGGCGGAAAATGGCCGAAAAAGCGGGGGATCCAACCCCCAGGCCCGCACGAGGTAAAACTGCCCCGGCTGGGCGGAGAAGTTTCCCCGGGCTCGCAGCAGGAACACCCCCGGGACCAGTTCCCGGTTCTCCACCACCTCGGCCCGCACCAAGCTCACCTGCCGATCCATCGCCAGATATCCTCACGCATGGCCAAGGCTGCTTCCCGGGCGTATTGGGGGAACCGGCGCTCTGGGGCCGGCCTCCCCCGGTGGGCCCCGATGAGGTAGCGGGCTGCCACCACCACCGCGCCGTTCCCTTCCCGGAACGCCCCGGCCACGTCCTCCCCCCGCGCGCCCTGGGCCCCGTACCCGGGCACCAGCAGGAACAGCTGCCGGAACTCCTCCCGTACCCGGGCCAGGGCTTCCCGGGCCGTGCCCCCCACCACCCCGCCGATGGCGCTGTAGCCACACTTTCCCACCAGCCGCTCCCCCCAGTGGGCCACCAGCTCAGCCACCCTCAGGTATAGGGGGACAGGCTTGGGGGCATGGGGACTGAAACAGGGAAGTTCTTGGAGCTCCTGGGCGCTGGGGTTCGAGGTGCGAATGAGGAGGAACAGCCCCTTGTCTCCTCGCTCGAGGTCCGGGAGGAAGGGGGCGAGGGTGTCAGATCCCAGGTAGGGGTTCAGGGTGATGAAATCGGCCTCAAAATCTCCCCGGAAGTGGGCCTGGGCGTACCGCTCGGCGGTGGAACCGATGTCCCCCCGCTTTACGTCCCCGATGGCCAGGCCCCCCCGGGCCCGGATGTAGCGGAGGGTATCCCGGTAGCAAGCCAGCCCCGCCACCCCCAGGGCCTCGTAGTGGGCGATCTGGACCTTATAGCAGGCTACTACGTCCAGGGTGGCGTCCACGATCCTGCGGTTGAACTCCAGGAAGGCCTCTGCCGGAGAGCTCGCCTCCTCCCAGAGCCCGGCCGGGAGGAGCTCTGGGGAGGGGTCCAGCCCCAGGCACACCGGTCCCCGCTCCTCAACCGCTCGGTATAACCTGTCGATGATCATGGAAGTCCCTGCCCTTTATGGCCCCAGCCAGGTACGCCACCTCCCCCCGGTGGATGGTGGCCCACACCTCGCCCCACAGCCGCTTGCCCAATAGCGGGGTGTTCCTGCTTTTTGAGCAGAAAAAGTCCTCGCTCACCGTGAACTCTTCCTCACAGAAGACGACCAGATCTCCGTCGTAGCCAGCCCGCAGCCGGCCCTTCCTCAGCCCCAGGATCTGAGCCGGGGCCAGGGAGAGATAGCGGGAAAGCTCGGCCAGGGACAGCGCCCCGGGGCGGACCAGCTCGGTATAGAGAACCGGGAAACAAAGCTCGATCCCGGAGATTCCCGGGGCACCGGCGGCCTTGTCCTCCGGGGTGTGGGGGGCGTGGTCGGTGGCGATGGCGTCGATCACCCCGACCTTCAGTGCTTCCAGCAGGGCCACCCTGGTTTCCCGCGCGACCAGGGGCGGGTTGACCGGGTAATCCCCCTCGAGGCACAGGTGATGGGGGGTCACCTCACAGGTCACGGGGACTCGCTCCGCCTTGGCTAGAGTGACGAGCTTCACCGCCCCCGGGGTGCTGAGGTGGGCCAGGTGCAGCCGGCAGCCGGCCCGGCGGGCCAGCCATAGGTCCCGGGCCACCATGAGCTCTTGGGCGAGAGCCTGATCGGACATCCCGGAGAACTGACAATGAGGGAAGAGCACCCGCCCCAGGGTGGCGGCTTTGCGGCAGGCTTGCCACATCAGCTCGTGATCTTCCACTCCTTTCCCGTCATCGGAGAACGCCCACACAAATGGGGCCAGGTCTTCCAGTGGGGAGAGCTCTTTCCCTTGGAGGCCAACGGTGATTGCGCCCACAGGGTAGACTTCCACCAGCCCGATCTCCCGGGCTTTCGCGGAGATATACCGCGCTATCTCCGGAGAATCGCACACCGGCTCGGTGTTGGGCATGAGGGAGACCACGGTGAAGCCCCCGTGCACCGCGGCCCGGGCCCCGGTGAGAAGGTCCTCCTTTTCCGGAAAACCGGGGTCGCGGAAGTGGGCGTGCAGGTCCAGAAAAGCCGGCAGGGCGGTCTTCCCCTTTCCTGGGAGCACGGGAACCCCTCGGGGAGCGGGGATTCTCTCCCCCACCGCCCGGATGATCCCTCCCCTGATCAAAATATCGCCGACCAGTTCCTGGTCGGCGTCCACCATCCGCACCCCCTGGATCAAAAGGTCCTTCACACCGTCACCGACTCCCCACAGTAGTAGCAGCGGTACCGCTTCCTCCCCCGCTCCACCAGCTCGAAGATGGCCGGGGCAGATGGTTCCACCGCGGTGATGCAGCGAGGGTTCTTACAGCGGATCAGCCCCTCCACCCGCTGGGGTAGCTCTGGCCTCACCTTGCGCACCACCTCACCCCCCTCGATGTAGTTCACCGTGATCCCCGGGTCCAGGAGGGCGAGCTTGGTGAGGTCCAGGTCCAGGGCCCCGGAGATCTTTATGATGTCTTTCTTGCCCAGCTTGGTACTGGGGACGCTCATGAGCAGTGCCACCGGGGATTCCCGGCGCCCCAGGTCCAACTCCTCGAAGATCCGGAGGCCATTTCCGGCCCGGATGTGGTCCAGCACAATCCCCAATTCGATCCGGTCTACCTTGAGCATTTAGGCCACCCCCAGGAGGTCCGCGATCAAGGCCATGCGGGCGTACATCCCCAATCGGGCTTGCTGGAAGTAAACGGCTCGGGGGTCTGCATCCATCGCGGGGGAGATCTCGGTCACCCGGGGCAAGGGATGCATCACGATCAGATCCGGCTTGGCAGCCTGCAATTTCTCCGGGGTCAGGACGTAAGCATCCCGAAGCCTGAGGTAGTCTTCCTCGTTGAAAAACCGCTCTTTCTGGATGCGGGTCATGTAGAGGACGTCGGCCTCGGGAAGGCACTCTTCCAGCTGCTCACTCTCCTGGAGGCTCACCCCTGGTCGGAGGAGGAGCACCTCTTCTTTGACCGAGTCCGGGAGGCGCAGCTCCTCCGGTGAGACGAGGAGGAACCGGATGTCGGGGTAGCGGGTCAGGGCTTTGATCAGGGAGTGGACGGTGCGGCCGTATCTCAGGTCCCCGCAGAGGGCCACGGTGAGGTCCTCCAGGCGGCCCTTGCAGGTGAGGATGGTGTAGAGGTCGGTGAGGGTCTGGGTTGGATGTTCGCGGGCCCCGTCGCCGCCGTTGATCAGGGGCACCGGGGAGTAGAGGGCGGCCAACCGGGCCGCCCCCTCTTTGGGGTGGCGCAGCACGATGAGGTCGGCGTAACCACCTACGGTGCGGATGGTATCGGCCAGGGATTCTCCCTTGGCCACCGAGCTCGTGGCGGGGTCAGCCACGGTGATGACCTCCCCCCCCAGGCGCCGCATGGCCGCTTCGAACGAGAGCCGAGTGCGGGTGCTGGGTTCATAGAACAAGGTGGCCATGAGGCTTCCAGAGCAGGCCTTGGCCATCCGGGCGGGGTTTTCCCTGATGCTATCAGCTAGGGAGAAAAGCCGTTGGTAATCTTCTGGGGAGAAATCCAAAGAATCGACGAAATCTCGCTTTCCCTTCCTCGCCGGCCCCAGCCGTTCCCGGTCCATGCCGGGACTCCATTCTACCCCCTGTTCGCCAACCAGCAACTCCCACCTGGGGCGGTGGCGAACGGGGAAAACCATCTAGCCAGGCCCCAGGAGCCCCCGCCCCAATCGCCGGGCCCGCGCCAGTTCCTCCGGTGCCACTTCCCCGGGCCGGTCCACCCCGGCCACCCCCAGGCTGGCTCGCACCCGGAACCCGAGGGTGGAAAGCCAGGGGGAGAGCTGCTCCTTTAGGAGCCTGAACTGGCTCTCTTCCCCGGCGGCCACCAAGATGAGGACCGCCGGCCGCCCCTGGGGTAGGCCAGCCTCCCGCAGCTCCCAGCGGCGGAAGTAGAGGAACTGGGCCCGGTCCACCAACGCCTTGAAGGGGGCCGGCAGGCCCCGGAAGTAGACCGGGGTGGCCACCACCAACGCTCGGCAGGAAAGGAGCAACCGGTAAGCTTCCCCGGCCGCGTCTGAGAGCACACACTGGCCGTCCGGGCGGCAGGCCTCGCAGGCCAGGCAGTGGGAGAAGGAGAATTCGGCCGGGACTATGAGTTCGGTCTTGGCCCCACCAGCCTGGGCTCCCTCCAGGGCAGCCTTGAGCAAGCGATCGGAATTCCCATCCCGGCGGGCAGAGCCCGCCACCCCCACCACCAGCGGCCTCACCCGGCCCCCTCCGGAGGCACCACCTCCAGGATCAGCCGCAGCGCCTCGGCGAGGCCCCCCTCCGCAGCGATCGCCTGGAAGACGAGCTCGAAGGTGCCCCCCACCGCCTCCGCGGGGGGTACGAAGGTGCACTGGGTCTGGACCAGGCCAACTCCCGCCGCCGGCTGGAAGCTGGCCCAGGGGGGCAGGGTCAGTGCCCAGATGGTGAGTGGAAGGGTCGGCGGCTCGCTACGGGCAGTGAGCAGTACTTGGCCCTCCTCCCCGGCCACCACCCGGCAGCGCACCGTGTCCTCCGCCTCCTGCCAGCACTCCCCGTGGGCAGTGACCTGCATCTCGAACTGTAACTCCCAGCCGGGGAGGTCCAAACTGCCCTGGGTGCTACCTCCCCCCAGGGTGGTGCCGGGCACCTCCTCGGCCGCCGCCTGGGGGTCTTCCGGCTCCCCCGCCTCCGGGCCGTAGGTCCGGGAGAGCCCCTCGGCGGTCTCCCACAGGGGCTGGGCCTGAGGTTGGGCCCGGGCCAGGGACCAGAAGAAGGCGGCCAAAAGGTCCAGCAAATCCACGCGGTTGTGGTTTCGAAGCACTAGGTTCAGGTTTATGGGGACGTTTTGAAGGCCACAGGGCACCAGGTACTCCCGGGAGGCAATGAGAAGTCCCTTCCCCGGGAACTCCACGCCTCCTCCCGGGGGAAGCGCCGCCACTTCTTCCGTGAGGAAGGTGACCTCCCCCCAGGGGAAGCCTAAAATCCCGGCCAGGAACAGGTCCCCCGGGCCCCGCAGCCCGGGATCGCCATCCTCCGGGCCGAGCTCGATGCACTTCAAATACAGGTCGAACCGGCAGCGGCACAGGCCCGCCTCCTCCCCCATCGGGACCACTTCCAGCACCAGGACCAGTGTCCCGTTGGCCGTCCCGTCCAGGGAAAGGGGGACCTGCAAAACCTCAAGGTGGGGGGTCTCCTCAGGCGGGGCGCAGGTTACTTCCGGGGGCGGCCCCGCCTGCGCTGGGGGGACAGCAGGGAGTTGCTGCCCGATTCGCCGGGCTGCCCGGCGCACCTCCTCGGCCGTGGGGGCCTCCGCCGGGGAGGGGGCCAGCGAGCCCACCAGCACCAGCCGGGCCCCGACCCGGAATAGCTCCAGCACCAACCCGGACGGGGGGTGCACCAGCTCCACTCCCTCCTCCCCCAACCCCGACTCCTGGGCCTCTGTGAGGGAGCTGGTTTCCTGGGAGAACCTGGCCTGGGCGGCCTCCACGTCGGGGAAGGCGATCACCTGGGCCCACAGCCACGCCTCCCCCCGGCGCCAAACTGCCCCCAGGCCCCCGCTGGCCCCTGAGGGGAGGTCTTCTGCGTAGACCGGGGCCTCAAGCTCCAGCTCCCAGCCCCCGGAAAGTCGGGGCGGCAAGTGCTGCGGGGGCCAAAGTCGAACCAACCAGCCGCAGCCCGCCAAAAGCAACAGAGAAGCCGCACCCACTCCTGCCAAAACCCGGCTCCACATCCACCCTCACCTCCCCCTCTGCGAAGGCGGCCTGGGGTAACCCGGCGTGGCGGGCGCAGGCGCGGCCAGTGCGGGCGTCAGCGCTTCACATACAGGTGGCGCTTGATCTCCTGCTTGGTGGACTTCTCAAACGGCTCCTTGACCAACCCCAGGTCGTCCTTGCTCTTGATGCGCTTGAAGGTGGCCAGGTTCTTTTGGGCCTCTTTGATCTTTTCCCACAGGAGGTCTCGGGCCGCCTCCTCGTCCTCGATGCCCTGGCGGCGGAGCTCTTCCCAGTTGGGGTAGATCAGGGCCGCCACCACTGGGGTCCCCCCCCGCTCCCGCTCGTACACCAGCACCTCTTCTATTTCGGGGATCTGGGAGAGCTCCCACTCCACCTCCTCCGGGTACACGTTCTTGCCGGATTCCAGGACGATCACGTTCTTCTTGCGGCCGGCCAGATACAAATACCCGGCCCGGTCCAGCCGCCCCAGGTCCCCGGTGCGGAACCAGCCGTCCTCGGTGAGCACCTCCCGGGTGCGCTTCTCGTTCTTGTAGTAGCCTAGCATCACGTTGGGCCCCCGGGCCAGCACCTCCCCGTAACCATCGGCGTCCGGGTTCTCGATCCTGATCTCCACCCCCTTCAGCGGCCGGCCCACGGTCCCCGCCCGCTTGGTGAACGGCTCGGAGAAGGAGAGCACCGGGGAGGTCTCGGTGAGGCCGTAGCCCTCGATCATCCCCAGCCCCAGGCGGCGCAACCCAACCCCCACCTCGGTGGCCAACGCCGCCCCGCCGGACACGAAGAACCGGAACTCCGGGGTGAGGAGCTTCTTCTTCACCAGCTTCCCCAACAGCTTGGGAGCGAACCGATACAGTATCCGCCGGATGAGGTCAGACTGGAAGTTCTCCTTCAGCCGCCGCCACAAGGCGTGGTACAGCTTGGGCACCCCGATGAGGATGGTCACCTGGCAGCGGCGGGCCACCTCGATCAAGTTGCGGTAATCGTCGGTGTAGGAGACGGTGGCCCCGGCCCACAGGGGGGCCAACAGGGTGAAGGTGAGCCCGTAGATGTGGTACCAGGGCACGATGGTGACGATCTTGTCCTCGGGGCCGATGTGCACTACTTCCAGCACCCCTTGGATGTTGGAAGTGATGTTGCGGTGGGAGAGCATCACCCCCTTGGAGTCGCCGGTGGTGCCGGAGGTATACATGAGCAGGGCCAAGTCCTGGGGGGCGGGCTGGCCATCCGGGGGGGCCTGGGCCTCCTCCGGGAGCACCTCCCACAGGGAAAGGGCACCGGGCATGGCCTCCACCGATACTACCTCTCCCAGAGAGGGGACCTCCTCCACCAGGGACACAAGCTCCTCGTACCTCTTGGGGGAGGCGAACAGCAATTTCACCTCCGCCTCGTCCAGAATGCGGCGGATCTCGGCGGGGCGCAGCCCGGCATCCAGCGGCACCGCCACCGCCCCCAATCGTTGGATGGCGAAGAACGAGACGGCCCAGCCCACTGAGGGTTTGGCCACTATCGCCACCCGATCCCCGGCCCCGATCCCCTGGGCCGACAGCCACACCGCCAGCTTCCCAGAAAGATCCCATAGCTCCCGGTAGGTGATCTCCCGGAAGGAAAAGCGCCTGCCTTTCAGCTCGGGCATGCGGATGGCTACCCGGGAGCCGTAACGGCGCACGCTGCGCTGGAAGAACTCCGGGATGGTGGGCCAATCCCCCCCATGGGATGCCCGCTGGCTGCGATTGGTGCTCATATCTCCCCCTTCAGGCTAAGCCTGTTCAGACAGGTACTTCTCCGCCTCCAGGGCGGCGATGGTGCCCTCGGCGGCGGCGATCACCGCCTGGGCGTATCTCCCCACCGGCTGGCGCACGTCCCCGGCGGCGAACACCCCCGGTTGGCTGGTGTGCATCCACGGGTCAGTTTTTATATACCCGTCTTCGGTGAGCTCGACTACCCCTCGCACCCATTCGGTGGCGGGCCGGTATCCGACCTTGGCAAACACCCCGGCCACCTCCAGTTCCCGCCTCTCCCCGGTGGCGAGGTCCCGCAGCACCACCCCCCGCACCTTGTCCTCCCCCAGCACCTCCTCCACCGCCACGTTCCACAGGAACTCGATCTTGGGGTTTTTCAGGGCCTGGTCGCGCAGGGCGGCCACGGCCCGGATGGCCTTGGGGTCCTCTTTGGGATGGCGGACGGCCACGTAGACGCGATCACACAGGCGGGTGAGAAACAGAGCTTCGGTGAGGGCGGAGTCCCCGGCCCCCACCATGAGCACTTTCTTCCCCTGGAAGAAGTAGCCGTCACAGGTGGCGCAGTAGGAGACTCCTCGGCCGGTGAGCTCCTTGGCCCCCTTGGCGGGGAGCTCCTTGTGGCGGGCCCCCATGGCCAGGATCACGGTCCGGGCCAGCACCTGGCCGGCATTGGTTTTCAGCCGCCACTGCCCCTGGGCGGGGGAGAGCCCGGTGGCCTCGGCCAATTTGAGCTGGGCCCCCAGCCTCAGGGCCTGCTTCTTGGTGCGTTCCATGAGCTCCGGGCCGGGGATGGGGTCGGGAAAGCCCGGGTAATTTTCCACCAGGTCCGTTTCCATGAGCTGGCCTCCGGGGAGGGCCTTCTCCAAGATCAGGGCGGACAGCCCGGCCCGACGGGCGTAGATGCCGGCAGACAGCCCGGCCGGCCCCGCTCCCACAATCACCACATCCCAAGTTTTTTCCATGTTTTACTCTTCCCTCCCGTGCCTGCCGTGAGCAAAAGCCGAAGCTAGGAGCCTCGCTGCATCCGGGCAAACGTTGTTTTGAGTGCTGCGCTTGATAGAAAAGTTTATCCCACCTCCCTGGGCGCGGACAAACTCCCTCCCCAGCCCCTGGGGCCGGATCAAAAGGAGTAGGTTGCCTCCAGCTCGGCCCGGGAGAGGTGAAATGGAAATTCAAATTGCAAATCCAGGTCCAAGTCCCAGTCCCCCAGCCCAAGGCCCAGCCACAACCGGGGGGAAGTGGGCCCCTGGGGGGTGAACCCGCCCCTGACTTCCAGTTCCAGCGCCACTAGCACCTGGGAGTCCTCCCTCCACTCGCATCTCCACCCCAGCTCCCCGGTGAGCCCGGTGAACCCCTGGGGGGAGAAACCGGCTTGGGCATACAGGGAGAAGGTTCCATCGTCATACCTGGCCTCCAGGGAAGTTCGCTCCCAAGCGTCCTCGAATCTGTTGCGGACCGTGAAAAGCCAGTGGTCGAGCTCAAGGCCGGTGTCCAGGTTCTTGGCCCCGAAAGTCGGAGGGGAGGGGTAAAGATCGAAGGAAATCCGAAACTCGCACCACCAAACCTCTAGGTTGTACCTCAAGGAGGCGTCCCCGTAACTGGAGTAGGAGGGGGTTTGCAGAGGCGCGATGACTCTGAGATGAACTCCGCTCCGCAACTGAAGCCACCCTCCCAAGAACTCGTCGACCCTAAGATAGAGGTTCGCCCAGTTGTGGACGGAGTCGAGCCCAGCTTGGCTGAAGCGAAGGTAAGTGTTTAGCCGGAGAGGATCCAGATTCAAGCTCCCGCGTGTATAGGCGGACCAAGTGGTGGGCGCGGTGAAGGGGAGGCTCCAACCCCCACCCAGGGAAAACCAGTCGTGGTGATAGGACAAGGATACGCTGCCCGTGAGGTCCAAAGGTTGTCCGGCTCGCCAGTCCATTTGGAAGCCCACTCTCCCTCCCCAGTCCCCCTGGCCGGGCAAGGAGAGCCCTACCACCATCGCCGCCAGAATCCATCTCCACATAGCAAACACCAGTTTAGCCAGCCTCCTTGAGGAGGACAAATTACACCGCTCCGGCCCGACCGTCATCTGCCGGCGGAACCAAGCCGGGATGACCCGTCCGCAGGCAGCGCGCCTCAGGCCCCACTGCCCGGGGGCCACTGGGGGGGAGGGAAGCCGTAGAACATCCGGTACCAATCCCCAAACACCTCGGCCACCCCCCGCATCAGCCGGTCCACGTCCTCCCGCTCGGGGAGCCGGGGATCCGGCATCAGGGGGGGACTGAAGTGGACCCGAATCGTCCCCTTCTCCCTGGTCTCCCGGATGATGCGCCAGGCAGCCGCAAGCAGCGGCTGGGCCTCGGCCTGGGGGTGGTAGCAGCAGGCGTTCTCCAACCCCACCGGGATCAGGGGCACCCCGGCCCGCCTGGCCAACACCCCGGCCCCGGGATAGAGCACCCGCTCCCAAAACCTCTCCCCCTCCGGGAACACCATCACCACCCCACCCCGCTTGAGATACTCCACCGCCCGGGCCAGACTCCTTCGGTTGAGCCACTTCTTCCTCTCGGGATCGGTGGTCACCTCGAACCCCCAGAACGCCCCGTAGATGAACCGCAACCAGGGGTAGCGGGGGTCCACCGCGAACAGGGCCTTGGCTCGGAAAACGCGGCCGGCGTAGGCCACGAACATGGGCTCGAAGGTGCCCACGTGGGTCACGGCCAGGACGCAGGGGCCACGCGGCCGTGCCCCCACCCGCTCCACCCGGAAGAGGAGCGGCACCAGGAACCGGCAACAGGCGGCGTAGACGAGCCAGATCAGAAACTGGAGCGGCCTTGCAAATAGCGCCCAGAGGAGCCTCTGGGGCCACCTCTCCTGCCGCGCCTCAACTCCGGACATCGCCCCAATAATCCTCGGCCAGTATCCGGTCCCGGCCACTGGCCACGTCCCACCACAGGGCCAGTGCCCGGAGCCAGCTCCTGAGCCCCCCACGCTGGAACCGCCTCCCGGAGGTCCAGCAGACCATGGTGGGCACGAACCTCACCTTCCCCAGCCGCGCCAGGCGCTGGACCAACCGGAAGTCCGGGGAGGCAAGCCGGGCCAGGGGGGGATACCCCCCCACCTCGAAGTAGGCCTCCTTGTCGATCCCCAGGTTGGCCGCCCCGGCAAGCGGCACCCCGAAAGCCCGTGAGCCCCAGGCCAAAAGGCAGTACCCCCCCGCCTGCAGAACCCTCGCCACCGGAAAGCTCTCCCGGAAGCCCATGGGGCCGTAGGCGGCCACGGTGCCTGGCCGCGTGAGGGCCCATACCATCTTCTCCAGCCACCGGGGGGGATACAGGGTGTCGGCGTCGGCGGTCACTACCAGCTCCCCCCGGGCTTCCAGGAAACCTCGGTGGATGGCCCACACCGCCCCCCGCCGCTCCTCGGAAAGCACCCGGTCCGCCCACTTTTGCGCCAACTCCGGGGTGCGGTCGGTGGAGCCGTTGTCCACCACCAAGAGCTCGAACTCCCCGAACTTCTGAGCCCGGAGCGACTCCAGGGTGGCCGGGAGCCAGCGCTCCTCGTTGAGGGCCGGCACCACCACCGTGACCCGGCGAGGCATGTCAGGCCCGTTCCCGCCGCACCCGGTACCAGCCTTTGTATCCGAACAGGGCCCGGAAAAACGACAGGGCAATGGAGGTCTGGAGCATCAGGTACCAGGCCGGGATCCCCACCACGATGTTCAAAGCCGCTTCCCGCCAGGAATTGGGGCGCGAAAGGAGGTAAGCAGAGCCCACGGCGGCGTACAGCGCGGCCGCCGCCCCCGGGAGCACCAAGGCCAGCGGGGCGGGGGATAGGGTGGCGGCCGCAGCGATCATCAGGATCTGGGGGAAATAGACCACGCAAGCCAGCCCAGCCATGAGAAACACGTAGGAGAACGCTCCTCGCTTGATCTCGTGGAACATCTCCTCGATGCCCCCGGTATACCAGCGGGCGTGCTGCAGGAAGATGTCCTTCAGGGTCAGGGCGTACTGAATTCCCAGCCTCACCCCCACGAAATAGCGGGCGTAGACGCCGGCCTTGGCCATCCGGATCCCCAGCTCAAAATCGTCTACCAGACTGCCCTCGCGGAACTTCCCCACCCGCTCCAACACCTCCCGGCGGACCCACATCCCCGAGTTCATGAACGTGGGCCGATAGAACAACCCGGAAAACACGAAAATGCGGGAGAAGGCAAAGAACAGGTCCTGGAGGATCACCGGCACGGTGCGGTGGGCGTTGTAGGCGGTGAAGTCGGTGAACAGTGCCGGGAGGTCAGGGTCGGCCAGGAGCGAGAGGCAGGTCTCCATGTACTTCCGGTCCACCCGGGCGTCGGCATCCAAGAACAGCACCACCTCTTCCCGCACTTCCCTGAGGGCGCGGTTGAGGGCGGCGGGCTTCCCCTTCACCTCCGGGTCCCGGATCACCACGAGGCCTGGGTACTCCCGGGCCAGCCGGGCCAGGATCTCCGGGGTGGAGTCGGTGGACTCGTCCACCACGATCACCCTGGTCCCGGGGGGGGAGGAGGAGAACACCTGGCGGATGGTGTTCTCGATCACTTCTTCCTCGTTGCGGGAGGCGATGACCACCGCCAGGGAGGGCGGGGCCCCGCCTGCGCGGCCCAGGAGCCTCTTCTTGGTGAGCTGGTTCTTCAGGTGGCCTGCCAGGGCGATCCCGATGCCAAAAACTGCCCCCACCGCGGCGCTCGTCAGTGCCGGTCCCATGCCCCCTCCTAGCCCACCACGATGGACACCAGCTTCCCGGGGACGGCGATCACCCGCTTCACTTGTTTTCCGGCCAGGCGGGCCTGCACCACCGGGTCGGCCAGAGCCGCCTCCTGGAGTGCCTCCTCGTCCTCCGCCACCGCGCTGGGGAGCCGGAGCCGGGCCCGTACTTTTCCGTTTATCTGCACCGGGATCTCCACCTCACCGGCGGCCAGGGCCCGCTGGTCGTACTCGGGCCAGGGGGTCTCCAGCACCGACCCCCCCTCCCCCAGGCGGCTCCACAGCTCCTCGGCCACAAATGGCGTGAACGGGGAGATGAGCAGGATCAGGTTCCGCACCACCTCCCGCACCAGCCGAACATCCACGGTTTCCCCTTCCAGGTACTCGCCCAGGGCGCTCGTCAGCTCCATCAGGGCGGCGATGGCGGTGTTGAGGCCGAGCCGCCCCTCGAACTCCTCGGTGACCTTCTTGATGGTGAGGTGCAGCTTCTTCCACAGGGCCTCCCCGGCCCGGTCCAGCCCCTCGGGGGCCACCGGGTCCCGCACGTCCTTGATCCGGGGCAGCTGCTCGGTGATCAGCGCCCACAGCCGCGAGAGAAACCGCCACGCCCCCCGCACCCCTTCCTCGGACCACTCGATGTCCCGCTCCGGGGGGCCCATGAACAGGGTGTACAGCCTCTCGGTGTCCGCCCCGTACTTTGCGATCAGCTCGTCCGGGGGCACCACGTTCTTCTTGGACTTGGACATGGCCAGGACCTGCACCTGGAGCTCGGTCCCGCAGTGAGGACAGCGGTTTCCCTCCCCCACTTCTCCCGGGGGGATCCAGTGGTGCTCGGGACACCAGTAAGCGGGGTAGGTGATCATCCCCTGGGTGAACAGGCGCTTAAACGGCTCGTCGAAGGAGAGGTACCCCATGTCATAAAGGGCCTTGGTGATGAACCGGGAGTAGAGGAGGTGCAGGATGGCGTGTTCCACCCCGCCCACGTACAGGTCCACCGGCAGCCACCGGTTCACCAATTCGGAGTCGAAGGCCTTCTCCTCGTCGTTGGGGGAGATGTAGCGCAGGTAGTACCAGGCCGAGTCCACGAACGTGTCCATGGTGTCGGTGTCCCGCCGGGCCGGGCCGCCGCAGCGCGGACAGGTGGTGGCCACGAACTCCGGGATGTCGGCCAGGCCCCGCTTGCCGATGAACGGGACGTCGGGGAGCAAGACGGGCAGCTCCTCCTCCGGCACCGGCACGGCCCCACACCTCTCGCAGTGCACCATGGGGATGGGGGCGCCCCAGTACCGCTGGCGGGAGATGAGCCAGTCCCGCAGCCGATAGGTGACCGCGTATCTCCCGATGCCCCGTTCCTCCAGCCACTCGCAGGTCCTCCTGACCGCCTGATCTCCGGGGGTGCCGGTGAGGGGGCCGGAGTTGATCATCTCCCCGTATTCGGCGTGGAACAGGAGCTCCCGGTAGAACTCCACCCCCCACAGGAGCTCGGCCACGGTGCGCCTCTCCCGCACAGCGGGCTCCAGTTCCTGGCACTTGGCCAGGACCGCCCTCTCTTCCTCCAGGGAACCCACGTTCGCGACCTCATCGGGGAACACAAACTGCCAGCCGGCGCCCACCACCTCCGTCCAGGAGCCGGGCTTCAGATACCCCTGCACGAGGGAGATGTAGCGCTCCCGGTCCTTTTCGGCCAAGGTCACGTAGAGGGCCCCGTCTTTCTCCTCGAAGTCGAACCCAGCCCCTGCCAGCGCCCCCTTCAGGCCTTCCTGGAAGGTGCCCCGCATGAGGTAGCTCCTCGCCACCCCGGAAGGCGGGGCGATCACCGGGACCACCGGGATCCCGAACTTGAGGGCGAACTGGAAATCTCGCTCGTCGTGGGCCGGCACGGCCATGATCGCCCCGGTGCCGTAGCCCATCAGCACGTAGTCCGCTATCCAGATCGGGATTTCCTCTCCGTTGACCGGGTTTTTCGCGTAGGCGCCGATGAAGACGCCGGTCTTCTCCCGCTCGGTGGACAGGCGCTCCACCTCGGTCTGGCGGGCGGCCTGTCGGCGGTACTCTTCCACCTCCGCCCGCCGCTCCGGGGCGGTGAGCTTCTCCACCAGCGGGTGTTCCGGGGCCAACACCAGGAAGGTGGCCCCCCACAGGGTGTCGGGCCGGGTGGTGAACACCTCGATGGGATCGCCCCGCTCGGACCGGAAGGTCACCAGCGCCCCCTCGGAGCGGCCGATCCAGTTCTTCTGCATCAGCTTCACCCGCTCCGGCCAGTCCGGGAGCTTCTCCAGGTCGTCCAGGAGGCGCTGGGCGTAGGCGGTGATCTTGAAGAACCACTGGGTGAGCTTTTTGCGCTCCACCACGCTGCCGCAGCGCTCGCACCGGCCGTTCACCACTTGCTCGTTGGCCAGCACCGTGTCGCAGTGGGGGCACCAGTTGACTTCCGACTCGGCGCGGTAGGCGAGGCCCCGCTCGTACAGCTTCAAAAACAGCCACTGGGTCCACTTGTAGTACTCTGGCTCGCAGGTGGCGATCTCCCGGTCCCAGTCGTACTCCACCCCCCAGGCTCGGAATTGGCGCTTGAACTCCTCGATGTTCCGCCAGGTCCAGTCGCGGGGGTGGACCCCCTGTTCGATGGCCGCGTTCTCCGCCGGCAGGCCGAAGGCGTCCCAGCCCATGGGGTTGAGCACGTTGTAGCCCCGCATGATGAGGAACCGCACGATGGCGTCCCCCAGGATGTAGTTGCGGCCGTGGCCGGCGTGCAATTTCCCCGAGGGGTAGGGGAACATGTTCAGGTAGTAGAACTTGCGGGCGGTGTCCTCGATGTCGGCCTTGAAGAAACCCTTCTCCCGCCAGAAGTCGCGCCACCGCTCTTCAATCGCCTTGGGGTCGTAGGGCTCGTTCACAGGGGCAACCCTCCTTTCACCATGCGCTCGGCTTCCTCCAGCACCCGTTCCACTTTGGAGAGCTCGTCCATCTCGCAGTACAGGCGCAGGATGGGCTCGGTGCCCGAGGCCCGCAGAAGCAGCCACCCGTCCCGGAACCGGAGCTTGAGCCCATCCAGGGTCTCCACCTCCCGCACCCGGAAGCCGGCCACCGCTTGCGGGGGGCGGGCCTTGAGGTGCTCCACGATCTCGATCCGCTCGGGGAGCTCCAGGTCCCGCCGCCGATAGTGGTGGGGCCCCACCTCGGCGAACAGGTCCTGGATGAGTTCGGCCAGGCTCCTGCCGGTGGCGGCCACCAGTTCCAGGAGGAGAAGCCCGGACAGGATCCCGTCCCGCTCCGGCAGGTGGAAGCTATAGCCGTAGCCCCCTGACTCCTCGCCGGCGAAGGCGGCCTCCCCGGTCACCAGCCCCCCCACCGCCCACTTGAACCCGATCTTGATCTCCTGGCAAGGGAGGCCCGCCCCTTGCGCCAATTTGGCGATCATGTCCGTGAGGGCGAACGACTTGAGGACTTTGCCCTGGAGCTTCCGGTGGCGCACCAGGTGCCACAGGATCAGGGCCGCGGTGCGGTGGGTGTCCAGAAAGTCGCCGGTTTCGTCCATGGCCGCGGCCCGGTCCCCGTCCCCGTCGGTGACCAGTCCCACCACGATCTTGCGGCGCACCCTGCGCCTCAGGGCCCTGATCACCGCCCGCAGGGGGGCCAGGTTCTCCGGCAGGGGCTCCGGCTTTTTCCCCCCGAACAGGGGATCGACCCGGGAGCGGATGGCCAGGTGCGGCAGGCGCACCTCCCTGAGCAAGGTCGCCAGGTACCCCTGGGCAGAGCCGTACATGGGGTCCACCACCACGTACAGCGGGGCTTCCCCGATGGCCGGGAGGTCCACCAGCCTCCTCAGGGCAGCCAAGTATTCCTCGCCCAGCTCAGTGGTCTCCAAGGGCTGCTGGCCCAGGCGGGGAGGGCGGGTTGGGAGGTGGGACTCGATGAGCTCGGTGACCTCTTGGGTGGCCGAGCCGCCGTACTCGGGCTTCACCTTGACCCCGTTGTAGTGGGGGGGATTGTGGGAGGCGGTGATCATCACCCCGCAGACTAGTTTCCTCTCGGCCACCGCCAGGGACAGGGCCGGGGTGGGAACTGGGGCGGAGGTCACCTGCACCGGCACCCCCTCCCGGTCCAGGGCCCGGGCCAGCTCCCAGGCGAACTGGCGGGACAGAAACCGGGTATCGTAGCCCACCACCACCCCGGCCGCCGGCGGCCTGAGCTCCACCCCCCAGTCCCGATATAGGGGCAGCCGGACCCGCTTGGGGTCAGCCAGATACCGGGCGATGGCCACCCCCACCCTCGCCACGTTAGAAAACGTGAAGTCGCGGGCGATCACCCCCCGCCAGCCATCGGTGCCAAACCGGATTTCACTTCCTCCGGCCACGGCGCCCCTTTCCCTTGGGCGGGAGGTCCACCCGCCGGACATGAGGTGGAAGCTTAATGCCGTTTTCCTTCAACAGCTCCTCGATCAAGTCCAGGGGCAACGAGGTCTCCAGCCACAGGTCCCGGGCAGACACCACCCCGTCTCGCACCGGCACCTTGGCCAGGGCGGCCTCGATGGCCCGCTTGTAGGACTCCTTCAGCCGGGCGAACTCTCGCTGGGCCTGCTCCACAGCCTCGCTCTTGTCGATCATCGGTGGCTCCATTCCACGGTATAGGAAACCTCAGCCTCCCCACCGGCCGGGACTGAGAGCCGGAACAAGACCCGGTGGGCATCCACCGCCTGGTAGGGGAGGGAACTCCAGGTGATGGTCCAGCTGCCGGTGAGGTACTCCAGCACCTCCACCTCCACCGGCTCCTCCTTGGCCGAGCGGATCACGATCCGGTAGGTGTCCCGGTAGAAGTCGTCTCCCAGGCGAACCCCGGACACGTGGATTCGCTCCCCGGTGAGGTCGAACGCCGCCCCGATGGCCAACTCCACCTCCTCGCCCACCGGGGTGTGGCCGATGGAGGCCGCCCCCACCAGCAGGCGCCCCTCCTCCTCGTAGAAGGAGATCTCGCCCGCCGGCAGGGGGAGGACGGAGTTGCGGAACCGGATCACCGTCTCCACCGCCCCACCTTGGAAGCGGTAGGCCTGCTCATAGGGGAGCGTGGCCGATACCAAGGGCACCAGGAGTGTGCCCGGCCCCAGTTCCACCGGCTCGGGCAGGGAGTAGCGGTGGTACTCCCCGGCCGGGGCGACCTCGGCCGACGGGGCAGCCACCAACGCCCGCACCTCGTAGGCCCCGGCCTCCGGCGCCGGCGTATAGACCTCCCCTGCGATCAGCTCCACCGTGGCCCCGGAGAAGGAGAGGCCGGTTTCGTTGATCAGCTCGGCTACCCCCACCAGCTCCAGTTCCTCTCCGCCCAAGGTGGCCCGGTAGTGGGTCCGCCAGGAGATGCCCCGGGCCAGGTAGCGCAGTGTTATGGAACTGGGGCCCGGCGATTCAGCGAGATAACGGACCTCCACCGCCCGCCGGGGGGGATAGGGGACCCGTAGGACCTGGTAGTCGCGGATGAACACGAACCCGGAATCGGTGGCCAGGCTGATGCGGTCGTCGCCGGCGGAGATCACCCGGCCGTGGAACGTCCCCGCCGGGGAGACGACCTCCACATACTGCCCCTCCAACCTCGCCTGGGGGTCAGGGGCGGACACGGTGGGGGAGAGGGAAAGGACCGTCACCCCCTCGATCACCAGGGACTCAAGCAAGATCCCCTGGGGGAGGTTTTCAACGACCAAAGTCCCCTCGGACTCCAGCTCGAAACTTCTGGTTTCCTCCACCAGAGCCAGCCCCTGGGGGTAGAGGACCAACCGGGGAGGGGTTCCCCAGGAGGACAAAAAAACTAGTGCCAGAAGTGCCGTTGTCAAAACCATACGCATGGCAATCACCACCTTAAACAAAATGTTACCGACCCGGGGGGACGGGGTAAAGGACACCGATGGAGCTCCTGGTCCCCCTCTGGGGAACTCTTTATAATGCCAGCGCGCTGAGGATCGCTTTCGCCCGGAGCGATGATTTTGCTCGGGAAATTTACATGATCCCGCCGGCCCTGAGGCTGCGGGGCCCGGAAGGAGGTAACCCGGAAATGGCGGAAGTAAAGCTGGTGGAGGTCACCAAGAAGTTCGGCAACTTCACCGCCGTGGACCAGATCAACCTGGAAGCCCGAGACGGTGAGTTCGTGGTACTGGTGGGACCATCAGGTTGCGGGAAAACCACCACCCTGCGCATGATCGCCGGCCTGGAGGACGTCACCGAGGGGGAGATTTACATCGGCGACCGGCTGGTGAACGACGTGCCCCCCAAGGACCGCGACATCGCCATGGTGTTCCAGAACTACGCCCTCTACCCCCACATGGACGTGTACAACAACATGGCCTTCGGGCTCAAGCTGAGGAAGGTCCCCAAGAAGGAAATTGACCGCCGGGTGCGGGAGGCGGCGGAGCTGCTGGGCATCGCGGACAAACTCCGGGCCAAGCCGCGGGAACTTTCCGGGGGACAGAGGCAGCGGGTGGCGGTGGGCCGGGCCATCGTGCGGGACCCCAAGGTGTTCTTGTTCGACGAGCCACTCTCCAACTTGGACGCCAAGCTCCGGGTGCGGATGCGGGCCGAGCTGGCCGAGCTGCACCAACGCCTCAAGACCACCACCGTGTACGTCACCCACGACCAGGTGGAGGCCATGACCCTGGGCCACCGGGTGGCGGTGATGAAAGACGGGGTGATCCAGCAATACGATGCCCCCCAGACCATCTACGACCAACCGGCCAACATGTTCGTGGCCGGTTTCATCGGCTCTCCCCCCATGAACTTCCTCCACGCCCAGCTCAGCGAGGAAGACGGCAGGGTCTACGTCATCGGCAAGGGGTTCAAGCTCCGCATCCCCCAGGAGAAATTGACCGACGAGGTGCGGGCCTACGTAGGCAAAGCGGTGGTGTTCGGCATCCGCCCCGAAGACCTGCGCACCCCGGAGATGGTGCACGGGGAACTCCCCGAGGCCACGTTCCCCGGCAAGGTGCGGGTGAGGGAGCCGTTGGGGGACGAGCTCATCGTCTACGCCGACTGTGCCGGGGATGAGGTGATCGCCAAGTTGGATCCACACCTGCACATCCAGCCCGGACAGGAGATCACCTTGGTGGCGGCCATGGACCGGATGCACCTGTTCGACCCGGAGACCGAGGTGGCCATCATCTGACCCTCCATCCCTGGCTGGGGAGCACTTGAGCAGCGGGGAGAGGTGGCGATTTGGGCTTCTGCCCTGGCTGGCTTCCGAAGTGGTGGAAGTTTCCGAGCTCAACATGCCGGGAACTGCCGGTCCGCCTGAAAGCCCTGCCCCCACCCGACGGGGAGGACCTGAAGCGGGGCCGGCTCTGGCCTCCGAGCTCGCAAGCGGGCCCAAACTGCGGGCAGTTTCCCCCGTTTACCTGCTGCTCCCAGCTTGTGCGGGTTGCGGCAGCCCCTCGCCTGGCCTCAGCGGGCCAAGGCCCCCCGCACCAGCTCCTTCCCCCACCTCCAAATGCCGCCGGGGAACCGCTGTGCCTCCCTGAGCACCTCCTCCAGGGCAGCCAGCGCCCAGTCCACATCCTCTTTCCCGATCACCAGTGGCGGCAGGAACTTGACGATGTTCACCCGGTGGGCAGACACCTGGGTGAGGAGGGCGTGATCCCGCAGCAGGGCCATCACCACCAGTTGGGCAAACAACCCCGGCTGCACCTTCTCCAGGGCCTGCCACGCCCCGCGCAGGACCTTGGACTTGGGGGGGCCGAATTCGATGCCTAGCATTAACCCTTTGCCCCGCACGTCCGCCACCAGCTCATACTTCTCCTTAAGCTCCCTGAGACCGGCCAGGAAATACTCCCCCAGCTCCGCCGCCCGTTCGGGCAGCCGCTCCTCCTCCAGCACCGCCAGGGCTGCCAACCCCGCCCCCATGGCCAGCTCGTTCATGCCGAAGGTGTTGGAGTGCACCACTGCCCGCTCCAGGCTGGAGAACACCCGGCGGTGGATCTCTCGCCGAGTGAGGATGGCCCCCACCGGCACGTAGCCCCCGCTCAGCGCTTTGGACACGGTCACGATGTCCGGCTGCAAGTCCCAATGTTCCCCGGCGAAGCGGCGCCCGGCCCGCCCCAGGCCAGCCTGGATCTCGTCCACGATGAACAGGGCCCCGTAGTCGCGGCACAGCCGTTGGGCCCCTCGGAGGAACTCCCCCCCGGGCAGGTACACCCCCTTGCCCTGGATGGGCTCCACGATCAGGCAAGCCACGTCCCCCGCCCGGAGCTCTTCCTCCAGTGCCTGCAGGTCCCCGAGGGGGATTTGCGTGGCGGGGAGCAACTCTCCGAAGCCGGCCCGGAAGTGCTCGCTTCCGTTGACGGAAAGCGCCCCCAAGGTAAGGCCGTGAAAAGCGTGTTCCAGATAGAGGAACCTAGTTTTGCCGGTGGCAGCCCGGGCGAACTTGAGCGCCCCCTCCACCGCCTCGGTCCCGGAATTGGTGAAGAACACCGCCTCCAAGTGCGGGTAGCTGGGGCGGGCGAACTCCAACAGACGCTGGGCCAGCAGCCCTGCCAAAAGCGGGCAATCCATCTGAACCAAATTGGGCCGGTCCAGCTCCAGCAGGTCTTGCAGCACCTGCTTCACCCGGGGGTGGTTGCGGCCCATGTTGAACACCCCGTAGCCGGCCAAGAAATCCAGGTACTTGCGGCCAGCTTGGTCGTAGAGGTATGGGCCTTCCCCCCGCACATAGACCACATCGAACCCGATGATCTTGAGGATTTTTGCGAACACGGGGTTCAGGTACTGGCTGTGAAGCTGATAGTTCTGTCCCTCGGTTTGGGCGATGAGTCCCTTGATGTTCACCTTCCCTCCTTTACTGCCCCGGGGCCCTCTCCTCCTGGAGCTGGTAGCCACAATTGGCACACCGCCAGGTGATCTCCCCGGTGAAGGGGTTCCACCTGGTGGGAAGCAGCGTCCCCTCCTCGCACTGGGGGCAAGGAAGGCCCTCCAGGCTGGTGCGCAGGCTGGCCTGGGCTTCCCCCCCGGCCACCACCTCCACCGCCTGGGGGACGGTGAGGACCAAATGGACCTCTTGGGGAGTGGAAGGCGATTCCAGCCGCACGGTGATCCCTTGGCTCAGACTAAGCAAAATAACTAATATTCCAGCTAACAGCCCCAGCACGAGCACCAGGGCCATCCCGGCCAGCCAACGCTCCATAACTCCCTCCTCACTTCCTGGGCTGCCCCAAGTATATAGGGCCAGCGAGAAAAAATGACCCCGCCCGGTTTTGAGGTAAACTGGTCTCGAATGAAAATTCCCCAGGAGCGATACTCGGAGAGGGGGAAGAGAATGACGCAAGCGGACCTCATTCCAAGGCGAGTGCTGTTCGGGGATCCGGAGAGGACCCAGGTCAGGCTGAGCCCGGATGGCCGTTGGCTCGCCTGGATCGCTCCCTGGGAAGGGGTGCGGAACGTGTGGGTGGCCCCGGCGGACGCCCCCCATGAGGCCCGGGTGGTCACCCGGGAGCGGGAACGGGGGATCTTCTCCTACCACTGGAGCTACTCCTCCCGGCAGGTCCTTTACCTCAAGGACCGGGACGGGGACGAGAACTGGTGCCTGCATGCCACCGAGGTAGAAACCGGGGAGACCGAGGCCCTGACCCCCCGAGAGGGGGTAGAAGCAAGGCTCGTACATCTAACCCCCCGGCGGCCCAACCAGGCCCTGGTGGCCTTGAACGAACGCGACCCCCGCTTCCACGACCTCTTCCTTCTGGACCTCGAAACCGGGGACCGGGAGCTCCTTTTGCGGAACGAGGAAGGGTTCTTCCAATTCCTGGCCGACGACGGGATACGGGTACGGGTGGCCATGAAGTTCCGCCCGGACGGGGGGTACGACCTCTTCTCCCCCGGGGAGGAGGGCTGGCGGCCCCTTGCCCGGATAGGCCCCGAGGACGCCATGGTGACACAGCCCGTCGGCCTCGACGCGAGGGGAAAGGTCCTATATCTCGTGGACTCGCGCGGGCGGGACACCGCGGCCCTGGTAGCCCTGGACCTGGAGAGCGGGGAGGCCGTGGAGCTCGCGCAGGACCCCCGCTGCGACGCCCAGGAGGTCCTCCTCCACCCCACGGACAGGAAGCCCCAGGCGGTGGCGTTCGACTACGACCGCCGCCGCTGGGAGGCGGTGGACGGGGAGGTGGCCGAAGACCTTGCCTACCTCGGGAAAGTGGTGGACGGGGAACTGGAGGTCCTCTCCCGGACGGTGGACGATGCCAGATGGCTCGTGGCCTACGTCCGCGACCACGGCCCCACCGCCTACTACCTCTACCATCGCGCGGAGAAGCGGGCGGAGTTCCTGTTCTCGGATCGGCCGGAGCTGGAGGAATTCGCCCTGGCGCGGATGTACCCCCGGGAGATCCGGGCCCGGGACGGGCTCACCCTGGTGAGCTACCTCTCCCTCCCGCCCTGGTGGGACGATGGGGGAAAGCCAGAAAAGCCTTTGCCCATGGTGCTCTTCGTCCACGGGGGGCCGTGGGCGCGGGACCGGTGGGGACTGAACCCCTGGCACCAGTGGCTGGCCAACCGCGGCTACGCCGTCTTAAGCGTCAACTTCCGCGGCTCCACAGGCTTTGGGAAATCCTTCGTCAACGCCGGGGACAGGGAGTGGGCCGGGAAGATGCACCAGGACCTCATCGACGCCGTGGAGTGGGCGATCCGGGAGGGGATCGCCGAGAGGGGAAAGGTGGCCATCATGGGGGGAAGCTACGGGGGCTACGCCACATTGGTGGGGCTCACCTTCACCCCGGAGGCCTTCTGCTGCGGGGTGGACATCGTGGGACCTTCGAACCTGATCACCCTCCTCGAGAACATCCCCCCGTACTGGGTGCCCATGCGACCCCTTTTGGCGACGCGGATCGGGGACCCCGGGGACCCGGAGGACCGGGAGCTGCTGTGGGACCGTTCTCCGCTCAAATACGCCGAGAGGATCGTGCGTCCGCTTCTCATCGGCCAGGGGGCCAACGATCCCCGGGTGAAGAAGCAGGAATCGGATCAGATCGTCGAGGCCTTGGTGGGGAAGGGGATCCCGGTGACTTACGTGCTGTATCCCGACGAGGGCCACGGCTTTTTGCGGCAGGAGAACCGCCTTTCGTTCATGGCCATCGCTGAGGCGTTCCTGGGGAAGTTCCTCGGGGGCCGGGCGGAGCCCATCGGGGGTGATTTCCGGGGTTCGAGCCTCACGATCCCGGTGGGGGCGGAGGAGCTCCCCGAGGTAGCCACCGCCCTCAGGACCAGGTGAAGCCAAGGGAACTCCGGTCACCCCAAGCCGAGGGCTCCCTCATCCCAGGTCTCGCAACCGATAAACAAGCACTGTTCCCGATCGCAACACCACTCCCAGATACCCTCCCGCGGCTTCGATTTGAAACACCGACCCGGGGAAGCGGTCCTCGAGGACGGTTCTTCCTGTCTCCAATTCCAACACGACCAAACCATCATCTCCCCCGCAGGCGAGGATCTGGGGGGAGATGAACTCCAAAGCCTCAACTTCACCTAGCGGCAATGCGAACCCGTATATCGCTTCTCCTCCCCCAACAGGTCTCACCTCCACCCGCCCCCCTTGGAACCCCAGGGCGAGGAGCTCTCCGTGAGGGGAGAGAGCCACACACTCCAGGTCAGGGAACCGTGCGGAAAGTAGTTCCGCCTCAGCGGCTAGGTCGAGTACCCGCACCGCACGGTTATCGTGGTCAAAGACAGCCAGCTTATCGCCTCCCAGGTCCCACCCATCTCTGCCGTCTAGAACCAGAGAAAGGGAAGTTGTCTGCACCTTTCCGGTCCGGGGGTCAAGGAGGCTCAGGTCAAGGCCTCGGAGCACCAGGACCTTTCCCAGCCACCATCCCAATGGCCCCCCAACTCCTTTGGCCAAATGGACTTGCTGCCAATGTCGGGTCGAACGAATCTCCACGTTGCCGTCCATTTCGCCTATGGCCACCATCTCCCCGGTAGGGGAGAATTTCACCACCGGGAACGAGAACCCCAACAAGGCCTCAGTGGACACGCCCCTCTCGGGGGTACCGGTGGGCAGCGAGTAAAGGTTCAAAATATCGTCCCGCCCAAAGGCCAGGAGGAGAGTGTCTCCTCGCGGGCCGATGGCCAACGGCGAGGTGGGACCGCCCAAGGGGTATCCATCGAAGTACACCGTCCTCACGTACTTGCCTGTATCGGCATGGAATAAGCAGAGATAGCTGCAGTTAAGAAAGACAACGTAGTCTCCCACGAAAACCGGACCTCCCTCGAGCCCCACACACCAACCACTGTGGGTGCTCTTCACCCACGGGACGAGGAGTACAAGCGGACCCAGGCGCAGCCAGTAGGGCTCCTGGCGTTCGTACGTGGGGATGTAATTATGGGAAACAGTCCCCGTCTCGCGGTGCACGAGGTAGAGGTTCCCGCTTCCGCACACGGCAAACAACCGTCCATCGGCGCTCACGGCTACCCGGGGCATCGCCCTGACCACAAACCCCCGCGACTCCGGGAGCGTCGCGGTGAAGGTTTTCTCCCCGGTAAGGGGATCGAGGCAGGAAAGACTCTGCTCCTGCACCACCACCAACTCTCCCGTGGGGGAGAAAGTCCCGTATCCCCTGCCCCGGAGGAGCACTTCTCCGGTGAGGACACGCAGCACGCTATAAACCTGGAGGTATTCCTTGAGTAGGACTACCACCAAAAGCTCCCCCGTGGGATCGAATGAGAGATGTTCCATGCGCACCTCGTCCCACTCCTCCCAGCGCCAGATCACCGACTCCACCCATCGCACGGGATGGGATTCAACGATACGCATGAGCTCCTCACCAGAAGCGGCCTCGAGAAGCACAATTTCGCTTCCCCAGCCCACCGCAACCGTGTCTCCCCGTGGACTAAGAGCCACCACCTTCCCCTGCAGTCCGTCCTTCCGCCAAACCACCTCCCCGTTGGCGAGCCGAACCAGACAAGTTCCATAGTATCCCGTGTAAACCGCTTTCTCACCGTCGGGGAAGAGTGCGCCGGAGTATGTCGTCCGCAGCTCCAATGGGGTGAAGTGTACTAAGAAAAAATCAGGAAGAGTCCTTATCTCCAACCCGCTTGTCGTGAACAAGGTGAGCTCTCCCTCCCGAGGACCCGGGGCGAAACTGCCTATTGTCTCTGTCCCCAATATCAGGTCCGCCTCCTGGGATGTCCGCGGGAGCTGGGGCACCTCAAGTGCCGGCATCGGTGCAAGCGGGTTTATATTCGGGATGCTCAACACAGCCACGTAAGAGGCCAGCCCCAACAACACTGCACCCGCAGCAAGCCCTGAAACCCTCTGAGCTCTGCCCCACTGGACAACGGCCTCCTTCACCGCTGGGAGGCCGCAATGGGCTCCGCCTTCCCCCCGAGAGAGTTCCACATACGCCGCCAGCAGCGCCCCCAACGTGAGGCTCACCATCAACACCCGGTAAAGCAGCATGAACGTCACCCCAGCTGGGACCCAATACACCCAGAGATTCGCAGCCACGAAGCTGCCCATTTCTCCCAGGATCGCTAGGGAAAAGAGGAGGAGGAAAAGCCGCAGGCGGTTGCCAGCCGTAATGAGCTCGCTGATGGTGAAGGAACTGCAATACCTCTCCTGAACGAGCACGATGAGAGGACCAAACATCCAAGCTAGACCCCTTTGTATCCCAGGCACCACGAGGAGGAGCAACCCCAAAGACACCCACAGGGAAAAGACGAACGCCGCCCGGATCAGGTCAAAGAGGCGAACCAAAAAGACCTTTACGCCTCCCACCAGATCTCGCCCCTGGAGCTTACGGAACCCTAGGTACAAGGCCAGCAGCCACAGGGCAGGGACCAAAACCACCCTCCCGAAGAAGTAAAGCCCCAGCGACCAGGGGGCAAGTCCGTGGGGGAGCATAAAAGTGAAATCTAGGTTCAATACGCCAATTGTAAAACTGCTCAGCGAGATCTCGCTCCCCAATCTGAGCTCTAGGAAATCCCATGCCGTTAAGAGCACAGCAAATGGCAGAAAGACCGGCAAAAGACCCCAGGCAAACCTCCACCCCTGTCCAAGCCACCTCATGAGCCTTGCTCCCTGCGAATGAAGGGATCAGGAAGATCGTAAATGATCACGACACCACCACAGTCCTCGAATACCAGTAAGCAATCACAGAGAGTTAGAAAGCATGCGCTTTTATCGTACAGATCCACTTGGTGTAACAAATCAGGACGATTCAAATCAATGAGAAAAACTTCTCCCCCCGCATTACCACAGGCCAATACCCCATCATCTCGGATAGCGCACACGGGAGGCCAACCCGGAGAAAAGGGGATCTCCTCTTCCGTCCCTCCGGGATGCAAAATTCGTAGTTTTCTTGGCCCGATTAGGACCAGGTCCTCGCCCCAAAAGACCAGTTCGTTGATACCAACTGCGGGATAATGAGTGGACTCCCCGGAGTCAGCCGACCAGATGAGCAAGGTTGTTTGACGCCGGCTCTCCTGGGGTGCAAAAAGCACCGCCGCTCGTTTCCCGCCAGGGGACACCACCACTTCTGCGCGAGCATAACCTGGCAAAGAAAAGTCTCTGCAGTTGCCATCATCCAAATTGCAGACCAAACCCACATCCCATCCCTCCACCGCTAAGAAGCGGCCATCGGGCGAAGGGCAGAGGTCGCTGCCCCTCACAGGAAATTGGAACAAACATCGGGGCGTCGGAGACCCAACCTCATAAAGACAAATCCCCTCGGTTCCTAAGGTGGCGAAAGCATTCCTCCGGGGGAGCCACGCGATGTCCCAGACGTCCGATTCCAGAGGCACTTCGCCCAGCAAATCCAACGTGGGTAGCCGATATAGGCGAATGAAACCCTGAACTTCAGTGGCCAAGAGGTTGCAGTCCGGAGAAACCGCCCTGGCCCCACCCAACTCGGGCCCGGGCACAGGGGAAACGTGTCCGGATTCAGGGTTCCACCAGATGATCTCCCCTTCCCAAGTCACGAGGAGGATCCCCCTCCCCCGTGGGTCATAGGCCAGGCCACTCACCCAACCTCCTACCTTGACCCGGGCCACCACCTGATCCTCCACAAAGTCCCAGACCACAGCCTCACGATAACTCCCCAACACCACTTGGTTCCCACTGAGAGAGAAGGCCAGCGCCCGGATGTAGTTGGGCAGCCGGAACTCAGCCACAATTTCCCCGGAGCTCAGGTCGTAGACCACCGCGGTCTTGTCATCGGAGGCGGAGGCTAGGTACCCAGTGGGGTGATACGCGAGCTTGTTCACGAAATCCTGATGGGAATAAAGGAGGCGCGGTTCCCCTGACAGCCGCCACAGGTATACCTTCCCATCTGGAGTGCCAATGGCGAGCTCGTCCCTGGAAACGAAGGTGAGGGCTATCCCAGCTACCTCGGACTCGGTGGAGGCCACCACCTGCCGCGAGGGTAGGTGAACCACCGCCACCCCTCCGGACATGTGCCCCACGGCGATGAACTCGCCCCCCGGCCCCAAGGCCAACCCTCCCGGGCTGGGCATGTGCGAGGAGAAAACCTCTCTGTATCCTGGGGGCTTCTCCTCCCCCAAGTTCCACTCTCTCAAGCTTCCATCATCGTGAAGGGTGAAGAGCCGCGTTCCGTCGTGGGAAAAGAGAAGGGACACGGTGGGCTCTCCACATGGGATTACCAGGGAGGCTGACCAGCCCTCGTCCAAGTAGGAGAGGAACACCACGCTGCCCCCTACCCCCGCCGCTGCCGCCACGTCACCCTCAGGGGATATGGCCACATCGAGGAGTTCCCTCCAGCCAAACGCCTGCGTATCGGCGCTGACCTCCCAGGCCATGGTCACCCCAAGCACAACTACCGCCCAGACCCGGTAGATCCTGCCCTTCATCCTCTACCACCTGAGCCTTCCTCAGTAATCGACTCTAGCAGCAAATTCCAAGGTCGCCTAACTTAGTGGGGAACTCTCCCCTCACCTCACACCGCGAATGTGCCCACCGCCACGAAGGCGGCCGCAACCAGCCACAGGCGGACCACCACCTTGGGCTCGGGCCAGTTCGCCCCGGAGAGGAGGTGCGGCCAGGGCACCTCCCCCACCTCCAGGTGGTGGTGCAAAGGCGACATCTTAAACAGGCGCTTCCCCGTCAGCTTGTAAGAGAGGACCTGCAGGATCACCGACAGGGCCTCCAGTACAAACAGTCCACCCAACAAGGGCAGGAGGAACACGAGCCCCCCAGAGAAGGAGAGGCCGAACAGGAGCCCGCCCAGGCCCATGGAACCCACGTCCCCCAAAAACGCCCCGGCCGGGTAGCAGTTCACCCACAGAAAACCGGCCACCGCCCCGGCGGAGACCAACCCCAGCCCGGCCAGCTCCCCCTGGCCCCGGAGGAGGGGCACCAGGCCCAAAAGGACGATGAGCACCGCCCCCGAGGCCAGGCCGTCCAGCCCGTCGGTCAGGTTCACCGCGTTGGTCGTGCCCCAAAAGGAAATCAAAAGGAGCAGGAACACCGCCCCGGGGGGAAGTGCGCCGAGCGGCAACCGCAGCCGGGAGAAGGGGATTTCAAGCTCCAGCCCCCCAAAAAGCGGCAAAAACAGGAAAAGTACTGCCGCCGCCCCCAGGCCCAGGAGGAGCTTTTGGGTCGGGGAGAGCCCCTGGGAGGAGCGGCGCCGCTGGGAGAGGAGGTCGTCCAGAAGGCCGATCCCACCCGCCAGCCAGGCTGCGGCCAGGGCAAAGCCGGCCCGGGCCCCAAAGGGCCAGCCCAGGGCCCGAAGAACCCCTGCCCCCACGGTCAGGGCGAGCAAGGGCACGAGCCCGGCCATGGTGGGGGTGCCGGCCTTGGCCGCGTGCCCCTGCGGCCCCTCGGGCCGGATGTACTGGCCGGCCCGGAGATGGCGGGCAAAGAGCATGGTCCCCCAGGCCACCAGCGGCACCTCCACCAACGCCACCGCGAACACCGGCCAGTCCACCTAGCACTCCACAGTCAGGGACTCGAGGTCCCGGGGGTAGCGGGTGAGCACCTCTGCCCCGTCCTCGGTGATGAGGACCGTGTCCGAGTGACGGAAGCCCCCCAGCCCCGGGACGTACACCCCGGGCTCGATGGAGAACACCTGGCCGGGCCGCATCTCCCCTTCTGAGAAGGCGTCGATGTAGGGGGGTTCGTGCCCCTCCCAGCCCAGGTGGTGGCCGGTGTGATGCCTGAGGTAGCGGCCCAGCCCCTCTGCCAGCAGGGCCTGCCGCACCCGGCGGTCCACCTCCCGCAGGGGGACACCGGGGCCACAGGCGGAGAGGCCCACTTCTTGCGCTCGCAGCATGGCGGCGAAATAGCGGGCTTGCTTGGAAGTGGGCTTCCCCAAAATCAGCGTCCGCTCCAGCTCCACCGAGTAACCGTGGACGTAGACCGCCACCCCGGTGACGATCAGATCCCCTGCCCGGAGTTCCCGATCCCGGCTCATGGCGTGAGGGAGCGCCGTCCTCTCCCCGGAGATGAACCCCACGTGGACCGGGGCGGTCCCGCGGGAGAAGCCCCCGTAGCCCGGCCCCATCGCCTCCAGGAACTCGGCCGAAGCCTTTGCGGTCAGGGAGAGGGACAGGGTCAGCTCCCGGGCCCCTGGCCGCAGGGCGGCCTGGAGCAGCCGGTGGGCCCGGCTCGCCCACTTCCCCGATACCCGCAATAGTTCTATCTCTTCCGGGGATTTCCGCTGCCAGTGGCGGGTCACCAGCCCTGGGTCCACCACCACCTCCACCCCCGGGAGGAGCTCGGCCAGGCCCGGCCCCCGGTAGCCCCAGCGGCCTCCCCAGCCCGGGGCGTCGCACAGGATCTTCTCAGTGCCAAACTTCCGCAGGCGGCGGGCGAGGTAGGAAAGCGGGGGCACCGGTCCCGGGTACTCGTAGTAGCGCCACACCCCCTCAATAGTGGGGACCTGGGTGGCGGCGTCCCATTCCACCCCGGGGACGAAGGCGATCGGCCCCCCCGCGCGGGGGACCACCAGCGCGAACGGCCGCTCGGTAGGCAGGGCGAAGTAGCCGGCCAGCCAGGCGATGGCCCGGGCGGAGAAGACCACCGCCGCCTGGGCCCCCTGGGCGGAGACCTCGCCCTGGAGGCGCTCGACGCGCCGGGCGAACACCCCGCGGCCTAGGGCTTCCACCGCCATTCACCCTCCGTCTCGAAAAGCGCCTCCAAGACCTCCTCGGCGCGGTCCCCCTCCCGGGCGGCGACGACCCCCCGGAACAGCTGGTAGCCGGAGACGAGGGTGATCCCGTGTTCTGCGCAGCCGCGGCGCACCGCCTCCGCCCACTGGGGGCCGCGGCGCTTGGGGTCCAGCCGGGGCTCGGCCACCGCCACCAGCACCCCGTGTGCCTCCCGCCCCTCCTCGTTCTTCAGCCGGTCCAGCGCAAGCAGTAGCTCCCGGTAGGGCTCAGGCCCCACCGGCCCGGAAGGGGAGAGGGCCGGCCGGAGGAGCAGCTCCCGCTTCCCAGCTCGGGCCGAGAGGAACCGGTCCCCCTCCTTCGCAACCCGGCAGCCCAACTCCTCCAGGGCCAACTCGACCGCGGCCCTGAGGCCGACCAGGCCGCGGGGATAGAGGAGCCCCCGGAGCCCGGAGATCCTTCCCAGCTCCCGGGCAAGCTTTTCTTCCTCTTTCTTCAGTTCCCTACGCCGGACTTCCAGCTCCTCCCTCTTTGAAAGCAGCTCTTCTTCCCCGGGCAGAGGGTAATTGGAAAGCCAATCCGGCCCCCCTTCCGGGAGCGGGCGCTCCAGGAGCTCGGCCAGGGCCGGGATGAGGATCTCCCCGGCCCGACGGGGGTCCGCCCCGGGGAAAGAAGGCAAGAACAGGATCCGCCCCGTCCCCACCGGCAGGTCCCAGGCCAGGGCGTCCCCCACCCGGTTCTTAGCCAGCACCCTGCCGAAGGCGGAAAGCGGGGCCCCCAAGGAGCTGACGAGCACTGCTTCATACCCCGCACTCAGAAAAGCTTCCAAGTAGGGCGCCAGGGGGTGAGCCGGCTCCAGCCAAGAGATATCCCGGCCCCGGCGGGGAACGAACCGGAGGCCCTGGGGCAGGGACAGGTGGTGGGGATCTGCTACCAGGGAGAGGCGGGGGAGGAGGGAGTAGGGGGTGATCCGCCGGGGAGGGTGGCCAGCGATCTCCACCGCGGAGCCTTCGGGCCGCACCCGCACCACCAGCAGCCCTCCGCCCCGCTGGAGGAGGTCGGAAAGCTCCTCCCGCCGCAGGGAGAACAGCCGCTCCAGGGCTCGAGACAGGCCCAGGTCCTGTCCGGGGTACAGCCGCCAAGCCCCGTCCCCTTCCAGCCGGGCCTGCCCCTCCCAGAGCCGGGGAATCCCCTTCGGATCGAGGAGCACCGCGTCGTAGCTGGCCAGGGACTCGGCGGAGAAGAGCTCGGCCCGTTCCACCCCCGGCCCTTCCAGCTGCCACCCCAACGCGAGAATTCTCACAACATCGCCATTTTAAGCCCGAAGGAGCCCCTGGCCAATTCACCTCGCCGACCCCCATGGCTGGGACTCACCCGGGGAGCTACACTCCCCGGCAGGAACCGTTGTGGAAACCAAGAGAGAAGCAGCTGCTGGGCAGCTCCACCGATGGCGGGTGGAGGAGGAAGCAGGTTCGCGCCTGGACCGAGTTGTGTCCGCCCACCTCGGCCTCCCCCGGGCCTATGCCCGCCAGTTAATCCAGACGGGGCACGTGCTGGTGGACAACGCCCCGGCCAAGGCAGCCACCAGGGTCAAGGCCGGCCAGGAGATCGAGGTCCGGCTCCCCACCCCCTCCACACCCCCGGCCCAGGAAATCCCCATCCTGTACGAGGACGAGTGGCTGGTGGTGGTGAACAAACCCGCGGGGCTCCCGGTCCACCCTCCCAGCCCTCACTCCCCAGCCCCCTCCTTGGTGGGCCTCCTGGGACGGGAGAGGGACCTTGAAGGCGGGCCGCCGGAGCGGCCCGGGGTGGTGCACCGGCTGGACGCCCTGACCAGCGGGGCCATGGTGCTCGCCAAAACCAAAGGGGCGTATGCCAGCTTGGTGGACCAGTTCCGCCACCGGCAGGTGAAAAAGGAATACCTGGCGCTGGTGGAGGGGGAACTGGAGGCCAACGCGGGGGAGATCCGGGGCCGGATCGGCCGCCATCCCCGCCGTCCGTGGCGGATGCGGGTCTCCCCGGGGGGGAAGGACGCCCACACCGAGTTCCAGGTGCTGGCCCGGGGCCAGGGGCAAAGCTTGCTCCTGGTACGCCCCCGCACCGGCAGGACACATCAAATCAGATTGCACCTCGCCGCCATCGGCCACCCGGTGGTGGGGGACCCCATCTACGGGCAGCCCGCAGACCACATGTTCCTCCACTCCTGGCGGTTGGGCTTCCAACACCCAGAAACAGGGGAGTGGCTGGAGCTTTTCGCCCCCCCACCCACGTGGTTCTCCCCCTGGGCCCAGGCACTCGCCCGCCACCTGAAAGCGAACGACCGAGCGGACCCTTAATCGAGAGTCGATTTTGCGGTGCGGGAGCCACAGCCCGGGAGGTGGCCGGCTCCGCCGAGGGCCGCCTTCAGGAAAAGGCTACTCCTGCCTAAAGAAGGTCATCACAAGCTCACACAGGATACGCACGAACAGGGGGCCAGCCAACAAAGTGACCAACCCCGTCACCACCAGCCGGGCCGCCCCGATCCGGGCCCCGTCCACGATGGTCACTATCCCCATGATCACCGCGATGGCCACTCCCACCCAGAACACCACCGGCATGACGGCCGGGGTGATGAACTGTTTAAACCGGAGAAAATCTTGCCACCACTCCCTCATCACTCCCCCTTTCAAATCCGCCACTGGGCTGGTACTGCACCCTATCACACTGCCCTGTGAGGGTCAAGCCTCAGGCTGCCTCACGGCTCTCCCACGGTCACCAACGGGCGCAGCTTCTCAAGCAGCGCCTCCCCGATCCCGGGCACGTCCAGCAGTTCTTCCACCGCAGTGAACGGCCCGTGGGCCGTACGGTATTCCACGATCCGGGCCGCGAGCACCGGGCCGATGCCGGGCAGGGCCTCCAGCTCCTCCGGGGTGGCGGTGTTCAAGTTCACTGGGGAGGGAAGACGGAACTCCAGCGGCACCACGACCACCCCGGGCACCTCCACCGGGGCCGGGGGTGGGGGG
>DFNF01000075.1 GCA_002375935.1 Acetothermia bacterium UBA3574
GATCACCTCGTCCGGGAGCCGGAATGGGGGCACCAGGCGCATCATCCCCCCGGGCGTCTTTTCGGCCTCGTAGACGGTCACCGCCACCCCGCTCAGGGCCAGGAAGTAGGCGGCCGCGAGCCCGGCCGGCCCGGCCCCGATCACCGCCACCCGCTTCCCGGTGGGCGGCCGCTTGGTCGGCCGGGGGGGACGGCCGTGCTCGAAGGCGAACCGCTTCAGGGCCCGGATGGCCACCGGAGCCTCGTAGCTGTTGCGGGTGCAGCGGGTGCGGCAGGCCTCGGTGCACACGTAGCCAGTCACCCCGGGCAAGGGGTTCTTAGAAAGGATTGCCTCCAGGGCCCGGTCCGGGTCCCCTTTCGCGATCCACCAGCAGTACTCCGGCACGTCCTGGCCCACCCCGCACTGCTCCACACAGGGGGCGGCGATGCAGTCGAAGAGCGAGAGGCCCTGGGAGGTCTTGGGGAGTCCATAGCGGAAATAGGATTTTTTGTACCGAGGTGACTCAAGCGCTCCCTTAGCTGCTCGCTCCAGGTTGGAAAGGGCGTCTTTGGAAAACTCGGCCAGGTCCCCGGCACCCCGGCGGGACATCTCCCGTTCGATCTCCTCCAGGTACTGGCAGAACCGGGCGTAGCCCCCCGGCTTGAGCAGGTCCGAGGCCACCGTCACCGGCAACGCCCCGCAGGAGAGCACCTGGGCCACGTTCAGGGCATCCACCCCCCCGGCATAAGAGACGTGAAGCTCGCCATCCAGATCCCGGGCCAACTTCCAAAACAGGTTCATGGTGATGGGATACAGGGCCCGGCCGGACATGTACATCTCCTCCCCGGGGAGCACCCCCCGGTGGTTGCGCAGGGCCAGGGTGTTGGATAGCTTCACGCCGAACACAAGTCCCCGGCGAGCCGCCGTCTCCTTCAGGGACCGGATTAGCTCCAGCGCCCGGTCATATTGGAGGTCCTTTTCGAACACCGAGTCGGGGATCTCAATCTCCCGGAAGCCCAGGGAGTCGTGCAGGATCCGCAGCACCTCGTCCTTTCCCAGCAGGGTGGGGTTGAGCTTGACGAACGTGTGAAGGCCCCGCTCTTCCAGCAGGAACCGGGCGATGCCTTCGATCTCGTCCGGGGGGCACCCGTGCATGGTGGACAGGGTGACGCTATTCACCAGCTTGGTGGGGATCTCGATCTCGGCCAGTTCCGGCTGCTTTTCCCTCAGCATTGCCCGCAGCTCGGCGATCTCGGCGGAGGCGTCCTGCAGGCGGTCCATGAACCGGAGCATGGGGGGGCTGGTGATGCCCTCAAGGTCGTAGCCCACAGACATGTTGAAGATGGTGTCAAAGGGGATCTCGCCCCAACCCAGGATCCGGGGGAGGAGGTGGATCAGCACCCAGGCCTTGATGTACTCCCAAGCTGACTGGTCAAGCTTGAGTTCCTGGGACCACTCCACGTTGTACCCCTCGTCCTCCATGTCGATGCAGGGGCGGGGGATGTCGAGCTCGTCCCTGATCTGGACGGTTTTGAGCTCGATGAACCTGCCGCCGGTGAGCCAGGCGGACACGATGTTCTGGGCGAGCTGGGTGTGGGGGCCGGCCGCCGGGCCGATGGGGGTGCCCAAGGGCTCCCCCAAGAACTCGGTGGCGTACCGCGCCGCCTTCCGGGGAGAGTAGAAGAGCTCCTGGGGGATGCCGAAGATCTCCCCCCGGGACTTGAGTTCGCCTTGAATCCAGTTAAGCAGAAGCTCAAACGGTTGGGGCCTCATCACGTCCGACATCTTCCCCCCTCAGAGTTTCCTCCACAGCTCCCGGGCCGCGGCCCGGGCCTTGGCCAACACTTCCTCCTCGTCCAACCCCACCACCACCCCGGCCTCCAGGCGCACTTCCCCGGCCACGATCACCGTGTGCGGGGACAGCCCCTCGGAGATGCTGGCGAACATGAGGTGCCAGGGCAGGTTGTCCCCGGACAGGGGGGTGGGCGGGCGGTAGTCCCAGATGACCAGGTCCGCGGCCTGCCCCTCGGCCAGCCGCCCCAGAGGCAGGCCGAATGACCGCTCGGCCAAGGCGTAGTTATGGCGGATGAGGGAGAGGAGCTTGTCCCCTCCCAGGGCGGTAGGGTCTCCGCTGGCGTGGTGGGCCAGCAGGCTCGCTGCGAGAAGCTCGCCGATCAGATCGCAGCCGAACCCGTCGGTGCCCAGGCCAACCTTAATCCGTTTGGCGAGCATGGCCTCCACCTGGGCGGCGCCCACCGCGTTGTTCATGTTGGAGCGGGGGTTGTGGATCACGCTGGCCGGCCGATCGGCCAGCAGCTCCAGTTCAGATTGGGCCAGGTGGATCCCATGGATCAGGAGGGTCCCCTCCTTTAGGATCCCGAACTTATCCAGTCTCTCCGTTACCCTGAGGCCGTACTTCTGGAGGGCGTCCACCACGTCCTCCTTGCCCTCGGCCAGGTGGATGTGGAACGGAAGGCTCAACGGCTCGGCCGCCTGGGCGGCCTGAGAGAGGGACTCGTCGGACAGGGTGAACGAGGCGTGCAGGCCCATGTGGGCGGCGGTCATCCCGTCCCCGGGGAGAGAGCGGGCGAACTCGACGTTCTCGGCGATGCCGGCGTCCCGCTCCGCCGGCCCCCCCCGGTCGGTGACCTCGTAGCAGAGGTCGCCGCGGAGGCCCAGCTCGTCCACCACCGCCCGCTTTATTTGGGCCAGGGATCCCCGGATGGCGGCGGGGGAGGCGTGGTGGTCCAAGATGGCGGTGACCCCGGCCCGCAGGTGCTGAAGTCCCCCGACCAGGGCCGACCAGTACACCCCCTCCAGGGTGAGGGCCCGGTCCAGCCGCCACCACAGCCCCTCCAGGATCTCTCGGAAGCTCTTCGGGGCGAAGCCCAAGAGGGGCATCCCCCGGGCCAGGGACGAGTAGAGGTGGGCGTGGGCGTTGACCAGCCCCGGGGTGAGCAGCCGCCCTTCGGCGTCGATTACCCTGGCCCCGGCCACCTGGGGAGCCGGCCCTGCCCCTACCTCCTCCAACCTCCCCTCGGCCACCACCAGATACCCCTGCTGGTGGAAGGTGCCGAATAGGTCCCCAAGTTGCGCGTTCTCTATCACCAACATAGTGCGTCATTTTAGCAACCGGGCCGGCCGGTGCGAACTCAGCTCCGCCCCACGCCAAGTGCCGTGTCGGCGGTCGAATCGTCGTCGCCCCAAACGGGGGGAGGCCCAGTTGCAGCCCTGCAGAGGCGGAGACAGAATTGGGGCGATCGATCTCTGCAGTTGGGGGAAGGGCGGTTTCCCCCAGGGGCGGTTGTGGTGGTGCCGCCGAGCACAACCGCGCTGGTACCCAGCCACTTCCCCCGCGCGGAAGAGGAGGTGGAGGCGATGTGGCGGAGGAATTGGCGGCTGCTTGTCTTGGCCGGCGTGGGGCTGACACTTCTCTGCGTGGCCCAGGTGCCCCCCGAAGAGCCTGCCTTGCTTGGGCCCTTCTTCGGAACCACCGACGAGGAGGGTACCCTGCTGCTGGACGTCCCTGACCTGCCAGGGGTGATGGTGGAACTGGTGGCATTGGACTTGCGCTCCGGGGATTTGCTGGTGGGGTTGGAATTGGAGGTGCATTTAGAGCCTGTGCCGAGGGTGCGGGAGATCCGGGGCCCCCACGACATCGCTTCCCTGGTGGTGCGTGACCTCACCGGCAAATTCGAGCTGGAGATCGCCCCCGCCCTCCAAGTCTCCCTGGCCTTACGGGCCGGCAAGTTCGTGTCCTTGGTGTCCGCCGGCGAGCTGTTCTTCCGCCCTCCAGAACAGTGTCCTGACGGCGAGTACAAGCTGGAGATCTCGGGCGAAGATCAAGACGTGGTCCAGTTCCACTACTGGCAGTGCCAAGAGGGGAGGTGGGTTTATCAGGGGTGGGTGAGGGCCCCCAAGGTGACCCAGCTCCCAGAGGAGCCCCAACCCGGGCAGTGGGTGGCGCTGGTGAGGGAGGACCCTCAGGGCGTGACTTACACCTTGTTCCGGGCCGAAGAGGAGGAGGAGCCCCTGGAGCTGGGCCGGACCGTGCCGGTGGGCGAGGCCCTTCCCCCGGGGCCATGTGAACCCTGCCAGCAATTTCTGGTGGAAGAAGGGAATACCCGCCTGCTTTACCACTGCGAGGCCCCGGGGAAGTGGGAGTTAGTTCAGGAGTGGGAGTGGCAACCCCCGGCGGAGGAGCCCGAGGAGCCGCCCCCAGAAGAGGAGGAGCCCGAGCCTGACGGCGGCCCGGCACCTGACTGAGGGGCTTTTCCCCAGGGAAAGACTAGGGCACCCAGGCGAGTTTGGGGTTGCCGGTTAGCTCGCAGGGGGTGGTGGCACCTCCCACCCCCTGCGCCTCTTCCCGGCTGAAACACCTTCCCCAGGCGGCTCAGAACAGGCCCTTGACCTCCCCGGTTTCCACGTCCACGTCGATGCGGCGGTAGGCGGGGTCGGAGCTGGTGCCCGGCATGAGCTTGATGTCCCCCGCCATGGGGCACAGGAACTTGGCCCCGGTGAACACCAGGATGTCCCGGATCGGAAGGACCCAGCCCTTGGGCACCCCCTTTAAGCTCGGATCGTGGGAGAGGGAGAGGTGGGTCTTCACCATCATGGTGAAGAAGTCCCGGAACTTGGGGTCCTCCTCGAACCTCTTGGCCTTGGCCTCTGCCTCCGGGGCCCAGGAGACACCATCCGCCCCGTAGACTTCCCGGGCGATCTTCTCCACCCGCTGGCGGAGGGGCATGTCCAGGGGGTAGAGGAAGTCGAATTCGACCGGCTCTTGACAGGCCTCCAGCACCGTGTCCGCGAGCTCCAGGGCCCCCTCCCCGCCCTTGAGCCAGTGCTCCGAGACGGCGCACCGGGCCCCGGCCCGCTCCACCGCCCGCCTGACGAGCTCTATCTCCCGGTCGGTGTCGGTGTAGAAGCGGTTGATGCACACCACCGGCCGTATCCCCGACTTCTTCACCGTCTCCAGGTGGTGGAGGAGGTTGGGAAGCCCTTTTTCCACCAGCTCCAGGTTCTCCTCCTGGTACTCCTTGGCCAGGGGCCGCCCGGGCACCACCCTCGGGCCGCCGCCGTGCATCTTCAGGGCCCGGATTGTGGCCACCAACACCGAGACGTTGGGGACGAGGCCGCTTATGCGGCACTTCACGTTCCAGAACTTCTCGAAGCCGATGTCCGCCCCGAAGCCCGACTCGGTCACGTGGTAGTCGAACAGCTTGAGACCGACGAGGTCCCCGATCACCGAGGACTGGCCGACGGCGATGTTGGCGAAGGGGCCGGCGTGCACCAAAACGGGCTGGTACTCCACGGTGCAGCAGAGGGTGGGGTTGATGGTGTTCCGCATCCAGGCAGCCATGGCCCCGGCCACCTCCAGGTCCTCACAGGTTATGGGGTTGCCGCGCTTGTCGTAGGCCAGGGTGATCTTGCCGATGCGCTCCCTGAGGTCCCGGAGGTCGCGCACGATGGAGAGGATCGCCATGAGCTCGCTGGAGACCGAGATCTGGAACCCGGACTCCATCATGAAGCCGTCCATCTTGCCGCCGATGCCGATGATGATCCGCCGCAGGGCCTGGGCGCAGAAGTCCACCGCCCACCGCCACTCCACCCGCCGGGGATCGATGTCCAGGCGCTTGAGCCCGCGCTTTTTGAGCTGCTCGTCTGAGTAGTTGAACTCGTGCTGGAGCCGGGCGGTGATGGCCACCATCCCCAGGTTGTGGGCGTTGGTGATGGCGTCGATGTCACCGGTGAGGCCCAGGGTGAACTCGGTCATGGGGATGAGCAGGGCGTTTCCTCCCCCGGCGGCGGTCCCCTTGATGTTGAAGGTGGGGCCGGCCGAGGGCTGGCGGATGCAGCCCCCCACGTTCACCCCCCGCTTGGCGAGCCCCTCGATGAGGCCCAGGGTGGTGGTGGTCTTCCCCTCCCCCAGGGGTGTCGGTGTTATCGCGGTGATCTCGATGAACTTCCCGTCGGGGCGGTCCTTCAGCCGCTCGTAGATCTTCCGGTAATCCAGCTTGCAGATCCTGCCGTAGGGGATGACCTCGTCCTTCTCCAGGCCCAACCTCTCCCGCCACTCCTCCGGGGTGGGCATGCCCTGCTCGGCCTGCGCCGCGATCTGCCAATCCGCCAACTTGGTGGGGTCGTACGCCACCGCTTGCCTCCTTTTCCGCTCCTCACTCAGCCACGGTGCCTAACCGGCCCTAGCGGACCAACCGAGGGTTCCCTGGCTTCCTCCCACCTCCTTGCGGGCTGGGGCTCCAGCCGGTGCTCCAGGCTGTCTTCCATGGGCACCTCGGGGATCATTTTAGTGAGGCCAGGGAAGGCTTGGCAATTTGAACCCTTTTGAGCTTCCCGCGGAGGGGCAGGGCACTGGGGTGGGGGGCTCTTAAGGTGGAAATTTGGTGCGCCCGGGAGGACTCGAACCTCCGGCCTGCGGTTTAGGAAACCGCTGCTCTATCCTGGCTGAGCTACGGGCGCCTCAGCCATGTTAGCCAGTGGCCCGCCCAGGATCAACCGTCTGGGGTGGCCGAAGCGCAGGGCCCCAAGCCGGGGCCTTCCAGTTCCCTCAGGGCTCGGGAAAGCCAGGGGAAAAGATCCCGGGGAAGCACCGCCCGCTCCGAACCCCCACCGCTCGCTAGCTCGGCAGCCCGGCCGTGCAGAAATACCCCCAGGCAAGCAGCGTCACTGGCCTCCGCCCCCTGGGCCCACAACCCCCCGATCAGCCCGGCCAACACGTCCCCGGAGCCACCATGGGCCAGGGCAGTGTTCCCGGCCGTATTTAGAAAAACCTTCCCCGCCGGGTTCGCGATCGCCGTTGGCGGCCCCTTGAGCACCACCACCGCCCCCCAGCTCTCAGCCGCTTTCCTGGCCAGCTCGAGCTTGTGAGGGGCCACCTCCCCCGGAGTCCCCCTCCACAGGCGGGCGAACTCCCCGGGGTGGGGGGTGAGGATGCGGGGGTTGGTCGGTGAGGCAGGGGTGAGGTGCTTGCGCAGGGAGGGATTTTCGGCCAGGGCATTGAGCCCGTCGGCGTCCAGGACCACCCTCTCACAGCTGGAGAGGAGGGCTTCCACCACCGCTTGGGGGCCTGGCCCCCGGCCAAGCCCCGGCCCACACACCACCACCTCCATCCCCTGGGCCAGCTCGGCGATCCCGGAAGCCGCCCCTGGGGCGAACCTCCCCCCTTCGGTGGCGGGGAAGGGGTGTACCAGGACCTCGGTGAGGCTGGCCTCCAGTATCTGGTACAGGGGTTCAGGGCAGGCCAGGTGCACCAGCCCGGCCCCGGCCCGCAGGGCCGCCTCCGCGGCCAGGGCCGCTGCCCCGGCCATGCCCACCGCACTCCCCACCACCAGCACTCGGCCGAATGTGCCCTTGTGGCCAAACGGGTCTCGAAACGGCAGCAGCGTGCGGCAGTAATCCGCGTCCAGCAGCCAAGCCACCGGGAGCAGTTCCTCCCACTTCCCAGGGGGATAGGCCACCGGGATGAGTGCCAGTTCCCCACACCGGGCCGCGGCCGGGGGGAGGAAGTGGCAGGGCTTGAACGCCCCCATGGCCAGGGTGAGGTCTGCCTCCACCGCCGGCTCCTCCACCTCCCCGGAGTCGGCACAAAGCCCGGAGGGGAGGTCTATCGAGGCGATCAAACCCGGGCTTTTGTTGATGAGCTCGGCGGCCTGGGCGAGGAGTCCCCGCAACGGCCCCCGGCCCCCCACCCCCAGGAGCCCGTCGATGATCAGATCGGCACCGCTGATCAGACCTACGACCTGGGCGAGATCGTCCTGGGTGGTGGCCGAGAAAAGCCGGTCTGGGAAGCAGGCGGAGAAGGCGGCGGCTTGTCTTTCCGCCGCTCCCTTGGGTTCCCCCAGCACCACCGCCCAAACTTCCGCTCCCCGGAGGCCCAACCAGCGGGCGATCCCCAGGGCGTCGCCTCCGTTCCCCCCCTTGCCGGCCAGGGCCACCACCCGCCGTCGGGAGTGGGGGGGGACGTGCTCCGAAATCCAATCCGCCGCCCCCCGGGAGGCTGATTCCATGAGCAACAGCGGATCCACCCCCAGCCGGGCACTCTCCTCGTCCAGCCAGTTCAGGCTCTTTGCGGACAGGATGGGTTTCATCCCGAGGCCCCCTCGGGGGCGGGGAGCCAGCCCGACAAGGTGGGTTCCAATTCCGCCCGCAGCCGGGCCAGAAGCTCGCCCCCGCAGCGCTCAAGCTCGCCCCGCTCCCCGGCCAGCTTTGCCAAGAAGCCGGGGTCCTTGATGCTGAGGCAATTGGCGTCCACGTTGTACAGGGCGCCGGTGAGCCCGGCCCAGGCCAACACCGCCCCACAGGCGAGGTCACTGCGGGCGGAGCGCGGACAGTGGGGCAACAGTTCCTGGGCCAACTCCAACGTGGCCAGGCAAGCCCGGCCGGTCTCCAGGGGCACCTGGGCTGCCCCCTTCAGTGCCGCCTGGATGGCCCGCCGGCGGGCTTCCTGGGCTGCCTGGTCCCCCTTGGGGAGCCGCAAGGCCCGGTCCACCTCCGCGTAGGCCTCCGCGTCCCGCTGGGCCAGCCCCGCCAACTGTTGCCGCAGCCCCTCCGCTCGGGCCCGCAGGGGGGCCAGTTTATCTGCGGCTGACTGCTCGGCCCGCCTGAGGGCCAGCCCGGCCACCATCTGCACCAGCGCCGCCCCCAAGGCCCCGGCCAGCGCCGCCGCCGCCCCGCCCCCGGGCACCGGACTTTCAGCCCCCAGCTGCTCCAGGAACTTCCCCACCAGCTCACTCGCCATCCGTCCCCCTTAGCGGGTCACCACCGAGACCCCTTCCACCACCAGCGGGGGGGACTGATAGCCACCGAAACACCACTCCACCTCCCCGCCCACCTCTCTCAGACCTTCCTTGAGCACCTGGTAGGCGTTCCCGGCGATCATGGTGTTCTTGAGCCGCCCCACCACCTGGCCGTCCTTGATCACAAACCCGGTGGCCACGTTGTTGGAAAAGGCACCGGACTGGATGTTCCCCTGCCCCAGCCCCAGCACCCCCTCCACGATCACCCCTTCCTTGATCTGGGAGATCAACTCCTTGAGGGAACCATCCCCGGGGGCTACCAGCAAGTTGCGGGGGCTGGGGGAAGGGGGGGAGCGGAAGCCCCCACCCCAGATCAACCCGCCCTTCATGCCGTTCCCGGTGGGTTCGGCTTCCGCCAGGGCGGCGGCCCGCAGGTCGTAGTAGAAGTTCTTCACCACCCCATTTTCCACCAGCGGCATGCGGCCGGTGGGGATCCCCTCGTCGTCGAAGGAGGCCGACCGGGGGCCGAATGGGAGCAGCCCGTCGTCCAGCAGGGAGAACCGGGGGTCGAATTCCTGCTGCTCCAGCTTCCCCTTCAGGGGGGAGGTGCCCAGGTAAACCGACATCCCGGAGAAGCCCGCGATCAAGGGGAGGTAAAGCACGATGGCCCCGCGGGGGGTAAACAGGATCGGTGGGGTGCCGGTGGGCGGAGGCACCACCTTCTCCCCCCAGCCCAGGAAGGTGAGCAGTTCCTCCAAGATTTTCTCCGGGGAGAGGTCGGCGCGGCGGCGCACCGTACGCCCCACCCACAGCAGCCAAATGTCGCCTTCCTTTACGTGCTGGGCCTCCACGTACATGGACAGGAACCCCCGCCGCTCCCGCCGCTCCCCGCCCGAGGTATTGGTGATGGTGATCTCCCGGATGCCCCGGGCCAAGGACACGTCCACGATGATGTCCGGGAACTCCTGGTTCACGGTCCGGACCGCCTCCTCCCCCCAGCTCATGAGTTGCTCCGGGGGCAGGGACTGGATCTCCGGGTCCAGCACTTCCACGTGGGTGCCGCCGGTCAAGGGGGGGAAGGAGAACGGGGCGGGGTCCCCGTGGCGGGCGGAGGCCAGGGCAGCCTGCACCAAGCTTTCCTCTTCCTCCCCGGCGGTGGAGGCGAAGCCCAACTTCCCGTCCACGATCACCCGCAGCGCCCTCCCCAGTACGCTTTCGGCCTTGGTTTTCTCGAGTTCCCCTCCGCGGAAGGAGACCGACACCCCCTCCCGCAGCTCCTCATAAAGCTCGGCGCTTTGGGCCACGGCCGCGACCCGCTCCAATACCCCCATCAGCCACCTCCTATGATCACATCGCGGATCCGCACGTGGGGGGCCCCGTCGGTGACCGGCAGGGGGGACTGCCCCCCTTTGCCGCAGCCCCCCGCCCCCCCT
>DFNF01000061.1 GCA_002375935.1 Acetothermia bacterium UBA3574
TGGCGGACCTTCCCCTCCACCCTCCGGTTCTCCACCAGTTGGAGGTAGGTGTACTTCCCCACCCGTTTCCTGCGTACGAACATCGCCCTCTCCTACCACCACGATCATAGCGGATAAAGAGTCGGTTGTGAAGTAAAGGATAGGGGACATTCGTCACTCTGTTGGCACTACAAATCCCGCCTTTTCAGGGACCGGGGACCAACAGATCTGCATTTCCAGCGCCGCCCCACCTCCCAACTGTAGAAGATGGGCCTGAAATTTTTAACGGTCAGAATTGGGGGTTAAACCCGTTGGACGTTTATGCAATTGGCCCTTGAGCGCCTGGCGGGCTGCCCGCCGGAGCATCTCAAGTACTCGGGGCAGGTCCGATTCCCGGTAGCGCGGCGGGGCGAGTCCGCAGGGCGGGGTGATCAGGTCCCTGGGCTGGAAGTCCTTGATCTGAGTGGGGTCCGTGATGCCCCAGGCGATCCGCTTCCCCCGGCGGGGGTAGTAGAGGGTGAGGTCGTAGCGGGAGGCGTCGAAGCTGATGATCTCCACCACCTGCGAGGAGAAAAGGAGGTCCCACTGCATGTTCCCGCACACGTGCACCCCTCGGGTCACAGGGAAGTCGGCGAACACTTCCTCCCACAGGTCTTCATATGAAAAGCCGGCCTGACCCAGGGCGGGTTCGTCCAGGAAGGCGATCACCGCCTGCGCCCGGAGGGCGTCTAGGATCACCTCCAGGTGTCGGTACGTCCTGAGCACCGCCTCCTCCGCCGGGTAACCGGCCAGGATGAGGGTGGCCGGCCCCACCGCCTGCACCTTGACGACTTCAAACCGGTGCCGTTTGAACTCTGCCAAACAGCTCAGCTTCCCCGGGGTCTTGATGTAGGTGAGCATGGCGTCGCCGAGGCGAGGGAGCTCTGGGAGGAAGGGGATGTCGTGTTCCAGGCTATAGCGCACCGCCTTCTTGGGATCCCCTAGGGGGAGTGAACCGATCTGGGTTATCACTTTGCCGGAGGTCCTCCTTGAAGCCACACCCAGGACTATAGGGCCCGGTGCAAGGATATGCAATGGGCAAACTCGATTCTGCTAGGTGTGCCCTTAGCACGGCGCCACCTGGAGGGAGTGCTGAGAGTTGGGGGAGGTCCAGAGGAAGATGGTCCGGCCCCGGCCTCGCGGGGTGAGGAGAATTGCGTGCCATCCCCTAATGCCTCAGGCTCCCTCTATCTGAACCAGCATGATTGTTTTGAATGGGATCCTTGGCCGCGGTGCGCGCCATCTTCTGTTGAGGGGGCAGGAGAAGACTGTTTCTAATTCCCACCCCCAAGAGTGCTATACTGGGAGAGGAGGTGGGTACTCATGAAGAGGTTGGCAGTAATGATGGTGTTGGTGGGGCTGTGGGTGCTAGCAGTGGCCCAGGAGATCCCTCCTGCGGAATACTTCGAGATACGCGACCTGCAGCTGATTTCCCATCAGGAAGTGTTGGAGGGCACGCCGGCTTACACTGGCCCAACTTGCGGGGCCATCGTCCTAGCTTGGTTTGCTGACCACGGTTATCCAGGCTTGCTCCCCGACCTCACCGGGGACGGGGTGGTGGACGAACAGGACACCATAAAGCTGGCTGAGGAATTGGCTTCCCAAATGTGGGTGCGACCCGACCGAGGGGCGTTGGATCCACATTTGGTGGACGCCCTGGCCCGCTACGTGGCCGAACGTTACCCTGATCAGTTCCTGATCAAGCTCTACGACGACACCTTCCGGGAGGAGTACCAAGCGGCCATGGGGAGGCCTTTTGACCCCGACCTATACCCTCACATCTCATTTGAGCTCCATCCCAACGCTACTCATGACGATTACACTCAAGAGCTGCTGGCTGCCGAAGGGGTGATCCTGGGATTGGGACAGGAACGGGAGAGGAACAGGTTCTTCGTAGGGCGTTCTTTTCGCTTTCAGGAGCAGCCGGAGGGGTGGTCCATAGACTTGGTGGACACGAGCGACGACCCGGGGCAGTCCGGCCTCCAGGGGCAGGTGTTGCCCACCTACATGCGAGAGGGGGAGCGCCACTGGTTGGTGGCCTACGGGGGCTGGCAGCCCTTGGAGTTCATGCTCTCCCTTTCCCCCACCCGGGAGCTTGGGCTCGGCGAGGAAGAGTACACGTGTGCAGAAAATGCCTTCGGTTACGACGTGGTCACGGTGGACACAGAGTACGGCAGCTTCCAGGTGGAGGAGTGCGCGGTACATGATGGGGACCGGGACCTTTACATTTACACCGTCCGCAATATTGACTTTCTGTACAACGACTGCGGCTTGTGTGAATTCTATCTGCCCAACACTTCCGGGCTTCCTACCTGGGACCAGTGGGGCCCACCGGGTTGGCTGATGAACGTGTGGGCTCTGGCTGGTTGGTCCTGGACGGCCCCTTTGGGAAGCTGCGGCATCATGCCCGGAGAGTCGGCGGTGTTCGGCTTCGCTGTGCCCGCCCCCACCGTGGATGTGGTCCATCCCGCGACGGTTGCCACCTGCGTTTTCCCGCCAGTCGCTGGCCCATCCCGTCCGCTCAGGATCAAGTTCAACACCACCGGCCCCGGGGAGGAAGAGGGCTGCCCGGATCTGCAGGTGGTCCGCACTTCCGGTTGCTGGTACGTGGATCAACAGCAAAGGCCAGTGGTGCGGGTGGAGGTGTGGTTTGAGAACGCCGGGACGGAAACCGCGTATGGGGTGGACGTGTGCGTCACCGTGGATGGCACCTCCGCTACGGCCTTCGCTGGCACCGTGTTCCCAGGGGTTACCAAACACGTGACCGTCACGGTTACACTCCCGTATGGGACCTCTCCCCCTTACTCCGTGTGGATCGAGCTGGATTGCAAGGACGACGTGGACGAGTGTGACGAGACCAATAACACCGCGCATTTCACGGTGGCGCGAGCCGACACCTGCCGTTAGGGAAGGGGGCCCTGCCTTCAGGCAGGGTCCCTTTTCGCTTCCCCTTACTACTGGGCCCTCTTCGAAGATGCGCTGGCCCTGAATCGCGAGGTTGACCTCCTACCGCGTTTGGCATAAATATTGAAGCCTTTTGCTACACTTCTTTCTCAGGAGGTGACCATGGGAACCACGCGGAACATCGCTTGGTTGCTGCTAGGAGTAGCATCCCTGTTTTCCTTCGGCGTACTGGGGCAAGAACTCTCCTTTTACACCGACTACCCCGCCGTGGTGGTGAGCCAGGGGCGGGAAGTGTCCCTGGAAGTGAAGCTCCTTTACACTGGCTATAGCCCGGTGGACGTGGAGCTTTCCGTTGCCGGCCCGGAGGATTGGAACCCCCGGTTTGAAACCTCCGGCTACCCCATCATCCGCATCCAGGCGGTACATCTGCTGCCCGGGGAAGAGGAGCCCAAGGTGATTCGATTCAAGGCCCGCCCGCCGGAGGAAGCCCCCGGGGGCGATTACCAGTTCACCCTCACCGCCGCCACCCCAGATGGTGCCCTCCGACAGTCGTTCACCGTCACCGTGACCCTGGAGGCTGAGGCCCAACCGGAAGAGGAGGAAACCGAGGAGGTGTTGCAGCTGGTGGTGGACTACCCCTCCTTGGAAAACGCTGCCGGGGAGGAGTTCGTCTACACCATCCAGATCAAGAACCAAACCGATGAGGACCAGGTAGTGGAGCTGACCGGGGAGGCGCCCTTGGGCTGGATCGGCTATTTCACCCCTCGCTGGCAGCAAGACACCCGCATCACCTCCATCAAGGTGTCCGCCCACGGCACGGAAAACATCCGATTCGTGGTCGTCCCCACCCCCGGGGCGGAGGAGGGGGAGTATTCCATCGTCTTCCGAGCCCAAGCCGGGGACTACCAGGCCAGTTTGGAGTTGGGGGCCACCATCACCGGCACCTATGAGCTGAGGCTGGCCAGCGAGGCGGAGATCACCGGCAGCGGGGACACCTGGAACATCAAAGCCACCGAAGGGCAGGCCAGGGAGTTCACCCTCTATCTGGGCAACCTGGGCTCGGCCCCCATCCACGACGTGAACTTCCACGTCAACGAGCCTCAAGGCTGGACGGTGGAGTTCGCCCCGGAGACCGTCGACAGCGTGCCCCCCACCGGCGGACTGGCCGACCTGGTGAAGGTCACCGTCACCATCACCCCACCCAACCGGGCCATTCCCGGAGACTACCAGATGCGGATCGTGGCCACCGGTCAAGAGGACCATGCCTCGGCTGAGCTCCGGGTCACGGTCGGGGCAGCCATGGGCTGGGGCTGGATCGGGGTGGGGGTGGTGGTGTTCGTGGTGGCCGCCCTCACCGGCGTGTTCGTACGGTTGGGGAGGAGGTAAGGGATGCTGGTGTCGGTGCGGGGGCTAGTCAAGGCCTACCGCGAAGTGAAGGCCGTGGACGGCCTGGACCTGGAGATCGCCGAGGGAGAGATCTACGGCCTCCTTGGGCCCAACGGCTCGGGGAAAACCACCACCATCCTGGTGTTGTTGGGGCTCACCGAGCCGGCGGCTGGTGAGGTCCAGGTGTGCGGGTTCAACCCCACCCGCGAGCCCCTGAAGGTGAAACGACAGGTGGGATACTTGCCGGAAAACGTGGGCTTCTACGACGACCTCACCGCGGTGGAGAACCTCCGCTACATCGCCCGCCTGAACGGCATCCCGGACAAAGAATCCAAGGACAGAATCCGGGAGGTGCTGGAACAGGTGGGCCTCACCGAGGTGGCGAACCGGCCCGTGGGAACCTATTCCCGCGGCATGCGCCAGCGGCTGGGGATCGCCGACGTGCTCATCAAACGGCCCCGCCTGGCCATCCTGGACGAGCCCACCACCGGGATCGACCCCGAGGGGGCCAACCAGCTCCTGGACATGATCGTCGAGATGCGCCGGGAGCAGGGCATGACCATTCTGCTCTCCTCCCACCTGCTCCACCAGGTGCAGCGGATCTGCGATCGAGTGGGGATCATGCACCGAGGCAAGCTGGTGGCCGAGGGCACGGTGGACGAGCTGGGGGCCAAGACTGCCGGCGAGGGAGTGGAGCTGGAGGCCAGGGTGGAGGGCGCGGGGCCGGAGCTGGCCACGGCTTTGGAAGCCCTGCCCGGAGTCCAAGAGGTCAAGCTGCAAAATGGCCGACTCTTCCTTCGGGCCGACTCCGACGTGCGGGCGGAGGTGGCCCGCCTGGTGGTGGAACAGGGGGCCAGACTGCTGGAACTCCGGCGCCGGGGGCTCACCCTCGAGGAAATCTACCTCCGCTACTTCCAGGGGTGATGAGGATGAGGGTGGTGTTCTGGAAAGAGCTGGCGGACTTGTTCGGAAGCAAACGGTTCATCATCCTGTTTTTCCTCATCCTGATCGTGGCCGGGGCAGCGGTGTACCTGGCCGGCCAGTCCCTGCAGGAGAACCCGCCCCTCGACACCTCTTACGTCTACCTGCGCCTGTTCACCCAAGGGGCGGGGGGGCTGCCCTCCTTCCTCTCCTTCCTCTCCTTCTTCGGCCCCCTGCTGGGGATCCTGCTGGGGTTCGACGCGGTGAACTCCGAGTTTTCCCGGGGCACGGTGTCCCGGGTCCTGGCCCAGCCCATCTACCGCGACTCCTGGATCAACGGCAAGTTCCTGGCCGGGCTGGCCACCCTGGCCCTGGCCCTGGCCGGGATCATCTTGATCATCTTCGGCCTGGGGCTGTATGCGCTCGGCTTTCCCCCGGATGGAGGGGAGCTGGCCCGGATGTTCACCTTCTTCTTGCTCGGCTTGGTGTACCTGGGGTTCTGGTTGGCCCTGGGGATCCTGTTCTCCATCCTGTTCCGACAGGCGGCCAGCTCCGCCCTGGCAGGGATTGCGGTCTGGCTCTTCTTCACCCTGTTTTTCTACATGGCCGCCGGCCTGATCGCCGACCAGCTGGCCCCGGTGGCCCTGGACTCCCCCCCACAGGAGTGGGCCCGCCACGAGGCCATCCGGGACATGGTCCTCCGGTTCTCCCCGGTCACGTTGTTCGAGGAGGCCACCCGGGCGGTGTTGATGCCCACCTATCGCGGCTTGGGGATCGTGCAGGCCTTGTTGCAGCCGAATGTCCCCACTAACCCACTCCCGTTGGGGCAAAGCCTGCTCATCGTCTGGCCCCAGCTGGTGAGCCTGGTGGCCCTCACCGCCGTGTGCTTCGGGATCTCCTACGTCCTGTTCATGCGGCGGGAGGTCCGGGCGATCTAGAGTTGCCCGCAAGGGCGGCCCCCGCCGCCTGGCGGGGGCCGCTTTCCCTTCCACAAGCCGGGGGATCAGAGGCCCAGCTCTTTGCGTATCCCCTGCATGGCCGTGAGCACTATCCCCACGAACTCTTCCAGCTCCAGGCCCAGCTCCCGGCAGCGGGCGATCCCTTCTCGGGAGGCCGAGCGGGCAAACCCCTTCTCCCGATACCGGTTGAGCACGTTCTTCACGGTCAACCCCGCCAGCCGCTCAGGGTGCACCAGGGCGGCAGCCACGATCAGCCCGGTCAAGGGGTCCACCGCGCACAGGGCCCGTTCCAGCGGGGTGTGGGGCTCGCGGTGGCCGGCGTGGGCCAGGATGGCCCCCAGGACTTCCTGGTCGGCGAACCCCCGGCGCTCCAGTAGCTCCACCGTGAGCCGGCCGTGGCGGCCCGGGTCCTGTTTGGTTTCCTCGTAATCCAGGTCGTGCAGCAACCCAGCCAGGGCCCACCGCTCCGGGTTTTCTGAGAACCGGGGGGCCAGGGCCCGCAACCCGGCCTCCACCGCCAGCATGTGCTTCACCAGGTTGGTCGTCTTCACCTGCTCCTTCACCAGTGCCAGCGCTTCTTCCCGGGTCATCTCCCCTCCTTTGCCCACGCACACAGGTCCACGAGCGGACATTCCGGGCAGCGGGGCCGGCGAGGCCGGCACACCTCCCTGCCCAGCCGAATCAAGTTCAAATGGAGTTCCAGTTCTTTGCCCGGCGGTACCAACGGCGCCAGGGCCCGGTGGGGCTCCCCGCGGGAGAACAGCCCCAGCCTCCGAGTAACCCGGGCCACATGGGTGTCCACCGGGAACCGGGGCCGGCGCAGCCCGAACAGGAGCACGATGTAGGCCGTTTTCTTCCCCACCCCAGGCAGGGCGAGGAGCCACCGTTCCGCTTCCTCATCCGAAAGCCCCGCCAGGAAATCCAGGGAGAGGCGCCCCTGTTCTTCCTTTATCTTGGCCAGCACCGCCTTGATGCGGGCGGCCCGCTGCCGGTGCAGCCCCGCCCTTCGGATGGCCCGGGCCAACTCCTCCTCCGGGGCCGCCAACACCTCTTCCCAACTGGGGAATTCCTCCCGCAAGCTCTGGTAAGCCCGGTCCCGGTTGAGATCGGTGGTGTTCTGGGAAAGAATGGTCTTTATCAGGATGTCGAGGGGGTCCCCTCCCGGGGAGGGAGGGGTCCCGTAGGCCCGGCGCAGCCGCCGGGCAACCTCGGCCAGCTTCCGTTTCGGATCCACGACCGGCCAGGATAGGGGAGGACGACGAGGTGAGCAAGGAGAACAGGTTGCGGGCTGATCTTCACCAAGTGCTGCGGGCCGCCTTGCAGGCGGTGGAGCCGGGGGAATGTGTGCGGCGCGTGTTGCGGCGCACTTCTCAGGGGTTGGAGGTGGCCGGCCAGCCCCACCCCCTGCCCCCGGGGAGGCTGTGGGTCGTTGGTTTCGGCAAGGCTTCGGCTCGGATGGCGGCAGCGGTGGAAGCGGAGTTGGCTGAGCTCATCTCCGGGGGGCTGGTGGTCACCGCCGACGGTTACCGGGCCGAGACCCGGCGGGTGGAGGTGGTGGAAGCCGGCCATCCGGTGCCGGATGCCCGCGGGCAGGAGGCAGCCTCTCGGATCGTGGACCTGCTTTCCCAAGCCGAGGAAGGCGACCTGGTGATCGTCCTCATCTCGGGGGGCGGGTCGGCCTTGCTCACCTCACCTGCCCCGGGGATCTCCCTCCCCGACCTCATGGTCACCACGCAGCTGCTGCTCAAATCGGGGGCCACCATCAGGGAACTGAACACCGTCCGAAAACACCTCTCGCAGGTGAAGGGGGGGCAACTGGCCCGCCTGGCCGCCCCTGCCCAGGTGTTCTCCCTGATCCTCTCCGACGTGCCCGGCGACCCCTTGGATGTGATCGCCTCCGGGCCCACCGTGCCCGACCCCACCACCTTCCAGGAGGCGGTGGAGGTACTGCGCCGCCGGGGGCTGTGGGGGGCGGTGCCGGACATGGTGCGACAGAGGCTGGAAGCCGGCGTCAAGGGGCTGGTGCCGGAGACCCCCAAGCCCGGCGATCCCCTGTTCCAGCGGGTGAAAAACGTGGTGGTGGGGTCCGGGACTACCGCTGCCCTCGCCGCCTGCCGGCGTGGGGAGGAGCTGGGGTACCGGACACTGCTCCTCACCACTACCTTGGAGGGGGAGGCCCGGGAAGTGGGGCGGGTGTTCGCCAGCCTGGCCCGGGAGCTGGCCGCCTCCGGACGGCCACTTCCGCCCCCGGCCCTGATAGTGGCCGCCGGGGAGACCACGGTCACCGTGCGGGGCGAGGGCAAAGGGGGACGCAACCAGGAGTTCTCCCTGGCCGCGGCGCTGGGGATCCAGGGGCTGGAGGGGGTGGTGATCTGCGGGCTGGGCACCGACGGTCGGGACGGCCCCACTGACGCCGCCGGAGGGGTGGTGGACGGAAGCACCGTCGCCCATATCCAGGCCGCCGGCTTGGATCCCCATAAAGCGCTGGCCGAGAACGACTCCTATCCGGCCCTGAAAGCAGCCGGGGACCTCCTGGTGACCGGCCCCACCGGCACCAACGTGGCGGACCTCTACTTGGTGATGGCGGGAAAGGAGGCGCGATGATCAAGGCACGGAGCGGTGATTTTCTGGTGATCAGGCTGAAGGAAGGCGAAAGGCTTCCCCAGGCGTTGCTGGAGCTGGGACTGAGCTCGGCAGTGGTCCTGGCCGGAATCGGCATGCTGCGGGAACTCTCCTTCGGCTATTGGAACGGAGAGCGCTACCTGGAAGAAAAGGTGCCTGAACCGGTGGAGCTTTTGTCCCTTCAGGGGAACCTGGGGGAGAAGGAGACCGGGGAGCCCATCGCCCACCTCCACTTGGTGGTGGGAAAAGAGGGGGGGAAGGCTCTGGGGGGGCACCTCATGGCGGCAGTGGTTCACAACACCGCGGAACTCGTGCTTGCCCAACTGCCCGGGGTCAGACTCCTGCGGAAGGAAGAACCCACCGGCTTGTTCGGCCTCTATCCCGAGGAACGCTGATTTTTTCCCCGGGGGCACAAGCCTCCTTTGGGAACCAGGGCCTTAGCCGGGGATTCGGTCGGGTGGTACCGGCCCGGTCTGGCCTCGGGAGAGGTCGAATCGGTAACACTGCCCCCGGTAACAAATAGAGAACCGGAGGTGGTCCCATTTCCTGGGCAGTCGGGGGTAGGCTACCGGCCCTTCCGGGGTGAGTCGCAGCCCGGCGAACCCGAACACCAGCGCCTGCCATAGCCCCCCGGCGGAGGCGGCGTGGGCCCCCTCGGCGGTGTTCCCCCGCAGGTCCTCCAGGTCCACCAGGGCCGCCCGCATGAAGTGCCGGTAGGCACGCTCCGCCTCCCCCAGCTCGGAGGCCAGGGCGGCGTGGATGGCCGGGCCCAAGGAGGAGCCGAACTCGTGATCGGTGCGGGGCTCGTAATAGTCCCAGTTGATCCGCTTCACCTGCTCGTCGTACCGATCCCGGAGGAGGAAAAGGAGCATGAGGACGTCGGGTTGTTTCAACACCTGGGCCTGTTGCACCCCCGCCCGCCCCAGGATGGCTTGGAGAGACTCGCTGCGGGGCTCCAGCTCCTTGAGGTCTATGTGCTGCAGTTGGAAGAAGCCCGCGAATTGCTCTATGAGCCCGGAGGCGGGGTCCTGGGAGACGTACATGCGCTGGGCTAGCTGTCGCCACGTTTCGAGTTCTTTATCGCCTAGGCCTAGCTTCTCCACTAGCTCCTCTGCCTTCCGCGGGTAATGCTCCCGGAGCCAGGCGAACAGCTCCACCGCCGATTCCAGGTTCCAGCTGGCCATGGCGTTGGTGAACGCGTTGTTGTCCACCCGTTCGTGGTATTCGTCCGGGCCCATCACCCCTCGGATTTCATACCGGCCCTTCTCGGGGTTGAGTTCCGCCCGGCTGGCCCAGAAGGCGGCGCTGGCGAGCACTATCTCGGCCCCGAAATCCCGCATGAAGGCATCGTCGCCGCTGACCTGCCAGTAAAGCCAGGTGGCATAGGCCACGTCTGCGGAGATGTGCTCTTCCAGCTCTCCGCACAGGATGGGAATCGGCTCGCCGGATTCGGCCGGCACCCACCTGGGGGTGACCTCCCGGCCGTCGGCCGCCGACTCCCAGGCATAGCGGGCCCCGGCGTAGCCCCGGTGGCGGGCGTTTTCCCGCGCCCCCGGCAACGTGTGGTAGCGGTAGAGGAGCAGGTTCCGGGCCACCTCGGGGAGGGTGAAGGCGAAGAAAGGGAGCATGAACACGTCCGTGTCCCAGAACACGTGGCCCCGGTAGCCGAACCCGGTTAGGGCCTTGGCCGGGATGCTGGCCCGATCGGTGTGATAGGGGGCGGCGATCAAGAGGTGATACAGGTTGAACCTGACCGCCCGCTGGGCGAGTTCGTCCCCCCCGATCTCCACGTCGCACCGTTCCCATAGCCGGGCCCAGGCCGCCCGATGTTCGGAAAGAAGCTGGGCGACGCCTTTCTTTTCCGCCTCAGCGAGCCGAGCCCGGGAGAGAGAGAAGGGATCGGGGGTGTCCAGGGAGGTGGCGTAGGCCACGAACTTGGTCACCTGGAGCGTCTCCCCGGGGGCGAGCCTCGCGGTTAGGGAAAGCCCTGGGCAGGGCCCGGGCCAGGGCTGGACCTCCACCCGCCCTTCCGGCACCCCCTGGACCCGGATCCCCAGGGAGACCCCCAGCTCTATCCCGGAGCTCCGGGTGCGGAGGAGGAGGTGAACCTGGCGCCCGGCGGCGTGGGTGAAGCGGACCTCCCAGTGGTTGAGGGCGACCTCCGGCCGCGGGGGGAGCCCCGGGTTGGCCGGGGCCCCAGCGAGCGGAAACTCCAGCCTCAGGCGGGTCTCCCCGGCCAGGGGGGTGACGGCGTAGGTTTGGAGGCACAGGTGGGGCTCTGCCAGGGAGGCGAACCGCATGGTTTGGACCTCCACCTCCCCTCCCCGGGGGGGCCTCCAGCGCACCCGGCGGCGGAGGACCCCATCCCGCAGGTCCAGGGTCCTCTCTTCAGACACCACCTGACCGGAGCCAGGGGAGAGCCGCTCCTCTTCTACTTCCAGCTCAACCCCGGTCCAATCCGGGCAATTGGCGAGCTCGGTGAAGTAGATGGGGACGTCGTCGTACACCCCGTTGATCAGGGTGGCCCTGAGCTCCCCGGGGTGGTGTTCCTCATAGGTGCCCCGCGTGGACAGGTACCCGTTCCCCACCGCCAGGACGGACTCCTGGGCCCGGGGGGAAAGCCCGTCCCCTGGCTCCACCAGCCAGGTAGAGGCCATTTCGGCCGCCCCGGCCAGGGCCCGGAGGAGCCCCTGGTAGGTGAGGCCGGCGAGGCAGGGCAGGACGAGGTCGGGGCGCACCCCGGAAAACAGTTTTCCTTCGCCTACTGCCAGGCTGCGCATCCCAGCGAGCTCCGCTGCCAGGATGCCGGCCGGGGCGTCTTCGATGACCAGGCAGCGGGAGGGGGGGATCCCAAGCTCCCTGGCCGCGTACAGGAAAAGGTCCGGGGCGGGCTTGCTTTCGGCCCCGGAGTGGCCGTCCACGATGGCATCGAATGCGTCGAGGAGTTCCAGCTGGGTCAGCACCCGCTCGGCGTTTTTGGAGACCGTGGCCACCCCCACCTTCACCCCGTTCGCCTTGAGGTCGGCCACCAGCTCCGCCACCCCGGGGAGGAGGTCGCGGGGGCCAAGGTCCTCGATGAGCTCCCGATAATAGGCGTCCTTGCGATCGGCCAGCTGTTGGGCTTGGGGTTCGTAGGTGGGCCAGGCGTCCCCGAGCACGATCTTCAGAGCCTCCATCCTGGAGATCCCCCGCACCCGGTCCTTGAGGTCCGGGGAGCAGGCGAGCCCGAGCTCCTCGGCCAAGCGCCGCCAGGCCAAGTAGTGGTGGTGGGCGGTATCGACGATCACGCCGTCCAAGTCAAAAATAATGGCTTTAATATTCATCTCGGCCCGGGAGCCTCTAGGTCTGGCAGGCCGGCCGCGGCCAGGGCCTTTTCCAACACGGCCCGAAACATCCTCGGGGTCAGCCGGCCAGTCTGGGTGTTCTGTCGGGAGGGATGATAGCTGGCCACCAATACTGGGAGGCGTCCCCCCAGCTCATACACCGCCCCGTGGGAGAACCTGGGTCGGGGGTTAGGAAGCGCCGCCCCCAGCGACTCCAGCGCCCTCAGGCAGCCGGAGAAGGCCACTCGCCCCAGGGCCAACACTGCCCGCACCTCCCGCAGGAGTCTCAGTTCCTCCACCAGAAACGGAAGGCATTTTTCGATCTCCTCGCGGGTGGGGCGGTTCCCCGGCGGGGCACAACGCACCACCGCGCTCAAGAAGGCCCCGGAGAGCTCCAAGCCGTCCTCCCGCGCCCGGGAGTAGGGGAGGCTAGCCAGCCCCAGCTCGTGGAGGGCCCGCATCAGGAAATCCCCAGCCCCGGAGGGGCCATCCCCGGTGAACATGCGGCCGGTGCGGTTGGCCCCATGGGCAGCCGGGGCCAACCCCACGATGAGGAGCCGTGCCTCCCGGTCGCCAAACCCGGGCACCGGCCGGCCCCAGTACTCCTCTTTCCGGAAGGCAGCCCGCTTCCTCCGGGCCACTTCTTCCCGAAACGAGACCAGCCGCCGGCAACGGCGGCAGTTGACAATTCGTCGGTTCAAGGAGTCCCAGGCCCCGCTCACGGCAGCCCCGCCGGCACCTCCCAGATCCTCACCGTGCCGTCCTCGGAGGTGGTGACCAGCCGCCGGCCGTCCGGGAAGAAAGCTATCCCCCACACCGCCCGATCGTGCGTCCCCAACTGAGCTAGCTCCTCCCCGGTGCGGGCATCCCACAGCCGCACCCGCTTGGGATACTCCCCGGTGGCGATGAGGCGGCCGTCTGGGGAAAAGGCCAGGGCCCGGATGGCCACTCCGGCCCCGGGGCCGGACACCCAGACTTCGTCCCAGCTGCCCGCCCGGTAAAGCTTCAGGTGCCCCTCGTAGTTGCCCCACGCAAGCCAGCGGCCATCCGGGGAAAAGGAGAGCGAGTAAATGCCGTCTGCCCCGGCCGGGATCTCCACCAGCTGGCGCAAGGTCATCACGTCCCACACCCGCACCGTGCCGTCGCAGGAGCTGGAGGCCAATAGCCTCCCATCTGGGGAGAAGGACAAGCTCCGGATCCAGCTCCGGTGGCCGCTCAGCAGGCCGACCTCCATCCCGGTTTCCACATCCCACAGGCGGATTTCCGAATCATGAGACCCGGAGGCCAACAGCTTCCCGTCGGGAGAGAAGGCCAGGGCCCAGATCCCGTAGGCATGCGCGGGCAGGGAAAAGACGAGCTCTCTTCGTGGCAAGGACCAAATGGTGATCATGCCGTCCTGGTCCCCGGCCGCCAGCAGGGACCCGTCTGGAGATGCGGCCAGCGACCACACCGGGCCCACTGCCCCGGAAAGCACTTCCTGGGGGGCGTCCAAGCTAGAAAGCGACCAGATCAGCACCTGACGCCCCTCCGCCACCGCGAAGCTTTCCGCGCTCAGCACCGCCAACGCGTGTTCGTGAAAATCCCCGCTTATCACCTGCTCCCCAAAGAGGGGCAGCGCCACCAGGGCCAGGGCTCCTGTCCACCAACCCAGCTTGGTCACCTCTCCTCCTTTCAGGTGTCATGTTAAGGATGCCCGCTGGGCAGGGCAACCGCACAGGGGACAAGCGCCCGGCTTCCCCAGCCCGGAGTTGGTAGAATGTTTTCGCTGAACTTGGGGAAATCGGACTTAGGCACCCGGGGACGGGATTCACGAAGGGGGCACCGAGGATGAACGTGCAAGGCGAAGGACTACTGAAGCTGGGCAGCGGTCGGCTGGCCAAGGGCTTCGCCCTGGTCGGTCTCTGGGTGGCGGTTTGGTTGGGGATGACCCTGGCCAATTCCGGCTTCCAAGACCTCACCAGTTTGGACTGGGCACCGATCCAGAACCTGCACCTGCTTTTCTGCCAGGGTGGGCAGGTGTTCCTCTGGCAGAAGGACGGCTCCTCCCCCCCCAGCGCCCTCACCCCGGAGGGGATCCGGGTGACCTGGGCCCGGTTCTCGCCGGATGGCGAGTGGTTCGCCTACGTGACCCCTTGGGAGGAGCAGTATGTGTTGTGGCGGGGGTGGCTGGATGGGCGAGAGCCGGAAGAACTCTATCGCTCCCCCGTCCCCATCCACCAGCCCGAGGTGATGCCGGACGGTCAATCGGTGGTGCTGGTGGAGGAGACAGATGGCCAAACTGACCTGGTGCTGGTGAACTTGGAAACAAAAGAGGTGCGCCCCCTCACCCACACCCCGTTCCAGGAGGCCTGCCCGGACGTTTCCCCCAGCGGGGACCTGTTGTGCTTCGTCGCCCTGTGGCCGGGGGAAACCACGGAGAGCTGGGAGCTGTTCATCATGGATCTCAGGACCGGGGCGATCCAGCAACTCACCGAGGATCCGTTCTTCGATTGGTGCCCCCGCTTCTCCCCAGATGGGGAGTGGATCGCCTTCGAAAGCGGCCGCAGTGGCCTCACCGATATCTACGTGATCAGGAAGGACGGCACCGACCTCACCCCATTCACCTACGACGAGTGGCGGGATGCGTTCCCCGCCTGGTCCCCGGGCGGAGAGGAGCTGGCCTATGCCAAACGCCGCCCCGAGGGCTGGGTCATCTTCACCGAGGGCACCTATTAGCGGGCTCAGGATGGGCCGCCTGCCGGAAGTTTCCTAGATTGAAATTGAAATGGAACCGATGCTTCCGGACACGAACTCTCCTGGCTCAACCTCCTCCCCAGAGCTGGTTTCGGCCCGGGGCTCGGTGGTGGCCGTGGGGAGGTTCGACGGGGTGCACCTGGGGCACCAGTTTCTGCTCCGGGAAGCCCGCCGGTCGGCCAGGGAGTGGGGGGTCCCGGCTGTGGCCTACACCTTCCCCCCCACCGGGGAGGCCCTCCTCCCCCTGCCGGCCAAACAGGCTTTGCTTGAAAGGTTCTGTGACCGGGTGCTAGTCAAACCCTGGCCCGAGGTCCGCCACCTCTCCCCGGAGGAGTTCGTGAGCCGGGAACTGGTGGGGGCCCTGGGGGCCAAGGTGGTGGTGGTGGGCCCCAACCACCGGTTCGGGCACCGGGCCCGGGGAGATGTGGACCTCCTGCGAACACTGGGGCAGCGGTTCTCGCTGCAGGTGCGGGTGGTTCCACCCCGGACAGATGCCACCGGGGAGGTGATCTCTAGCCGGCGCATCCGGGAGCTGGTACGAGCCGGCCGGGTGGAGGAGGCGGGGAAATTGCTAGGCCGCCCCCCCATGCTGTGGGGGGAGAGGGTGTCTGGCGTGGGGCTGGCCAGCAAACTGGGGTTCCCCACAGTGAACCTGGAGCTGTGGCCCGGGCAGCTCAGGCCCCCGGCCGGGGTGTACTTGGCCTGGGCACGTTGGTCCGGGGGCAGCGGGGCCGGGCTGTTTTACCTGGGCAGCCGCCCCACCTTCCCCCACCTTCCCCCCACCTGCGAGCTTCATCTCCTATCCTCGCCTGAGCCGGAACCCGAAGGCCTCCTGGAAGTGGCCCTCTTCTCGCAACTACGACCCGACATGAGGTTCTCCGGCCCCCGGGAGCTGGGCCGACAGATCCAGGACGACCTACGCCGGGCCCGGGATTTCCTCTCCTCACTCTCCCCCCCGGCCCCGGTGCTGGTGGGGAGCTGAGCCCTCACGACCCGCGCTTGGAGCGGGCTTTAATTGAGTTTCTTAATCTAGGAGGTAAAATGTGTGCCCATGTTCGTTTTGGCCTTGGAGACCGCTGGGGACAGGGGCGGGGCTGCCCTGCTCGCCCCCGGCGGCGAGTTGTTCGAGGCCACCTTTTTCGCCGCCAGACAACACGGCGAGCTTCTGCCGGGCTGCGTGCAAGCGGTGCTGCAAGCAGCGGGGATCGGTCCCCAGGACCTGGGGCTGGTGGCGGTGGACGTGGGCCCGGGTTCCTTCACCGGCCTCAGGATCGGGATCGCCTTCGCCCAGGCCCTGGCCCAAGCTCACTCCCTGCCCACGGTGGGGGTGCGGCAAACGGAGGCGTTGGGGATGCCCGTGGCCCGCTGGTGGCCCGGGCGGGTGGCAGTGTGGATCCACGACCGGCGCCAGTTCGTGTATCATGCTTGGGCCAGGGAGGATCGAGCGGGGCGGGAATCCGTGCTGCCGGTTTCCCAAGCGTTGGAGAAGCTGACCGGGGAGCCGGAGGTGTTGGTGGTGGGCTCAGGGGCAGCCATGTTCGCGGCTGACATCCGCCGGGCGGTGCCCCAGGCGGTGGTGGCCGAGGGGTTGGCCTGGCCAAGCCCAGGGGCGGTGGCCCGGTTGGGGTTGGCCAGGTTTGAAGCCCAGGGGGGAGGGCCACTGGAGCCCCTCTACCTTCAGCCCCCGGTGGGGAAGGCAAAGGAGGTTTGATGGCCAAGGTGTGTGCGATATGTGGTCGCCGGCCCGAGTACGGGAAATCCGTCTCCCACTCCGGGAAACATTCCATCCGGGTCCGCCTGCCGAACTTGCAGCGGGTCCGCATCGTCCAGGGGGGCAGGCGCCGGCGGGTGTTGGTGTGCACCCGCTGTCTGAAGGCCGGGAAAGTCGTCAAAGCCTGAGGTGATCATGGCCCACGAGGTGGGGGAACTAGTGGTGGGGAAGGTGGCCGAGCTCCGTCCCCATGGGGCGTTGATCGACCTGCCTCAGGGCCAGGTCGGCTTTCTCCCCGCAGCCGAGGTGGCCGACCCCATGCCCAGGCGATTAGAAGACCACCTCCGGGTGGGACAAGAATTGGTGCTCAAGGTGATCGGGTTCGATCGCCAAGGGCGCCCTTCCCTCTCCCTGACTCGGGTTACCCCCCGGGACCGGGAGGCGGTGGAGTACCACCGGGAAGTGGTGCGGATGCAGTCCCAGTTGGCCGGACGTTCCCTGACTCCCCCGAGTCCCGTCCCCAGGGAAGACCGATTGGAGTGGCAGCTGGAGCGTTGGCTCAAGCGGGCTCAGGAAGGCCTGGCTCGACTGCAGCGCCACCGTGGCAAACGGTTGTCCCAGGGATTCTGAGGGGGAGGAGAGATGCCCAAGGGATTGGTAGTCATCGATCGGGAGCGGTGCAAGGGCTGCGGGCTGTGCATCGACGCCTGCCCATTTGGGGTGCTGGGGTTTTCGGGAGAGTACAACAGCTCCGGCTACAACGTGGCCACCATGCTCCACCCTGAGAAATGCACCGGCTGTGCCATCTGTGCTCAGATGTGCCCTGATGTGGCCATTGAGGTCTATCGCCAACAGCCGGACCAGCCTAAGGAGGCGGTATGAGCCGGGTGTTGATGCGGGGGAACGAGGCCATCGCCGAGGCGGCCATCCGGGCCGGCCTCAAATGTTATTTCTGTTACCCCATTACCCCCCAGGGGGAACTGGTGGAGTACATGGCCCGGGAGCTGCCCAAGCGGGGCGGGGTGTTCTTGCAGGCCGAGTCCGAGGTGGCGGCCATCAACATGGTGTATGGGGCAGCCGCTGCCGGGGTGAGGACCATGACCTCCTCCTCCTCCCCCGGGATCAGCCTCAAACAAGAGGGCATCTCGTATCTGGCCGGTTCCCGGCTCCCGTGCGTGATCGTGAACATGATGCGAGGCGGGCCGGGGTTGGGGAACATCGCCCCGGCCCAGGGGGACTATTTCCAGGCCACCAAGGGGGGTGGACACGGCGACTACCGGCTCATCGTGCTCGCCCCCTCCACCGTGCCCGAGGCGGCCCAGCTGGTGATGTTGGCCTTCGACCTCGCCGACAAGTACCGGGTGCCGGCCATGATCCTGGGGGACGGCATGCTGGGCCAGATGATGGAGCCGGTGGAACTCCCTCCCCCGGTGGATCCGAGTTCGATTCCGGAAAAGCCCTGGGCGCTCACCGGGGCCGAGGGGCGGGAGCCGAACGTGATCTTGAGCTTCGACCTCTCTCCCCAGGGGCTGCGGGAGATGAACCGCGTCCTGCAGGACACCTACCGGGAAATAGAGCGCAGCGAGGTGCGCTGGGAGGAAGTGGAGACCGCCGACGCCGAGATCGTGTTGGTGGCCTATGGCACCATGGGCCGGATCGCCAAGACGGTGGTGGAGCGGGCCCGGGAGGAGGGGATCAAGGCCGGGCTCCTGCGGCCCATCACCCTGTGGCCGTTCCCCTACGAGCCCCTCCGGGAGCTGGCCGAGCGCGTGCCCACCATCCTCACCGTGGAGCTCTCGGCCGGGCAGATGTGGGAGGACGTGCGGCTGGCGGTGGAGGGCCGGGCCAAGACCCCGTTCTACGGCGAGCTGGGCGGGGTGGTCCCCACCCCCAGGGAGATCCTGAGCGAGGTGAAGAAGCATGTCTCAAGTTAGCGTAGAGATCCCTCCTGGTTACCAGAAGGTATTCGGCCGCCCCCGGGCCCTGTCCGACGCCCCCTACACCTACTGCCCGGGCTGCCATCACGGGATCATCGGCCGTCTGATCGCCGAGGCCATTGACGAGCTGGGGATCCAGGGGCGCACGGTGGGGATCGCCCCGGTGGGGTGTTCGGTGTTTCTGTATCGGTTTTACCGGTGTGATTTCATCCAGGCCGCCCACGGCCGGGCCTGTGCGGTGGCCACCGGGCTCAAGCGGGCCAATCCCGACCTCATCGTGTTCTCCTACCAGGGGGACGGGGACTTGGCCGCCATCGGCACCGCGGAGACGGTGCACGCCGCCGCCCGGGGGGAGAACTTCACCGTCATCTTCGTCAACAACCAGATCTACGGCATGACCGGGGGGGAGATGGCCCCCACCACCCTTCCGGGCCAACGCACCGTCACCACCCCCCAGGGCCGGGACGTTGCCCTCACCGGCTACCCCCTCAAGATCTCAGAGATGCTGGCTCAACTGGACGCCCCGGCCTACATCACCCGCCAATCGGTGCACGACGCCCGCCACGTGCAGCTGGCCCGCAAGGCCATCCTGAAGGCCTTCCGCAACCAGCTAGAGGGGAAAGGGTTCTCCTTGGTGGAGGTGCTGGCCACCTGCCCCACCAACTTCCGGATGCCGCCGGTAGAGGCCCAGAAGTGGGTCACGGAGAAGGCCATGCAGTTCTTCCCCTTGGGGGACCTGAAGGTGCGCGATGAGTGAAAAGAAGGGGGACGGGGCGATGGAGTTCGGGGTGATCTTCGCTGGGTTCGGGGGTCAGGGGATCTTGCTCGCCGGGAAGATCCTGGCCCGGGCCGGCATGGAGCAGGGGTTGGAGGTCACTTGGCTGCCTTCTTACGGGCCGGAGATGCGCGGGGGGACGGCCAACTGCACGGTGGTGCTCTCTAGAAGAATGATCGGCTCCCCCATCGTGGACGCCCCCCAGGCGTTGGTGGCGTTGAACCTCCCTTCCCTGGACCGGTTCGAGCCGCAAGTGGCCCCCCAGGGGGCGATCGTGTTCAACTCCTCCCTAATCCGGCGGGGGGTAGAGAGGCCGGACGTGGTGGGGGTGGCAGTGCCGGCCAACGACATCGCTCAGGAGCTAGGCAACCCGCGGGTCCTGAACATGGTGGCCCTGGGGGCGTTGCTGGCTGCCTGCCGGGTAGTGCCCCTGGAGGCGGCGATGGAGGCCATGGCCCACGAGCTGGGGGAGCGGGGGAGGCAGGGGTTGGTGGAGATCAACCGCCGGGCCCTGGAGCTGGGCTTCGAGGAGGCGCAGAAGCAGCTTGGCTGAGTATGCCTTCCGCGGCCGGCTGATCTCGGTGCGGGTGCTGCCGACCTCCCGGGGGCCGCGGGAGGTGGTGGAGCACCCCGGGGCGGTGGCAGTGCTGGTGCTGGACCGAGCGGGGCGGGTGCTCCTGGTGCAGCAGGAGAGGCCCGCGGCGGGGAGGGAGCTGTGGGAGATCCCGGCTGGCAAGCTGGAACCAGGGGAATCGCCGGAAGAGGCGGCCAGGCGGGAGCTGCGGGAGGAAACCGGGCTGGCTGTAGAAAACTTGGTCCCCCTGGGGGCGATCTACCCCACTCCCGGATATTCCAACGAGCTCATCCACCTGTTTCTCGCCCAGGGGGTTACAGGGGAGCCCCGGCCTGCCTCCGAGATCTCCCAGGTGCGGTTCTTCTCCAAACGGGACCTAGCAGAGCTAGCCCGGGTCGGGGCGGGTGATGGGAAAACCTTGGCTGCCCTGGCCCTGCTGGAGCTGAGCCGGGCTCCGCACTGAGCTCGGGACTTGGAGCAAAGCACCGCCACCGGGATGCTCGTGCTGGCTACCCCCGCGAGGGGCAGCGAGCTGACATCCTTCGCGCCACCTGCAGTGCTTGGGAGCCCGGTTGGGAAGGGGCACCCAGCCTGCCTCTGTCAGCCAACAGGTGAGGTGGCTGGGCCCTGGTAATCCAATCGGATCTCGATGTAGTCATCGTCGCTTCCGGTCAGGGCCGCAGGTCCCCCGGCGATCCACTCAAGCGGGTTTCCATAACTACCCCAACCTCTGTGCCCGGTACCCACATCTTGAACTCGATCTCTGTGAGGAGGGCGCGCACGGCTAGGCCTGCGACATAGCGCCTCAGCTGACGTGTCTCGAAGGCATGGCAGCTTCCTATCTAGATTTCCGTAAAGCAACGAAGCCCCCCATTGAAGTGCGTCAATTTTACCTTAAAGACAGGGCTCAGGGTGCTGGGCGCACCTACCCTCCGCTGCTCCTCTACCCGCTGGCAGATTCGGGCCTCAGGCAAGTGCTCCCCGGGAGGGTGCTACGGGCTTGCGGCCAGTGGATACACCCACACCTGACGGGAACGCGGGCCGTCGAACTCACACAGGTACACGCCCTGCCAAGTGCCCAGGGCCAACTTGCCCCCCTCCACGGGCAGGAGCAAGGACGGCCCCAGCATCGCTGCCAACAGGTGAGCAGGGGAATTCCCCTCTATGTGCCGGAAGCGGATCGCGGGCACCAACGCCCACAAAGCGCGGCGCACGTCGTCCCGCACGTCGGGGTCTGCCACCTCGTTCACCGTGAGGGCACAGGTGGTGTGGGGGCAATAGAGGAGCACCACCCCCTGGTTCATCCCCAGTTCCCGCACTGCCTCTTCCACTTGCGGGGTGATGTCCAATACCTCCGCCTGGGCTCGGGTGTCCACCTGGAGCGTGGCCCGGGCTAGCGGAGAGGTCACGACAAAGCCTCCTGAAGCTCAGAAAAGAGCCGCTGGCGGTCCTCCAGGCCCTTTATGTGGAAGATCACCTCTTCATCCCCGGCTCGCATCACCGCCACCAGCTCCAACTCGTTCTTGCCCAACACTTCCAGGGCCCGGTAGATGTCGCTGGGTTGGGAGAGTTTGATCCGGATGCGCACCCCTTCCTCGCCAAAACCGGCCATCTTGGCCAGGGCACGGAAGGCCCCGGTGCGGGAGATGATCCCCACCAGTTTGCCTTCCTCCACCACTGGGAGCAGGATGTGTCTTTCCCCCAGGAGCACCACTGCCCGCTCCAAGGGGTCATCCGGGGACAGGACCAGGGGCACTTCTGCGGCCAGCTTGCCGCTGGCCAGGGCCGGGTCCGGGGCGGCGGAGATGGCCTTGCGGGTGAGGAAGCCCACCAACTGACCCTCCTCCCCCACCACGTACACGATGGCCAACCCGTGCTCCTCGGCCAGCTTCTCTGCCTCCGCCACCGGGGCCTGGGCCGAGATGGTGGGCGGCTCGGGGTTCATCCACTCCCTAACTTTCATCCTTTCCCGCTTTGGCCTGGGCCACCACCTTCTCCTGCAGTTGCGCCGGCACGTAGTCGTAGCGCACGAACTCCATCTGGAAGGTGGCCCGCCCTTGGGTGAGGGACTTGAGGTCCAGGGCGTAGGACATGACCTCTGCCAGGGGGACCTCTGCCCTGATCACCGTCTTGCCCCCCTGGGACTCCATGCCCAGGATGCGCCCCCGGCGGGAGTTGAGGTCGGAGATGATGTCCCCGGTGAACGCCTCCGGGGTGGTCACCGCCAGGTGCATGATGGGCTCAAGCAAGGTGGGTTCAGCCTGCTGGGCGGCCAGCTTGAAGCACTCCCGGGCGGCGATCTTGAAGGACAGCTCCGAGGAGTCCACCGGGTGGTATTGACCGTAGAACACGGCCGCCTTCACGTCCACCACCGGGTAGCCGGCCAGGATGCCCTCCTGCATGGCCTCCCGTACCCCCTTCTCCACCCCGGGGATGAACTGGCCCGGGATCACCCCTCCTTTGGTCTCGTCGGCGAACTCGAACCCCGCCCCCCGCGGCAGGGGCTCGATCCTGAGGTGCACCTCGCCGAACTGCCCCCGGCCCCCGGTCTGCTTCTTGTGCCGGTATTGGGCCTGAGCAGTCTTGCGGATCGTCTCGCGGTAGGGGATCTTGGGCACCCGGAACTCCACCTCTACCTGATAGCGAGTACGCAGCCTCTCGGCCAACACGTCCAGCTGCACGTCCCCCATGCCCGACAAGATCGCCTCTTTGGTCACCGGGTCCCGCTGGAAATCCAGGGTGGCCTTGGTGGCCACCAGGTCCCGCAACACCATGCTCATCTTCTCGTCGTCGGCCTGGGACTTGGGCACGATGGCCCGGGAGAACACCGGTTTGGGGAACGGGATCTCCGGCAGGGGTTCCACCTCGGGGCTGGCGGCCAGGGTGTCTCCCAAAGCCACCCCGTCCAGCTTCCCCAAAGCCACCACCTCTCCCAGCTCGGCGCTGCCCGATTTCTCCAGCTTGGTGCCCCGGAAGGCGTACACGTCCCGCACCTGAAGCTTCTCCCCGCTCCGCAGGTTCACCAGGGAGTCCCCTTCGGCCACCTTGCCCCCCAGCACCCGCACGTAGGCCAGCTTTCCCAAATAGGGGTCGATGGCCAGGGAGAACACGCGGAGGCGGACTTGATCGTCCCCGGTGGGCTCTGGGGTCAGGGAGGCCAGGGCCTCGAGGAGCTGGGGGATTCCCTGCCCGGTCTCCGCCGACCCCCACAGGACCGGCACGATCCCGCCCTCGGCCACCCCTTGCTTCAGGGCGGCGGCCACCTCCTCCCCGGTGAGCGGTTCGTCGGCCAGCACCTTTTCCACCAGCGCGTCGTCGAAGGTGGCCACTTCCTCCAGCAGCTCAGCTCGCACCTCGGCACTCTTCGCCTTGAGGTCTGCCGGCACTTCCCCCGAGAAGCCCACCGGTTTCTCCTCGATCAGGTCGTACAACCCCAGGAACTTCTCCCCCTCCCGCACCGGCAACTGGAGGGGCCACAGCTTCGCCCCCAGGGCCTCTCGGAGTTCGGAGAGCACCTTATCGGGGTTCACGTTGGGCTTGTCCATCATGTTCACGAACACCAGCGCCGGCTTCCCCATCCGAGACCGGATTTCCCAGGCCTGCTCTGTGACCACCTCCACCGGTTTTTCGGCGTTGGCCACCAGCACCACCAGGTCGGCCGCCTCCATCCCCTTGTAGATCTCTTCCACGAACTCCCCCAACCCGGGGGTGACCAACAAGTTGAGAGGCCCTCCCTGATAGGTGCAAGCGCCGATGGCCAGGTCGATGGAGTAGCCGCGTCGCTTCTCCTCCGGGGACTGGTCGAAGGCTATTTCGTCCTTCACCCCCGCCTGGGAGAGGAGGGTTCCTGCCAGCTTAGTCTTCCCCGAGCCGGAGTGGCCCACGAAGCAGATGGTGCGAGCTTTTGCCATCCAGATCACCTCGACGGTTTAGGAACTTTTTCTGGTTTTGCACTCAGTGGCCGCATTACCGCCCCTGGCACTCATGTTCTCCCGTAAGCCCCTGGCATGCTCCAAGAGCTGAAAAGCTCAGGGAGTATATCCGGAGGGGCCCCCGGGGGCAAAACTCGCCCCAGAGAGGACCCTCTAGTGTAGGGGGGCGAACCGGGCCACGAAATGGCGCAGGGGGCCCTCCCCGGCCAGCAGCCGGAGCCCCCGCAGCTCCGCCGCTCGCTCCTTGATTCGGCAGAACGTGTCCACCACCCATTCCAAGTGTTCCCGGGTGTAGACCCGCCGGGGGATGGCCAGCCGCACCAGCTCCAGCTTCGCCCCCTGCCCCAACATCAGGGAGCCTACCTCCACCGCCCGGATCCCCCCTGCCAGATAAAGGGCACACACCAGGGCCTGGCCGGGGAAGGCTTCCCTGGGGATGTGGGGGAGCAGCCGGCCGGCGTCCACATACACCGCGTGCCCCCCAGGAGGCCAGTACACCGGGATCCCTACCTCCCGCAATCGCCTGGCCAGCCACTCCACCTGCCCCACCCGGTCTCGCAAGTACTCGAGCTCCAGGGCTTCCTGCAGCCCCACCGCCAGGGCGGCCAAGTCCCGCCCGGCCAGGCCACCGTAGGTGGGGAATCCCTCCACCAAGATCAGCCGCTCCCGGCACCGCTCGTAGAGCTCCCCAGAGCGCAGGGCGATGAAGCCGCCGATGTTCCCCAAGCCGTCCTTCTTGGCGGACATCAAGCAACCAGCGGCCAGGGAAAACACCTCCCGGGCGATTTCCCGGGGGGGCCTTTTGGCCTGTCCCGGCTCCCGAGCGTGGATGAAGTAAGCGTTCTCCGCGTGGCGGGCCGCATCCAGGATCAGGGGGACCCCGTGGGCCCGGGCCAGCTCCGAGACGGCCCGGATGTTGGCCAGGGAGACCGGCTGGCCGGCCCAGGTGTTGTTGGTGAGGGTGAGCATCACACAGGGAATCCGGCCTTTCTCCCTCTCCAGCAGGGCTTCCAGGGCGGCCAGATCCATGTTCCCCTTGAACGGGAAGTCTGCCTCCGGGTCGGTGGCCTCCGGGCAGGGGAGGTCCACCGGGGTGGCCCCCAGGGCTTGGATGTTGGCGCGGGTGGTGTCGAAATGGGCGTTGCTGGGTATCACCTCTCCACCAGAAAGCAGGCACGAGAAGAACACGTGTTCCGCCGCCCGGCCCTGATGGGTGGGGAGCACATAAGGCATGCCGGTGATCTCCTGCACCGTTTTGAGGAACTGGCGGAAGGAGCGGGAGCCAGCGTAGGCCTCGTCCCCCTCCATCAGGGCGGCCCACTGAGCCTGAGACATGGCCCCGGTGCCGGAATCGGTGAGCAGGTCGATGTAGATCTCCTGAGCATCCAGATTGAACAGGTTGTAGCCAGCCTTCTCAAGGAGCTCCCGGCGGCGGTTGGGCGGGGGGAGGGAGATTGGTTCCACTACCTTTATCTTGAAGGGCTTAAGCCATCCCGATTCCATGGCGACTAATCTTAACGCAAGGTTGGCTTCCTGCATCCGAGGCCGGACACTAAAATAGCCTGTGCCCCAACGAGATGTACTGGCGCTCTTTCATCCCCTGGTGGCCGACTGGTTCCGGGGGGCGTTCGGGGAGCCCACCCCGGCCCAGGCCCTGGGCTGGCCCCCCATCGCCGCCGGGAAACACACCCTGATCCAGGCCCCCACCGGCTCCGGCAAGACCCTGGCCGCGTTTCTGTTCGCCATCGACGAGCTGGTGCGCCGGCCGGAGGAGGACCTCTCCCCCGGCGTTCACACCCTGTACGTCTCCCCCTTGAAGGCCTTGGGCTATGACATCGAGCGCAACCTGAACTTCCCCCTCTCCGGCATCCTGAGGCTGGCCCAGGCCCGTTCGGAGAAGATCCCGGAGATCCGAGTGGGGGTGAGGACCGGGGACACTTCCCAAGCGGAGAGGCAGCGGCTGGTGCGCCGGCCACCCCATATCCTCATCACCACCCCGGAGTCGCTGCACCTCATGCTCACCTCCCCCCGGGCCCGGGAGACCCTCCGGGCAGTGCGCTACGTGATCGTGGACGAGATCCACGCCCTGGCTGGGAACAAACGCGGTACCTTCCTGGCGGTGTGTCTGGAGCGGCTGGTTGAGCTGGCCGGCCCCTACCAGCGGATCGGGCTCTCGGCCACCATCCGGCCCCTTCCGGAGGTGGCCCGCTTCCTGGGGGGCTACGAGCTCCAGGAGGGAACCTTGGTGCCCCGGGAGGTGGAGGTCGTGGACGCCGGCCTGCGGAAGGAGCTCGACGTGCAGGTGATCTCCCCGGTCCCGGACATGGCCGCCCTGCCCGAGGGCACCATCTGGCCGGCCATCTACCAAAAGCTCCTGGAGCTCATCCAAGCCCACCGCTCCACCATCGTGTTCGTGAACAACCGTCGGGCGGCGGAGCGGATCACCGCCGAGCTCAACGAACTGGCCGGCTACGAACTCGCCCGGGTTCACCACGGTTCGGTGGCGAAGGAGCGGCGCCGGGCACTGGAGGAGGCGCTCAAGGCCGGGGAACTCCCGGCCCTGGTGGCCACCGCCTCCCTGGAGCTGGGGATCGATATGGGGCTGGTGGACCTGGTGGTCCAGGTGGAATCCCCCCGCTCGGTGGCGAGGGCCCTGCAGCGGGTGGGCCGGGCCGGGCACCTGTTCCGGGCAGCGGCCAAAGGCAGGCTCGTCCCCAAGACCCGGGCGGACCTTCTGGAGTTGGCGGCGGTGGCCTGGGGGATGCGGGAGGTGGACCTGGCCCCGGTGAGGATCCCCAAGAACCCGCTCGATATCTTAGCTCAACAGATTGTGGCCCTGGTGGCGGCCGGCCCGATCCCGGCGCGGGAGGTGTTCGACACGATTCGCCGGGCCTACCCCTACCGCGAACTTCCCGAGGGCACCTTCCGCCGGGTGCTCTCCATGCTGTCGGGGAGGGATTCCCGCCCCGGGCTCCCCCTGCGGGCCCGGATCTCCTGGGACCAGGTACACGACGTGCTCCACCCCCTCCCCGGCACCAGGCACGTGGCCATAACCTCGGCCGGGGCCATCCCCGACACCGGCCAGTTCGGCGTCTACACCGAATCCGGGGACCGGATCGGGGAGCTGGACGAAGAGTTCGTCTACGAGACCAGGGAGGGGGAGGTGATCCTCCTGGGCACCTCCCGCTGGCGGGTGCGGGAGATCACCCACGACCGGGTGGTGGTGGCCCCGGGGGAGGGGCCGGCGAAGCTCCCCTTCTGGCGGGGGGAGCTTTTTTCCCGGGATGTCGAGCTGGGCCGGCGGGTGGGGGCCCTGGCCAGGGAGATCGAGGCGCGCCTCTCCGACCCGGAGCTCCTCCCTTGGCTCAGGGAGACCTGCTGTTTGGAGGGAGCCGCGGCCGAGAACCTGGTGCGCTACATCGCCCGCCAGCGGGAGAAGTCGGCGGTGCCCACCGACCGGAGGCTGGTGATCGAGGGCTTCCCCGACGAGGCCGGTGGCCTGCGGGTGGCGATCCTCACCCCCTTGGGCGGGCGGTTCCACCTGGCCTGGCTGTTGGCCCTCCAGGCGGCCTTCCGCCGCCGGCTCAAGCTGGTCCCGGACTCCCTCCACTCGGAGGGCGGGATCTTGTTTCGGTTCACCGGCGTCCCGTTCGGCCGCGTCCTGGAGGTCATCCGCTCCCTCACCCCGGAGGAGGTGGAGGAGCGGCTGCTCTCGGAGGTCCTCTCCTCGCCGCTCTTCGGCCTGCGGTTCCGGCAGAACGCCGCCCGGGCCTTGCTCCTCCCCCGGGGCCGGCCGGGCAGGCGGACCCCGCTCTGGCTCCAGCGCCTCCGGGCCAGGGACCTTTTGGCTGCGGCCAAGTCCCAAGCGGGTTTCCCCATCGTGACCGAGACCCTGCGCGAGATCCTGTCTGACTTCCTGCCGGTGAAGGAGCTCGAAGATTTCCTGCGCCGGCTCCGGACAGGGGAACTGGAGCTGGTGGCCAAGGCACTGAAGGCCCCCTCCCCGTTCTCCGCTGCGCTGCTGTTCGAGTTCCAGGCGGAGTACCTCTACCAGTGGGACGAGCCCAAGGCCGCCCCCCTCCAGGCCCCTTTGCCCCGGGAGGAACTGGCCACTCTGCTGGGGCGGGACCTGGCGGAGGAGATCGATCCGGCGGCGGTGGCGGCCCTGGCCAGTCGGGAGAGAGCCCGCACCGGGGCGGAGCTGGTGGAGCTGGTGCGGTCGGCCGGGGATCTCTCTCCCGACGAACTCGCCGAGTTGGCCACCCCCCAGGCGCGGGCCGCCCTGCCCGAGCTCCTCTCGACCGGGAGGCTCGCCCGCTTGGAAGTCGAGGGGAAGAGCCCTGGGGGGCGGATCGTGGCTGGGGAAGATCTCCCGGTTTGGCAGCGGGCCCTGGCCGGCGAGGTGAAGGCCCAAGCGGAGCTCGTCCGCCGGCGGGTCTCCTTCCAGGGCCTGGCCGCTTTGCCGGACTTGCTGGAGCGGTACCCGTTCTCCGAGGAGGTGGTGCTGGCAGCCCTGGAGGAAACCCCGTTCCTGGAAGTCCGCCTCCGGGGGGAGGTCTGCTTCACCACTTTTGAGTCCCTGGCCCGCCTCAGGCGGTGGACCCTGGCCCGGCGTCGGCGCTCCTTCCGCCCTCGATCCCCGGCGGCCCTCCAGTGCTTCCTCTTGCGGCACCAACGCCGCCACCCGGAGGCCAGGGCAGAGGGGGAGGAGGGCCTGCGGGAAGTCCTCTCGCTCCTGCAGGGGGTTTTCCTGCCGTGGCCGGTTTGGGACTCCGATGTCCTGCCCAGCCGGGTGGCCGGCTACCGGAGGGAGTGGCTGGAGGGGCTCCTCCGATCCGGGGAACTGGTTTGGGTCGGTCGGCCCGGGCCCGGCCACGAGCTCCAGGTGGCCTTCCTGTTCCGGGAGGACCTGCCATGGTTGCGGGCGGCCTACCCCCCGGAGGCCCTGAACCTCCCCCAGGAGGCGGAGGAGCTGCAGAGCTTGCTTGCGGAGAGGGGGGCGAGTTTTCCCATCGAGCTCTCCGGGGTTCTCGGGGTGCCCACCTTGCAGGTGGAGCGGGCGTTGTGGGCCTTGGCCCGGGCGGGGCTGGCGGCGAGCGATGGCCTGGAGCCGCTTTTGGCCGGCCCGCCCCCCAAACGACCGGGGAAGCTCAGGCCCTGGCCTGGGGGACGGGGGCGCTGGGCCCTGCTCCCCGAGCCGTGGGAGCTGAAGGAGCAGGACCTGGAAAAGCTGCTGCGGTTGCTCCTGGCGCGCTACGGGCTCCTCTCCCGGGGGATCCTTCGGCTGGACGGGGCGGCCGTTTTGTGGGGCAGGCTCTATCCCTTGCTTGCGCGCTTGGAATGGCGGGGGGAGCTCGTGCGGGGGGCGCTGGTGCAGGGCCTCTCCGGGGTCCAATTTGCCCGGGAGGAGGCGGTGGCCAGGCTGGAGGAGGAACCGGGCTGGACGATCCTGCCTGCCTGCGACCCCGCCGCGGTGTGGGGGGCAGGGGCGCCGTTCCCCCTGGCCCACCCTCTGGATCCGGGCTGGCGGCTCCGCCGCGCCCCGGGAAATTTCCTGATCCTGCGGAAGGGTGCGCCCGTGCTGGCGGTAGAAAACAGGGGAGAACGCCTCATTGGGCTGGCCGATCTTCCTCGGGAAGAACTGGCGGCAGCGCTCTCGCTCCTGCCTGAGCTTCTCACGGGCTCCCTCAGGAAGCTCCAGGTGCGCACCTGGAACGGCCGGCCGGTGCGGGGGAGCGAGGTAGAGGGTTTTCTGGTAGAACTGGGCTTCTCCCGCGACCCCAATGCCCTCGTCCTCTACCGCCGCTATTGACCGCTCCTCCTCCAGAAGGCTAGAATGGCGCGCTTTCAGAACCGATAGGGGGGAACTATGGGGGACAAGCTGCTGGCGCGAGAGGTGCGGGCCCCCCGGGGGACGAAGCTTACTTGCAAGGGCTGGGGGCAAGAGGCCGCCCTCAGGATGCTGATGAACAACCTGGACCCCGAGGTGGCCGGGGACCCCGCCAACCTCATCGTGTACGGGGGGACCGGCAAGGCCGCCCGCTCCTGGGAGGACTTCGACCTCATCGTGAAATCCCTGAACCGGCTGGAGAACGACGAGACCCTCCTGGTGCAGTCGGGGAGGGCGGTGGGGATCTTCAAGACCCACGAGGACGCCCCCCGGGTCCTGATCGCAAACGCCCTCTTGGTCCCCGAGTGGGCCACCTGGGAGAAGTTCCGGGAGCTGGAGCGGCTGGGGCTCACCATGTACGGCCAGATGACCGCCGGGAGCTGGATCTACATCGGGACCCAGGGGATCCTACAGGGGACCTACGAGACCCTGGCCGAGTGCGCCCGCCAGCACTTCGGCGGGACCCTGCGGGGGAAGCTGGTCCTCACCGCGGGCTTGGGGGAGATGGGCGGAGCCCAGCCTTTGGCCATCACCATGAACGAGGGCGTGGGGATCATCGTGGAGATCAACCCCGACAAGATCAAGCGCCGCCTGGAGCTTGAGCAGCTGGATACCTGGACCGAATCCCTGGACGAGGCCCTCCGCATCGCCGGGGAGCACGTGAAGAAGGGGGAGCCCATATCCATCGGGCTTCTGGGAAACGCGGCCGATGTCTACCCCGAGCTCCTCGAACGGGGGGTGATCCCGGACGTGGTCACCGACCAGACCGCGGCCCACGACGAGCTCGAGGGCTACGTCCCCGGCGGCATGACCTACGAGGAGGCGCTCAGGCTCCGGCGGGAGAGCCCGGAGAAGTACATCGAGCTCTCCTATGAGTCCATGGTGAGGCACTGCAGGGCCATGGCGGAGATGCGGGAGGCCGGGGCGGTGGTGTTCGATTACGGGAACGCCCTCCGGGCCCAGGCGGAGAAGGGGGGGCTGGCGCACGAGGTGGCGTTCTCCTTCCCGGGGTTCGTGCAGGCGTACATCCGGCCCATGTTCTGCGAGGGCAAGGGCCCGTTCCGGTGGGTGGCCCTGTCCGGGGACCCCGGGGACATCCTGAGGACGGACCGGGCGATCCTGGAGCTGTTCCCCAAGGACGAGGCCCTGGCCCGCTGGATCAGGGAAGCGGAGGAGAAGGTGAGGTTCCAGGGCCTTCCGGCCCGGATCTGCTGGCTTGGGTATGGTGAGCGGGCGGAGGCGGGGCTCGTGTTCAACGAGCTCGTGCGTAAGGGAGAGGTGAAGGCCCCCATCGTCATCGGCCGGGACCACCTGGACTCGGGCTCGGTGGCCTCGCCGTACCGGGAGACGGAGGGGATGCTGGACGGCTCGGACGCCATCGCCGACTGGCCGATCCTGAACGCGCTGCTGAACGCGGTGTGTGGGGCGACGTGGGTGTCGGTGCACCACGGCGGGGGCGTGGGGATCGGGAAGTCCATCCACGCGGGGATGGTGATCGTGGCCGACGGGAGTAAGGCGGCGGGGCGGCGCCTGGAGCGGGTGCTGACGGTGGACCCGGGGCTGGGGGTGGCCCGGCACGCCGACGCCGGCTACGAGAAGGCGATCCGGGTGGCGAAAGAACGGGGGGTAAGGGTCCCCAAACTGGAAGAACTTTGACCTAGGAACCTTTCGCCCCTTTTCCTGAGCTGGCGAACTAGTCACTTTCCTTCGACCCGGAGCACGCCCTTTCGCCCTGGGCAGGCAATGGAATTCGGTGGGGCACTCAGATCCATGTTAGAGGTCCACGCCTCCCCGCTACTAGCTGTGGACGAGTTCAACCGGAGGGCTTGCCTTGCTCTCGTGATGGGTGAGCTGGTGGGCGGCGGTAAGCGCAAGACCTAGCACCGGAGCGTCCCGCCCTTCTTTGTGGAAAAAGCTTTCCCACAGGGGGAACGGCGCACATTTTAAGTAAGAAAATTCAAGAAAGCTTCGACGGCCGAAAGCTCTGGCCTCCAAAGGGAGTCACCATGACTCTTGCTCTTGCGCCCCCCTTGGCCGAGATCGGTCCTGACTCCACCTCCCTCAGGGGCCCGGTCTCACCTCGAATACCTCCTCGTTCTCCGATATCACCTCCCCGTCGTGGACCAGGCGGACCCGGAGCGAATACCTCCCGGGCGGGGCGGCCGGGGGGAGACACCACATCTCCTTCCGCATGCCCGGCGTGACCACCTCGACCCGGCCCGCCGGCGGCACGTCCACGCGCACTTCCTCCCTCACCAGCTCCTCCCCCGCCGGCCCCCGCAGCACCAGCCGGAGCTCGGCCCCCGGGAACGCCCTGTGGAGGTCGTTCACCACGGTTATGGCATGGAAGAGGGGGCTCGCCCTTTCCCCGCTCCGGAACCGGGTGCGGCCGTAGGTCACGGATACGAGCACTGGCTGGAAGGCGAGTTGCAGCGCCCGGTAGCCCAGTTTCGGCTCCCGCCAGTAATCGACGACACTCCAGGTGATCGCGGGCCACGGGTCCACGAACATGAACTGGAAGACCCCGGTCATCCCCGGATGGCGCCGGTATGCCTCGATGGCGAACTTCAGCAACCGGTATTGGTACTCTTGGCTGTTGGCGATGAACTCCTCCAGGGATCCCCCCATCTCCACCCCGGCCACATCGAAGGTCTGCTCGTACTGGAAGTCGTGATAGGCCCAGGCCTCCCAGTCGGGGGGCCAGAGTTTGTCGGGGGGGAGCATCCGCCGCATGGATTCCGGCCCCGGCAGCGCCTGGGCCCCGAATTCGCTCACGAAGGGGGCCCCCGGCGCGTGGGCGAACATGGTCCAGTGGCCGTAATACCACCCGGGGTAGGGGTGCTCCTGGAAATCGGAACGGGGCTCCACGTGGCGGCTCGGGTCCGCCTCCCGCGCCGTCCGCGCCAGGACCACGTCCAGCTTCCCCTTGTTCCGCTTGGGCTCGTTGTGACAACACCAGACCACGACACAGGGATGGTTATAGAGGAGCTCGATCATCTCCCGCAGTTGCCTGGTCGCGTTGGTGTAGAACTCCTCGCTCTCCTCGTAGTCCCATTGCAAGGGGAAGTCCTGCCACACCGCGATCCCCGCCTCGTCGCAGGCCCGGTAGAAGTCGGGATGGGTGACGTGGGCGTGGACCCGCACGGCGTTCACGTTGGCCGCGAGGAGGAGCTCTATGTCCCGCTTTATCTTCTCCCCGTCGTATTCCGCCAGCCATTGGGCGGGGATGAAGTTGGTCCCCCGGGGGAAGAACCGCACGCCGTTCAGCTTCCAGCCCCGGACCTTGTCCACCTCGAGCTTGCGGATCCCGAACCGCTCCGCCCGGGTGGCCCCCTCCCCACCGGGGTGGCCGAGCCTGGCCACGGCCCGGTAAAGGCGGGGCTCCCCGTGGTCCCACGTCCACCACAGGCCCGGCTTCTCCACGATGAACACGCGCCTGAGCACCGTCGCGCCCGGGGGGAGGCGGAACCCGGTCCCCCAGCTCCGGCCCGGCCCGGGGAAGTTGTCGGGCAGCAGTTCGATCTCCACCTCGGTCGCGACCCGGTCGCCGAGGTTCTCGATGGTGAGGGCCACCTCCACCGCGGCGGAGCCGTCCCGGAGCAGCTCGGGGGTGATCCGCAACGCGGCGATCCTCACGGGCGGGGTGCTGTAGAGCTCCACATGGTTCCAGATGCCCCCGGTGTTCATGTCCTGGCCCCGGACCGGATCCCACGCCCCGGGCCGGCAGTCGTGGTGGTTGAGCACCCCCTTGATGAGCCGTTTGCGGTCCGGCCAAACCTCGCCCGGGGGTTCCCGGGGGGAGTCCACCCGGACGAGGAGCTCGTTCCCCTGGGGGCGCAGTATCCCGGTGACGCGGAACTCGAAGGGCTGGAAATAGCCCTCATGCTCCCCCAGATACACCCCGTTCAGCCATACCCTGGCGAAGTAATCCACCCCGTGGAACCGCAGCCAGTACTCCCTCCCCGGCTCCACCGGCGCATCGAAGGTCCGCCTGAACCACACCACCCCGCTGTAATCCCCCAGCCCCCCGAGGTACCAGTTGCACGGGATCCCCATCCGGCCCCACCCGGCCCCGGGGAGGCGCGCCGGGTCGAGGGCCCCCGCCTCGTCCACGATGTAATCCCAAGTCCCGTCCAAGGACAGCTTCATCCCTCCTCCTCCAGTATCAGTTCCCCGCGGTAGTACCCGTGGGAGATCGCTTCGCGGAAGGCCCGCAGGCTCTCGGGGCTGGAACCGATGGCCCAGTCCGTCTCCTTCACCGTGTCAAACCAGATGAAGGCCTTGATCCGGGGAAAGGATTCCCGGATCAGGCGGAATGCCTCCTCGATCCAGCGGGCCTTGTCCCCGCCCTCCTCGGAGGAGGCGAACTCCGCGATCATGATGGGCTTGTCCGGATCGAGGGCGACCAGCCGCCGGTAGAGCTCGCCGAACACCTCGGGGAAGCTCCGCCAGCGGCTCCAGGGGCGGGAGTTCCCCCAGTTGTAGCCGTCCATGCCGAGCCAGTCGACGAATTCGCTCCCGGGGTAATAGAGCTCCACCTCGTTCCACGCCTCCCCCACCGGGTTCCCCTCGTTGGGGCACCACACCCAGATCACGTTGTGGGCCCCGGCCGCGGCGAATAGATCATGGACCCGGCGGAAGGCGTCCACGTAGCGCTCGGGCCCGTCCGGCACGGCGGGATCGCCGTAAGACGCGGTCTCTCCCCCTCCGTTCCACAGGCTGCACCATCGGTACCAGGTGCCGTTCATCTCGTGTCCCCACCGGATCATCACCGGATGGCCGTACTCCCGGGCCTCCTCGGCCCAAGCCAGGATGTAATCGTCCCACTCGCCCCCGATCACGCTCCCCAGGTCCACCTGCGGTTGCCAGGTGATCACGGGGAGGTGGCCGGTGGCCCAGAGCACCTCGCAGTACTCCCGGGGGAACCGGTAGAGGGGGCCCCAGCGGTCCGTGAAGGAGAGGACGAAGGCCATGTGTTTCCCCACCTCCCGCTCCACCGCGAACACCGTGCGGTGTCCGGGGAACACCCCGGTGTAGCAGCCCCGTTCCGGGACCCGGAGCGCCCCATCCCCCGCGGCCACCGCCCAGGGGACCGAAAGGGCCAGCACGGCGATCACAACCGATTTCCTCTGCATACCCCTATTGCTTGAGCCCCGCCCCCGCCGCGAAGGCGGCGATGATCCTGCGGGAGGCGAAGAGGAACACCACCAGGATCGGGAGGATGCTGAGGGCCGTCCCCAGCATGATGGCCCCCCAATCGGTGGTGTACAGGCCCTGAAGCGACCTCAGGGCCACCGGCAACGTGTAGGCCTCCCGGGAGCGCAGGACCACCAGGGCCCCCAGGAAGTTGTTCCAGGAGCCCACGAAGGTCACGATCCCCAGGGTGGCGAGCCCCGGCCTTATGAGCGGGAGCACGATGTTCCAATAGATCCTGAACTCGCTGCACCCGTCGATGCGGGCGGCATCCAGCAGCTCCCTGGGCACGGCGGCCGCGATGTATTGGCGCAGGAGGAAGATCCCGAAGGCCGAGGCCATGCTCGGGACATAGAGGGCCCGGGGTTTATCGATCCACCCGAGCCAGCTCATCATGATGTAGTAAGGCACGATCCCCAGGAGGGGCGGGATCATCATCGTGGCGATCATGAGCGCGAACAGCTGGTTCTTGTACTTGAAGTCATACATCGCGAAGGCATAGCCCCCGAGGGAGCAGAAAAACAGGGTGGTCAGGGTGGCCATGATCGCGACGTATATGCTGTTCCACATGTTCCGCCAGAACGTGGGCAGCGCCCGGATCAGGGCGTGGTAGTTCTCGGCCCCGCTCCGCCCGAACCAGAGGTGGGGCGGGGTGCGGAAGATCTCCGCCGGGGCCTGGGTCGCCAGTATAAACATCCAGTAGAAGGGGAACACCGTGACCACGGCCACGAGGGAGAGGAGGAGGTACATGAGCAGTCGGCCCGGAAGGGGTCGCCGCCTCATTCCTCACCCCGCCGCGCCAGCGCGGCCCGCCCGAGCAGCAGGTAGTTGAGGAGGGAGAGGACCCCGATGGACACGAACAGCAGCCAGGACATGGCGGCGGCCACCCCCATCTGGGTCCATTCGAAGGCCGTGCGGTAGAGGTAGATCGCCACCGTCATCCCCGCCCGTCCCGGTCCTCCCGTCCCCCCGGTGAGGATGAACGGCTCGTCGAAGAGCTGCATGTTGCCGATGATGGTCATGGTGACAGCGAAGAAGATGATGGGGCGCAGGAGGGGGAGGCTGATGTGCCAGAACTCGTGCCATACGTTCGCCCCGTCCACCTTGGCGGCCTCGAATACCTCCCGCGGGATCGTCTGGAGCCCGGCCAGGTACAGGATGGTGTTCCACCCGAACCAGTGCCACAGGACCACGATGGCGATCGCGGGTTTGATGTAGACCGCCTTCCCCAGCCAATTGATGGGGAGGTAGCCCTCGAGCCAGCCGAACAGCCACCTGCTCCACGGCGCCGAGGCGAGATACTCCAGGAGCTGGTTCAGGATCCCGTAGTGCAGCCCGAAGATGGTGCCGAAGACGAGCGAGATGGCCACCGTGGAAGTGATGTAGGGGAAGAAGTAGCTGGCGCTGTAGAGGTGGCGCAGGCGGGGGGGCAGGCGGCGGTTGAGGAGGAACGCCAACGGCAGGGCGATCAAATGCTGGGGCAACCCGGAGATCACGAGGAGGACGAGGGTGTTCCCCAGGGACTGCCAGAACCAGGGATCGGTGAGGAGGAACCTGTAGTTTTCAAGGCCGATCCAGCGCATCGTCTCCAGGCCCCCGACCGCGCGCCAGCTGTGGAAGGACAGCACCAAGGAGAACCCGATCGGAAACAGGCCGAAGGCAAAAAACAAAATGTAAAACGGGCTGATGAACAGGTACGGGGCGTAGCGCTGCTGCCTCCGCGCCCACCACCTACGCCACAGTCCCAGAGGATTCGACATCGGGCCCCATTAAAAAACTGGGCGGGGGAGGAGTTCCTCCCCCGCCCGGTCCGTCCCCTAAAGCCCGGTGCGCCTCTCGATGAGCCGCTTGGCCTCCGCCAGGGCCTCCGCGATGGGGCGGCCCTCCTCCAGGACCTGGGTGAGGGCGTCGCTCACGATCTCCATGGCGATGGCGTCGTTGGGGTTGGTGGGCACACCTACGATGTGCTGGACGGCCTCCTTCCACAGCAACCTGGCGGGCTGTCCCCCGAGGAAGGGCACGGGCTCCTCGAAGATCGGGTCCTCCCAGACGGCCTGAACCGCGGGGAAGGCATTGGTGATTTCGAATGCCCGGAGCTGGATATCGGGGTTGGTGGTGAGGAACTTGACGAGCTTCCAAGCCGCGTCCTTATTGTCCGAGGCCTGGGGGATCACATACCAGGTGCCACCGCGCTGGGTATAGATCCCTCCCGGAAGCTGGGCGGCCCCCCACAATCCCGCCGTCTCGGGGGCGATCCAGTTCTGCAGATGTCCCATCAGCCAGGCCCCGTTGATCGCGGTGGCCACCGTGCCCCGGCGGAAGGCCTCATACCACTCGTTGGTCCACGCGGGGATACGGGCGTCCAGGCCGGCCTCGCGGATCGCCTTCGCCACCTCGAAGGCGCGGACGAAGCGGGGGCTGTCGACGATGCAGTTGCCTTCCTGGTCGAAGAACCGCGTATGGCCTCCCCACAGGATCATGGCCACGGTGGCCGCGTCGTCGACCAACCAGTGATCGATCTGGCCGTCGCCGTCCGCATCATAGGTGAGCCTCCGACCCACCTCGATGTAGTCTTCCCAGGTCTTGATCTCATCGATCGAGACACCCCGCTCGGCGAACACGTCCCGCCGCCAGAACATCGTCGCCGGAGCGATGTCCGCGGGCATGGCGATCAAGCGCCCGTCCACGGTGTGGGCCTGCTGCCACGCGTAGGGCACGAACAGGGAAGCGTAGGCTTCGGCGTTGTAGGGCGGTTGGCTGAGGTCCACCAATCCCCCCTCGGCGGCGAAGCGGGCGATGTAGCCGATCTCCACGGCCGCCATATCCGGGACGCCCATCCCGGCGGCCAGGGTGGTGAGGAGCCTGGTGTGATGATCCACGTACCCAGCTACCTCCAGCTCGACCTCGATGTCCGGATACAGGGCCTGGAACGCAGGCAGCACGCCCTCGATCACCGAGTCGAGGTCGGGGTACACAGCCACGGTAATGGTGACCTTCTCCTCTCCCCAAGCCGCCAAGGCCAAGGCTGCCAAACAAACTCCCACAAACAGAGCCTTCCTCATCGCACCCTCCTTCGCCTATTTGTTATGGTATGGTTTACTTCCCCTGCTTATCACCCCCTTTTTCAGCACTCGGTGTGGAAGCCCGCACTACAAGCTCGGTCCGCAACGTCACCTTCCGCTCCAGGATCGTCTCCCCTCGGATCTCCTGGAGGAGGAGGCGGCAGGCGATGGCCCCCATCCTGGCTATCGGCTGGCGCACGGTGGTGAGAGGGGGATTGAAGAACTCGCTCAAGGGGATGTCGTCGAAGCCCACGACGGCGATATCCCCGGGGACGTCCTTCCCCGCTTTTCGGATCGCCCGGATCGCCCCCATGGCCATGAGATCGCTGGCGACGAAAACGGCCTCCAGGGGAGGTTTCACCTTCAGCAGGCGTTGCATGCACCGGTAACCGCCCTTTTCCTGGTAGTCGCCCACGCATATCCAGTGCTTATCCGGGACGATCCCCCGCTCCCGGAGCGCCAGCTGATAGCCCCGCAGGCGATCCCGGCTCGCCTGGAGATCTGGCAGGCCGTTGATGAAGCCGATCCGGCGATAACCGAGATCGAGGAGGTACTCCACCGCGGTGAGGGCTCCCTGGAGGTTGTCCACGACCACTTCGATGATCTCGTCCGCGGAGGGGATGTCCCGGTCCACGATGGCCAGGGGGAACCGGGCTTCCCGGAAGCGGTGGATGGCCTCCTCTTGCCCCCTCGGCGTCGCCAGGATCATCCCGTCGACGCGCCGTTCCCCCAGGAGGCGGAGGTAGGCCGCTTCCCTGGCCCGTTTTCCGGCGGTGGTACAGAGGATGAGGTGGTAATCGTGCTTTCCCGCTTCCTCCTCCACGCCGCGAACCAGTTCGGCATAGAAGGGGCTGCTGATATCGGGGACGATCACCCCGATGGTTTGCGTCTTCTGGAGGGCCAAGCCCTTGGCGGAGGCGTTGGGCTGGTAGTTCAATCTCTCCGCGATCTCCAGCACGCGGCGGCGGGTCTCGGGCGCCACCCCGGGTTTGCCGTTCAGGGCGAGCGACACCGTGGCCCTGGAAACTCCGGCTTCCCGCGCGATATCCGCTATGGTGACCATTTCTAAACCGATTAAATCACATCGCGAACTTACTATAAATCCATAACTTGGCCGCCAATTTTTAAACCGGTTAATAATAGCCGAGGCGCCCCGCCTTGTCAAGACCAGTGGCGGAGAGGCCGAACCCTTAGCAGACCCGCAGGAGCTTTTCGGCCAGGCCTACCGGAGATTCCAGAGTGAAGAATGAGCCGGTAGAGGTACCGTTGCCTCCGGGCCCACTAAAAAGGTTTACTCCAAGGCGAATCCCTGTTTTGCAGCGTCAAACTCGGGTGAGTGGAACGGCGACTTCTGACTTCGAACCTTGTCCAGGAATGTCCAAAAGACCACGATGCCAGCCCCTGGAGAGGCATGGTCGACCCGTGGTTTCGGGCCTCTCCCTTCATTGATATTGATCTTCCTCGGGCAAGATCAGCCAGGCGGCGAGGTAGGTGACGAGCACCGGGATGACCCCGGTGGCCAGGGCCAAAAGAAAAACCCCCAACCGCACTAAGTTGGGGTCGACCCCGAAGTACTCCCCAGGCCGCCACACACCCCGGCCAGCTTCCTGTCCCGCTTGGACCGGTAAAGCCTCTTCATCGTCGCCTCCTTTTTGCGCTTTCCTCCCGGGACACCCGGGGCGCTGGCCGAGCCCTATTGCGGCGAGAGCAGCTCCTGAGCCGCCTCCAGGTCCGGGTCGCGCCCGCTCCGAAAATTTCCCACAGTGTAGACCACCGGCACGTGGGGGGTGAACCCCAGCCCCTCGATGGGCCTCCCGTCCGGGCGGCGGAAAAACCCAGTGGAGAACCGGGCTTTCCCGCCTGGGAGCGCGAAGGGAAGGGGATTGCCGCTCGCGCCGGCGGTCCCGCGCCCCACCAGGAGCGCCCGGCCGCTGTCCACCAGCATCGCCAGGAACTGCTCCGCCGTGCTCATGGTGAGCTCGTCCGCCAGCAGCACCAGCGGCCCGCGGTAGATCGGGCGCCGCGGGACCACCCGGTAATCGAGGTGCAGCCGCCAGCCCCGCTGGGGGAGACGCCCCCGATAATGCTCCCGTCCGTAGATGAACGCCTCGGCCAGGAACCGCCCCGCCATCCGTTCCGCCAGGGCGGTGCTTCCCCCGCCGTTGCCCCGCAGGTCCAGTATCAATCCCGGTGCATCCATGAGCGCCTCCAGGGCGGCGTCGAACTCGGCCACGAGGTCGTGCCCGCTCCCCCGGCTGAAGGTGGGGATACGGATCACCCCCAGCCCGGAAGGGAGGAGCTCCCCGGTGATCAGGGGATCCTCCTCGTCTTCCCCGACGCGCGTTACACCGGCGGAAGCGCTTTTCGGCAGGATCAACCCGGCGGTCCTCACCTCCCCTCCCAGGCCCTGAAACATCACCTGGAGCGAGGTCCGCGGGGTGCTGAGGAGGTGGAAGGCGGCCCGGGCCCAGCGCTGCCGAGGGGTGGAGCCGGAGCGGAGCCGCGGGGGGAACGCCGCGATCGCCTCCTCCACGGGGAGCCCGTCCACGGCCAGGACGATCGCGCCCCGCTCGAGGCCGGCCGCCAGGCCGGTCTCCCCCACCACGTCCACGACGGCCTTCCCCTCCACCATCCGGCAGGTGCCGAAGTAGACGCGCCCGGTGTGGGCCGGAGGGGAGATGACGCCGGTATGGGCGTCCCCGAATTCGGCCAGCATGTCCGCGATGATCCCGCAATACTCTTCGTCGCTCCGTGCCGCCTCCACCCGGGGGAGGTATCGAGCCCGCAGCTCCCCCGGCTCCAGGCCCTTGAGCTCGAAGTAGGGGTAGTAGGCCTCCAGGGCGCCCCACAGCCGCTCGAAGTTGGCCACGTGAGCCGCACTGGGGGGCGGGAAGGTCCCGGTCCGGTAGAGGGGGCCGAGCGCGGCCACGGCGATCACCGCCCCCAGCGCCGCGAGGGCCGTGAGGACGTACTTGGGGCTCATAACCGGGTGATGAGGGCCTCGCGGCGGAAGGTGCGGGCCCCGTACCAGAGGAGCCCCGCGTCCACCGCCCACAGGAGGAGCCCCAACAGGGCCACCACCGGCAGGCTGAAGTAGAGGACCCCGGTGATCTGCCCTACCACCAGGAGCAGAACCGGGAGCACCACCGCTCCGCCCAGCTGGTAGGCCTCCTGGAAAGTGCGCACCCGGGAGGAGACGAGCACCATCGTCCCCAGGCCCAGGCCGGCCACCGCCGGCGCCACCCAAACCAGGAGCACTAGCCACATGGGGTTGGGGAAGAGGAGCCGCCCCACGACCCTATAGGTGCAGAGATCAGCCACCAGGCCGTAGAGGAGGAAGCCCCCCAGCCCCACCCCCAAGGCGGGGAGCCATGCCGCGAGCACCTTCCCCAGGAAAAGCTCCCCGTCGGTGGTGGGGGTGTAAAGGAGCGCCTCTGCGGTCCTCCTCTCCACCTCCCCGGCGAAGCTGTCGGCGGCGATGACGCTGGCCACCATCAGGGGGACGATGAGGTACATGGGGGCGAAGAAGTAGACCAAGACGAGCACCAACAGCCGTTGGGCCCCCTCGAGCCCGGAGAGCTCCGCCCGCAGCCCCTCCGGCATCCGCGCGAGGAACCCCTCCACCCCCATCATGGCCTCCGGGGGGATCAGGGAGGGGACCCAGGAGACCACGGCCGGCATGACCCCCAGGATGACGAGCGGCACCAGCACCAGGGGCAACATCACCCCCTTGCTCCGCCCCACCGCCCGCAGGTCCTTCCGCACGATGGCCAACACCGCCCGGCGGTTCACCGCCCCCCCTTTCCCCCGTGCAGGGCCAGGTAAAAGTCCTCCAGCGTGGGCTCCTGGGGCTGGAGGCGATAGAGGCGCCCCCCGGCCCCCACCACGGCGGCGGCGATCTCGGGGACTACCCGAGGGGAGGCGACCTTCACTCCCAGGAGCCCGGGCCGCTCCTCCACCACTTCCAGCACCCCGGGGAGCCCGCGCAGGGCCCCCACCGCCCCCTCGTCCCCCGGGGAAAGCTCCACCTCCACCCGGAGGCCCCGGTCCAGGCCCCGGACGAGCTCCGCCGGTGTCCCCAGGGCCACGAGCCTCCCGTGCTCCAATACCCCCACCCGATGGCAGAGCCGTTGGGCCTCCACGAGGTTGTGGGTACACAGGACGACGGTGCGCCCCTCCTCACCGCTGAGCCGGACGATGAGCTCGCGGACCTCCCGGGCGGCCACCGGGTCCAGGCCCGTGGTGGGCTCGTCGAGGAACAGGAGCTCCGGCCCGGGCAGCAGGGCCCGGGCTAAGGCGAGCCGCTGCCGCATCCCCTTGCTGTAGCGGCCCACCGGCTCGTCCGCCCGGTCGGCGAGCTCGAACTCCTCCAGGAGCCCCTCCACCCGAGCGGGGACCTCGTGACGGGGCACGCCGTAGAGGTCGGCGTAATAGGAGAGGTTCTCCCGGGCGGTGAGCCGCTCGTCCAGGGCCGGGGTCTCGGTGAGGACGCCCGTGCGGCCGCGGAGGGCCGGGCCATCCCTCGTGGGATCCAGCCCCAGCACCCGGGCCTCACCCCCGTGGGGGGAAAGGACCCCGGTGAGCAGCCGGATGGTGGTGGTCTTCCCGGCCCCGTTGTGGCCCAGGAGCCCGAAAACCTCCCCCTCCTGGATCTTCAGCGAAAGGCCATTCACCGCGGTCACGTCCCCGAACCTGCGGCTCAGGCCTTCTACCACGATCACGGCCTTCCCATCTGTCAATTCCAGCAACCCCCTTCCGTGCTGGGATCTAGCCGAACCCAGTCTAGCCCCTCCGCCCTCGGTGCTCATCGGAAGAACGGCTCACCGGGGATCATCAGGCCGTGGAGGCGGGCTCGGACAAATGTCGTGTCCCGGGATTTTGCCCACCGCTTTCGTGGATTTTTAACTTCTCAAGGTGCCTGCCGGAACACTTCCTCATCTCCCGCTGGCGCAGTTCCTCTCTTCACGCTCCCTCTCCCCAGGCGAGGAAGATCAACTCCAAAGGCTGGTCGCTCTCGGTCCAGACCACGTGATCGGAGCCGGGAGGGATGTAGTAAGCCTCACCGGCCCTGACGGGAACGGTCTCCTCACCGATCTTCGCAAAGCCCTCCCCGGAGATGAAGATGAACGCCTGCGGGAAGGGGTTGGTATCTCCCGGTTCGTTCAGCCGCTCTCCCTTTTTGACGAGATACCAGGCACTGCGGAAGCCCGGGTGGTAGAACAACGGGATTGCGTGGGCTCCATGCACCTTGCGGGCGCGCTCTTCTCCTAGCAGGATGCGCTCCGGTGTGGAGCGGTTGAAGAAGGACTGGACAAAGAAGAAGAGCTTTGCCTTGAGGGCCGGGGTCAATTCGACACCCTCGCCCAGCCGGAATTCAACCGGCGCGGAGTCCGACATACGAGCCTTCCCGGCGGCGGTCAGGGCGGTCATCTTCCCCTCGTAGATCCGCTGCAGGGTCTCCTCGGTGGTAGAGAAGACGACCTGGGCGTTCGGGTGGTCGCCTTCGCCGAGCTCGACTCGCCTTCCGGGCTCAACGACGATGTGCCAAGATGTCGGCCCAGGGTGGACGTCGATTTGAACGGTCAGCGAGTAATCGTCTGGGACCTTCCGCCAAAAGCTCTCTGTCCAATCTTCAAGGAACTTTCTGACTTTATCCACTTTCGCCTCCTTTGATGCAATCTGTTCATATTTGGGTCCACACACTCAAGGAAGCTCATGGACGACTTTGTTCAATTTCAGATAGTGGTCGATTCTCGCTCATTTCCTTTCGGGCTCGGACGCACAGGAATCCAGGACGTTTGCTGAGCAGCTCATATACCTCCGGTTCCTTGTCTTTCAGCTCTTCTATTGGACGCGGCTCGATGATCCGCTCGATCACGAACCCCGCTTCCGCAAGCGCCGAGATCATCGCGCCCAGTGGCCGCCAGTAGGAGGGCACCTGCACGGGGACCCCAAAGCCCCTCCATTCGACCTCGACCAGCTCGGTGGCAAAGTAATCCCTGCCCCCGTGGAGCAGAAACTTCGTGAAGGGATGCTCCACCGAGAAGATCAGCAGGCCCGCAGGGCGGAGGACTCGAAAGAATTCCGCAAAGACACCTTCCCAATCGCAGATATAGTCGAGCACCAGCGGGCACAAGACGACATCGAACGACTCATCGTCGAGGAAAGGGAAAGCATCGCCGGACGCTCCACATATGCGTTTTCCGCCTTCGAATCCGCGCGCGCAGCGTACCGTTCCGCCAAGATCTCGTAGGCCCTCAGCGCTATAGGTTCCGCTTCCTCTCGCTCTCCCATGCCGTCCCATACCCCCTTGTCATGCAGGTTTAGGGCACTTTGAGGCGACGAACACCGCCGCTTTCCCATTGTTCCAACCCACCTCGGCCTCCGCAAAGCCCGCGGCCAAAAGGAGGCGCACTTGCGTCCCAGGAGAGAACGGGATGTCAATGTGATATGCCCCGTTCGCAGCCTCCGGATACTTCCGTCTGAACTCAGCATATCGCTTGAGGGATTCCTCCTCTTCCTCCTCGGTCACCACGTAGTCGCCCTCGATATAGAGCCCGCCGGGCTTGAGGCCCTTGTGGATCGCCCGGTACAAACGGAGCTTCTCCCCCCGGGTCAGGTGGTGCATGGCCATCACCGAGACGATGTAGTCCCAGCGTTCTTCTCCGATCTCAAAGTCCAGAAACGAGGCGCGCACCAGGGTGATCTGCTCACCTTTATCGCGGTGCTTCTCCGACAGCTTGGCCAACATCTCCCGGGAGAGGTCCACGCCTGTGATTCGGGCGTTGGGGGCTTTCTCGAAGATGAACGCAAGCTCCAGCCCGGTCCCACATCCGAGGTCCAAGATGGCAATCGGCTCCTCGGTCCGCCTGATGGGCTTGGCAACGTTTCGGTAGAAATCACTAAACTCGGCCACCGAGCGGCGCATGTGTTCATCGTAGGAGGCTGCCCGCCGATCGAAGAACTCGGCCATCGCTTCTACATCCGGACCATCGTTTGTTCCATTAGCATCCCGCATCCTCGTATCCCTCCCGGTGGCCGGCGGAAGCCCCAAGTAGGTAGGGGCCAGCATACCCCGCAGCGTTCATCAACCCCAACACGCTACGTGGGGCTTTAAAGAAGTTCTATCCGCTGTTAAGCATCTCGTAGAATAGGTCCTCGATCTCCACCAACAATTCCCGTTTCCGTTGGCTCAGAAAAGCGATGAATCTCGCCCCACCTTCGTACAAAGAGGCTCTGCAGAAGGGTTTCTCACTGCCGCTGTGATTTTCCTCAAGCCCGAGCCTGTTTCTGATTCGGTTTTCTATGAAGCGCGCGAGCCCCTCTTTCCATTCCTGCCAAACCGTGTATTCGAACTCATCCCCGCTTAAGATCCGCTTCAACTGTCGCCGCGATTCGAACACCGCACCGGCGTCATCTTTTGACAGGGCCTCCAAGAACAAGGAGTAAACCCTGCTGAATTCGCTGCTTTGGTACGGGAAAGGATAGTTTATCTCCCACATGTAGTCGCCCGCTTGCATCGCCTTCTGGGCCACCTTTAATTTCGCCTTCAATTGAGGCTCACAGATTTCCCATTGGTGGCAATGCACGAACTCATGGAAGATCGTGGCATAGCCTTCTCGGGAGTCAAAGATTTCCCCTGAGACCACACAAGCTATTCTGTTGCCATAACATTCGATGGGAAATGCGGCTCGGACGCTTTTTGGAAACTGCATCGGGGTAGGAGTTTCTTTGACAAACACATACTTCCTCCTGGAAGGATCGGGTTCGTAGATCACGAAGCGGTCGTTTTCCACAATAGCGATGGGGAACACCTTTTCCAGGAAAGGATGGAGGTCTTTGATCGCGTCCTGAACTGCAAAAACTTCCTGTAAGCTATGGTCATACTGTATTTTTCGTCCCTCAGTATCGGAAAGAGACCGCGATAGGTTGTCTCCGTGCGACCGCGTATGCTCACCCATTGCTTCCCCCCTTTTCCTACCCCGAAGATAGCCCGGGGAGCGGAATCCGTGTAGGGGCGCTCATCGTGGCCTCCCCACGCCGAGCTCTAGCCCGATTACGGAGACCTGGAGATGTTCCTCCTCACCCCTCTCTGTTTCCAATCAGCTTCGCTCCCGGCTAGCTGAAATACTTGAGCGCCCCTAGCCCGGAGAGATCCAGCAAGATGTGCGAGACCACCGTCCAGCGGATCGAGCCCGTCCCAAGTGCGCGGGGGAATGCGGTGCTGAAGCCCAGGATCGGCGGGATCAGGAGGAGCACCAACCCTAGCCAAGCCGGCCGGCCAAAACGCGGACGAGCATCGCGGAAGACCTCACGAAGGCCGCGCGGCCCGAGCGCCCAGAGCGGGAAGAGCAGCCCCCAGAACGCCCAATAGAAGAGAAATCCCGCGAGGTAGCCGCCTTTTGGCCCGGTCAGCGAGACGAGCCCTCGGTAGGCCTGATACATGCCGGCGAGCAACACCGGTGGCGCGATCAGCAGAGCCACTTGCTTGGGAGAGAATGTCGCTCGCATTATGACATCCGCTCCAGCGCCGAAAGCAGCTTCCGCACAGCCTTTTCTCTCTGGGCCAGGGCCTCCTGGGCTGCGGCCAGCTTCTCCGGGTCCCGGATGAAGCTCTCCACGTCCTTTTGAGTACGTCGGAAGTAGTCGGCGAGTTTCTCTAAGTTCTCCCTCAGCCAGGGGAGCTTGGCCCGGAGTCTCTCGCCCCCGGCCTCCAGGTCGGAGATCAGGTCCGCCGCCACCTCCAGCCAATCCTCTATGCCCATGCCGGCCTTGCGCTGGAAGTCCCGCCGGGCATACATCCTGGGGAATGTGCTCAACTCCTGGAACTCCCGGTTCACCTCCTCCAGCACCGCCTTCAGTTCCTGAGCGCACCGAAGGATCTCGGCGGGAACGGGCGTTTCCGTTAAGGAGCTCGCTGGAAGTTCGGCGGCCCGCGCACCCGGCAGAAGCCCGGCTTTGGCCAAGGGCTGGAAGGGGTCGGCCACCTGGCCGTGATAGCGGCGGGCGTGGACGATGGTGTAGGCGAACCCGGCCGCGCAGTCCTCGGCCGGCATCAGCCCCTCGTAGCCGGGGTTGGCCTGCTGGCTTACGAACTCCTCGTAAGTGGTGCCGTAGTAGGGGGCCAGGGCCCGGGCGGCCCCGCGGATCCCGGGGGTGTCCACCATCCCCGGGGCGAAGACGAACGCGTACACGCCGGAGTCCTCGCCGAGCTCGGCGGCCAGGGACAGGGCGAGGGAGCTCAGGGCGGCCTTGGTGGCCGCATACGGCGCGAGATACGGCATCCCCTCCCCGGAGGTGACCGTCACGATGACGCCCTCCCCCCGCTCCAGCATCCCCGGGAGGAAGGCCTTGATGGCCAGGACCGCGGCCCGCACGTCCACCGCCCAGGCACGGTCCCAGGCGGAGAGGGGCAGCTCCAGGAGCGAGCCGGTCTCGACCACGGTGGCGTTGTTGACCAAGATGTCCACCCTGCCGAATTCCCGGAGGGCCTCCTCCGCCAGCCTCCGGATGCTCCCCTCATCGGAGACATCGGTCCGGATGAACCGGGCGGTGCCCCCCTCGGCGCGGATGAGGCCCTCGACCTCGGCACCGGTGTCGGCGATCTCGGCGATGACCACCTTGGCCCCGAGCCGGGCCAGGGCCCTCGCCAGCTCCTTCCCGATGCCCCGCCCCGCGCCGGTGACGACGGCCACCTTCCCGGCGAGGGCATCACGGGGCAAACCCAGCTTCTCAACTAGCATGATCTCCCTCCTTCCTTTCTCGTTTATTCCCCTACTTTCTCGCTCCTGAACCAGAGATAGAGCGACAGGGCCAACACGGGCGCCGCGAGGACCGTGTCCCCGAGGCCCGTGGGGAGGATGTCCACCGCGGCCGCCATGGTGATCGCACTCATCAGGACCCCCAGCATGAGCGCCCACTTCCGCCGGTGCCAGATCCCCCAGCCGGCGGCGAGGTGGGTCAGCCCCCAGACCGCCCCCAGGAGGGCGAGGCCGAAGGGCCCTCCCTCAAACCCGCTCCCCGTCTGAACCCGGGGGTTGAAGGCCAGCGCGATCGGACCGGCGATCTCGATGAGGCCGTGGAGGGAAAGCAGGAGGGCCGCGATCCTGGCCCCGACCCTGATGGTCATGATGCCCTCCCGAGCCTCTCCTTTCGGAACCAGGCGATCGTCCGCCGGATGCCCTCCTCATAGCCGACCTGGGGCGCAAAGCCCGTGTCCTGCCGGAGGGCCGTCTCGTCCATCGTGGTGTCCCAGGCGAAGACGTGCATGATCCCGGAAGCGGCCCACGCTTCGGCATTAAAGAACCCGGCCAGCCGCAGCAACCAGGGCGGCATCCCCCGCACACGCCCCTTCGTGCCCGCTGTCCGATAGATCGACTCGGCGAATCTGCGCACGGTGATCGGCTCGACGCCGCCCACAGTGTAGCGCTTCCCGAAGAATGCCTCCCGTCCGGCCACGGCGATGAGCGCCCGCGCCGCATCCTCGATGTAGATGAACTCGTGGGGCACGTCCACCGGGGCGGGGAAGGTGATGTCCTTTCCGGCCAGGGCATTCTCGAATAGCGGCCTCACCAGCGGGTTGACCACGTTCGGCCCGTAGAAGTCGGGGAGATGCACCACGGTGACGGGAAGCTCCGAGCCCATTAGCATCCCGTCCACCAGGGCCTTGATGCGGGCGATCCGGGAAGGCGGGTTGAGGGGCGTGTCGGGGGTGATCGGGGTGCGAGCGGGCCTCCCGAAGACCCAGGTGTTGCCGGGGAAGACGATATGGGGTTTCTCCGCTGAGGCCGCTTCTATGAGGACTTTCGCCGCCTTGAGGTTCCGTTCGAACTGCGTGATGGGAAAGTTGACGCAGTGGAAGACCACGTCCACGCCCGCCATCGCCCGCCGGACGTCGTCCGGGTTCAGCGCATCGCCATGGACTACCTCAACTGAAACGTCCGGCAGCAGCCGTTTGAACTTCTCCTCATCGCGCACGAAGGCGCGGACCTCCTCGCCCTCGGCGGCCAGTTGCCGCACGACGGCGCTCCCGATGGCGCCCGTGGCGCCGGTGATCAGATATTTCATCGCTCAACTCCCCCTTTGTGTTTTGGGTACCGGCTTCAACCGGTGCGCTCCCCGCATCCGCCGGCGCAGGTGGTCCCGGCCCGCATCGGTGACGCTCAATCGCTCCTCCCCTACCACCCAGCCGCGCTCAATCAGCTGCTCCACCGCCTCCTCGATGCGCTTCTCCATCCTTCGGTGACGCCGCTCCATGCGCCCGGTGACGCCGAAGAAGCCCAATAGCCGGAGGTAGCTGTGGAAGTGATCCACGATCTCCGGGAGCGTGCGGGGGCCGTCCCACAGGGCGGCGGCGATCTCCCAGCTCTGGCCGTATTCCTTTTTAGCCCACATATTTCCTCCTGAGAATCCCCTTGAGCCCCCACGAGCCCCTATGAGCCCCCATGAGCCCCTATGAACCTTTATTAGGCCCCGTAAAAGCTTTCAGAATCATAGGGACTTGTAGGAGTTCGTGGGGACTTAGCCCACCTTCCTGAACCGGGCAATCCTCCCCTGGCGCTCCACGAACTGGAAAAGCTCTCCTGGAGGACGGAGCCGCCCTTCAACGGAGAGGATGCCCTGCGGCTTCAGGAGACGATGGAGCTCGGCCCAGATCCTCTCCATATCGCCGATGGGACGGGCCAGGCCGAAGACGAAAACGAGGTCGAAGCTCTCCGCGGGCAAGTCCGTTTTGGCGGCGTCGGCGACGATGACCCTGGCGTTGGCCATGCCCGCCTGCTCGATCTTGCGCCGGACGTGCTCCACGGCCACCGGATTGATGTCGAAGGCCAGGACGCTCCCCTCCTCCCCGACGATGCGGGCCGCCGGGATGGTGAAGAAGCCGGGGCCGCAGCCCACCTCCAGCACCCTCTGGCCCGGCTCGAGCCCCGCGGCCCTCAGGGCCTTGTAGGGGTCTCGGAACAGGCCGTAGAGGGTCTCGTGGACGAAGGACATCAGCTTGAAGTGAATCCAGTTCGCTCTGGACATGGTTCCCCCTTCAATTTCCCATCACAATGCCCCAGCGGACTGTACCCGCTTTCCCCGGCGATTCGCTCTCACCCACGCCGGTTGCCCTCAAGGTGGCCGTCTCTCGGGACGTCACGATGAAGTCCGTTTCCCGGACCGTGTTCCGGGTGCAGGGCTCTCGGTCGAGGAGATAACGACAGAGTTCGACGCACCACGGGTTCCTCATGGTTCGCCCACCGGGGCGTTTCGGCTGAGGAAGTCCGCCACCGCGGCCCTCACCACCTCACCCTGCCCCAGGAGCATGTGCCCACCGCTTTTCACCGTGACCAGCCTGGCACCGGGAATCAGTTCGGCCATCGAACGCGCGTTTTCGTAGCTCGCCAGGGGATCGTCGGCAGCGTGGACGATCAGCGTGGGCACGGCGATCTCCTCCAGGGGGTAACCGGTGTTGATGTCGGGGTTGGAGATGTACATGTCGAAGAGGGCCCCCTCGGCGCGGGGGCTGACGGGCAGGATGGTCTCCATCGTCTCCGCTATGTCCGCCTCGTCCTGGGGAGCCAGCTCGAACCCCTTGGGCACGCCCATCATCGACCTCATGGTCGAGCGGAAGTAGGTGGCCAGCAGCCAGAAGACGAAGTCGGAGCGGACCAGCACCTTCGCGAGCGGCTTCGGGGGTAGGCCGGCCTCCGTCTCGCCAGGGGCGTTGGAGGAGATGAGCACCAGTGCCGAGCAACGCCCGGGATGTCTCAGGGCAAATTGAATGGCCGAGGTCCCCCCGGCGGAGGTGGCTATCACCGCTGCGCTTTCGATGCCCAGGGCGTCGAGCAAACACGCGTAGGCGTCGGCCTGCGTGGCGGGAGAGGCGTTTTCCGGGAGCGGGGTGCGCAGGTACCCGAACCGGGAGGGGACGATGGCCCGGAACCCCTCCCCCAACTGCGCCCGGGCCGTCACCAGCCCCTGGTCGAACCCCCCGAAGATGCCGTGGATCACCAGCACCGGATACCCCTCTCCGAACTCCGCGTATTCCATGGGGCCACAGGCGGTACCGACGATCTGGCTCCCCAGCTCCTCCACGCGCTCCCGGGCGGCGTGGATATCGCGCCGATAGCGGGCGTAGATCTGTACCGCCCCAAAGACGAGCAGCACCCCCACCACACCTAAAATCAACCAGCCGATCCTCATCCTCTCCATTCCCCCTCCTTTGAAGGCCGGATCCCCCAGCGCCAAATCTCCCCCAGGGTGGCGGACTTGCCGTACATCAGGATCCCTACCTCGAAGACCTTGGCGGCGAACCGCATCAGGAGATAGACGAAGAGGACCAAGATCACCAAGCTGGCGAGGACCTCCCACCAGGGGACCCGGGTGAGGGCCATCCGCAGCATCATCGTCGCCGGGGTGAACGGGGGGATGAAGCTGAAGGCCCGCACCCAGCCAAGGTCCGGCTGTTCGATGATCACCCCGACGAGCATAATCGGGATGATCGGCAGGATGGTGGCGAACCCCTGGAGCTGACTCCCCGATTGGGCATCCTTCATCCCTGCCCCTAGGATGGCATAGATCGTGGCGATCAAGAGATATCCAAGGATGAAGTAGAGCGGATAGGTGGACAGTTGCACCCCTGTGAGAGCCGCTAGGGAGATGCCGAGGTAGTGGTTGGCGATCACGAAGGCGATCCCGCCCCAGACGGCGATCTGGAGGAGGCTCGTGGCTCCATAGCCCAAAATCTTCCCCATCATCAGTTCCCTGGCCGAGACCGAGGAGAGCATGATCTCCACCACCCGGCCGGTCTTCTCCTTGATCACGCTGTAGAACAGCATCCCACCCGAGAACATCGCCCCGATCATCAGAAGTATCGCCAGCCCGAAGGGGACGGCCATGTCCGCCAGGGTTCGCCCTTCGGTACCCAGCACGATGGTGCTCACGCGCACCTCCTCCGTGAGGGCCGCGATCTCCTCGGGATCGTAGCCCGCCCGGGCCAGACGCCTCTCGGAGAGCACCTGGGTGAGGGCCTCTTTGAGTTCGTCGAGCACAAGCCCCTTGAGACCGCGGGTGTAGAGGCTCACCGCGTTCGTTTCATCCACGTCCCTCCCGATGACCAAAAGCCCATCCAGCTCCCCGGCTTCAAGCCGCTCAAGTAAAGCGTCCCGGTCGCCGGTGGCCGCCACCAAGCGCAGGGGGGTGCCCTCAAGCCTCCGGGAGAGCTCCGGGTAGATCGCGCCCGTCTCGTCGAGCACGGCGATCTCGCGGGCGCGATCCCCGGTGAGGCGCTCGATCAGGATGGGAACCCCGCCGAAGGCTCCCAGAAGGAGCGGGATGATCACGGTCATCACCAGGAACTGCTTGCTCTTCGCGATCTTCAGGAACTCCCACTCGGCGACCTTAAGCAGCTTCATCGTTCAACCCCCCTTCACCACACCGACGAAGATCTCGTGGAGCGAGGGCCGCCTCACGGTGATCTCCTCCACCCCCAGCCCCTCGGGGAGGTCCCTGAGGAAGCGCTCCGGCTCCACCCCCTGGGGCAGGGTGAACCGGGCGCGGCCGTCCGCGAGCTCCAGGTCCTTGACGAGCCCGTTCCCCTGGAGGAGGGATCCGTCCCCGCGGAAACGGAGCTCGACTCTGTGTCCCCCGTGGGCCGCCTTGATCTCGCTCAGGCAGCCGTAGAGCACTTGCCGGCCTTTATGGATGAGAAAGATCCGGTCGCAGAGCTCCTCCACCAGGTTCATCTGGTGCGAGGAGAGGAGCACCGCCGCGCCCGCGTCCCTGAGCCCGCGGATGAGCTCCTTGAAGAGGTCCTGGTTCACCGGATCGAGCCCGGCGAAGGGCTCATCCAACACCACCAGATCCGGCTCGTGAAGGATCGCCGCCACCAGCTGGACCTTCTGCTGCATCCCCTTGGAGAGTTTTTCGATCTTGCGGTGGGCCCACTCCCCGAGGTCGAGCCGCTCGAGCCACGCGAGGGCCCTCCGGCGGGCCTCCTTCGGCGGCACTCCCTTAAGTTCGGCGAAGTAGACCAGGACATCGATAACCTTGGCGTCCTCGTAAAGCCCCCGCTCCTCGGGGAGGTAACCGATCCGCCCCTTGTCCAGGGGGCCGGACTTTCCGTCGAAGAAGAACTCGATCCTGCCGGCGTCCGGCCGGATGATCCCCATGATCATCCGGATGGTGGTGGTCTTGCCGGCCCCGTTGGGGCCCAGGAAACCGAAGACCTCCCCCGCCCGAGCCTCGAAGGAAATCCCCGCCACGGCGGTGAGGCCGTCAAAGCGCTTCACCAGCTCGTGCACTTTCAACGGCGTTTGGGCCATGGATTCACCTCCCTATGGGGCAGTAGAATGCGAGCCCATCCTAGACCCGCTTCGCTATCGGCTGGCGGATCACCGTCTTGAGCTTCTCCGGCGCCACCCGGCGCGGGTCGCTCAGGTAGATCTCGTGGTGCTTCCCGCGCATCCCGTAGCCGTGCTCCGCGATGAAGCGGTGCAACCCCTCGATCGTCGGGCCCTCGGCGGAGTAGGGGCCGATGTGGAGGATCTGGGCCGCCAGACCCTCGTGAAACCGCTCGAACCGGAGCGCCGAGAGCGCGAGCAGGTCCTTCTTCCCCGCCACCTCCTCCAGAGCCCGGGCCACCATCTCCTCCGTTATGAACTCCGGCTGCATGATCATCGCCGTCCAACACCAGCTTCCCTTATCCACGAGGTCGAACCCCTCCTTGCCCTCGAACCACCACAGGCCCTCCAGGGGCATGACCACGTAGTCCCGCTCCGGGGTCTCCTCCTTGGCCATGAACTTGAGGGCATAGGAGACCGAATACAGCGCCTCGATGGCGGCCTTGAACCCCGGAGAGGTGTTGGGATCGCCCCGCTCCTCGATCATGAGGAAGTTCATCGGCGGCACGTCGACCACCGTGACCTCCTTCGCGGAAGGGGAATAAAGCTCCTTGAGTTCCTTTTTGAGATCGATCTTCGCCATTTTTTCGCTCCTTTTTAGCTCAGCGGTGGCCCTCGGGCGGAAGGGCCTCGGAGACGTCCACGTTGTATTCGAGGCCCTCCACGGACATGACCACGTAGGGGCCCTTCTCGTCAGCCCAGTGCCCGATCACGCGGGTGGGGACCATCACGCCGTGGAAGGCTTTCCAATCGAGGCACTCCACCCGCCACGGGGTCTTGGCATCCTCCTGGCCCCGGAAGCGGGGTGCCGACATCTCCCGGATCAGGCCGGTCTCGGGGTCGAACCCGACGAGGAAGGCCTCCTCCCCCTCGCCGAAGGGGACGATCAGGCGGGCCGTGCTCGCGTCAACGGCCTCCCAGCGGACGCGGGGATCGGTGAAGTACAAAGAAGGCGTCCAGATCGCCTCGCCCCACAGGACCAGGTTCTGGGCCTGGTCGATCTTCTCCCCGGTCTCTTCCAGATCGAGTAGACCCGTGATCTCGAGCCCGCCCCGGCCCTCGATGTAGGAATCCACGCCCTTGAGGATCGGGAGGCCGAACCAGGTGATCTCCATCGCGCGACGGAAGGCATGCCCCGGCAGGTAATACGCCCGGAAGCGGACCGGGAACCACAGCCCCTTGATCTTGAGCCTCCCGCGGCCCCAGAGCACGGCGGACTCGATCCTGGGGACCCGTTCGCCCAAGGCCGCCCCCAGGTAGCGTCGGACCGGCGCGGGCAAGTCCGGAGGAACCTCTATCATGCCCAGGTCCCGCGTCTCCTCCGGATGGGGCGGGAAGCCCTTGGGCGGGACCTGCAGGCCCACGAAGCCGAGCCCCCCTAGGACTACAGCCACTAGAAGAACCGAAAACACGATGTGCATCTCATCTCCAGAACTGCCAGGGCCGCTTGGCCACGAGCTCGACCCGGAGGATGCCGTCCTCGAGGGTGACGTACAGGTACAGGCGGTATGTCTCCCCGGTCCGGAGGTCGGTGGCGAGGCAGGTGGCGGTGAGTTTTCCCCGCAGCCCTTCCTCGCCCAACGTCACCTCCAGCTCCTCCAGTCGGACGTCGCTGATCTCCAGGAGGAGGTCGGCTTCCTCGACGTCCTCCACCACCGTAATGCCTCGCTCCTCCAGGATCACGGTCAGCCCCCGAACCAAGATCCCATGGGTGGCAGCCTCCTCCGGGAGGCCGCTTGGGGGCGCGATAGCCACCGCCTCGGCGCCGACCAAGGGATCCCCGGCGGGCCAGAGGAGGACCGCCACCACCGCCGCCAGGAGGATCCCCCCAAAAGCCCATCCTTTCTTTCGGTTCATCATCCCTCCTTCAGTTTCGCTGCAAGCCCTTCCGTCCAGGCGCGGACGGCCTCCCAATCGCGGAAGTCGCCCACCGGGGCCCTGATGAGCCGCATAAGCAACTGCAGGAACGGGGATAGCTTGCGCGGGTCCAGGGCCCCGGCGAACAGGCCCACCTCAACCGGGGGCACCTGCTTCCTTGCCGGCTCCAGGGCCGCGGCCGCCTTCCCCTCGGCCGCCTCCGTGCCCTCCAGGAGCGAAAGGCCCAGGGCGAAGTAGGCCACGGGGATCCGGCGCAGCGCCTCCCGGTGCTTCCGCACGAACCCCGTGGCTTCCGGAAGCCACCTCCCGCCCCGGATGGGGCTTCCCACCACCACCGCCCGGTAAGGCCCGATGCCCTGCACCTCCCCTACCGGACGCACCTCCACCGCCAGGCCGGCCTCGGCGAGGGCGCGGCCCACCGCCTCGGCCACCTCCCGGGTGGAGCCGCAGCGGGTGGCGTAGGCCACCAGTACCCGACTCATTCCGTGCTCCTGATGGCGGAGATGAGCCCCCAGAGGAGCAGCCCGGCTCCACCGGCACCGCCAACCCGCCAGGCCCACAGTGCCCATCGCTTCGCCTCTGGGCGCGAAGGGATTGCCCTCGCAAATCGGTGTGCTTCAGCCTCACCCAGCAGATCCCTCATGTGAGACTCCGCCAGCTTCTGTGCCAGGTAGTAATTCCACAGCATTTCCCCCTCCTTGTCCCTCTTGCAACAACCTCCGCACCGCCCGCACCAGCTTCTCGGGGGCGATCCCCGCGAAGTGCACCCGGTCCGCCCCGGAGGCCTTGGCCTGCCGCCACTGGGCAGCGTCCTCGGCCAGCACCAAGATCTTTGTCCCCGGCCACTTTTCTCGGATGGTCGCTACGGCTCGGGGCAGCTCCTCCCCGAAAAGGCCTCCCGCGAGCACCACCACCGTGGCCCGAAGGGGGCAATCCTCGCCCAAGACGTCCTTCCCACATATATCCACCGAAATCCCGAGCTCCGGGGTCGCCTCGAACAGGGCTTTTAAGGCATCGCGCAGCCGCCCGGGCTCGGCTACGATGACCACTCTCTCCGCTCGTTCCATGCGCCACCTCCTGGGGGTGCGTGTTTCGTAAGTCAGGCTAACCCCGGGGAGGTCACGCTACATCGGAGGAACGCTTGGCCCGGCCGGGACAAATGGACCGGTCACGGATGTTTCTGAGGATACAAATGCTGTAGATCTGGACGAAGAAAGGGCGTTGGAATCCGGTGATTCACACCCAGGGGCCCTACTTCTCCAGGGAGGCCAGGCCCTTCTTCAGGGCGTAGAGGGCGGCCTGGGTGCGGCTCTTGAGGTGGAGCTTGCGCAGGATGTTGCTCACGTGGGTGCGCACCGTGGGCTCGCTGATGGAAAGCTCCCGGGCGATCTCCCGGTTGGAGAGCCCCTTGGCGATGAGTTCCAACACCTTCCGCTCCCGCTCGGTGAGTTCTTCCCGGGCCGGCTCCTCCGGCTCCCGCAGCCGGCTGACCAGCCGCTGGGCCACTTTGGGGTGGAGGGCGGATTCCCCCCGGTGCACCTCGCGGATGGCCCGCACGAGGTCCTGGGGCGAGGAGTCCTTGAGCAGGTACCCCAGTGCCCCGGCCTCGATGGCGGAGAGGATCCGCTTGTCCTCGGCGAAGCTGGTGAGGACTAGGATCTTGACCCCGGGCCGCCTCTCCATGATCGCCCTGATGGCCTGGACCCCGTCCAGCTTCGGCATCACCAAGTCCATCAAGACCACATCGGGCTTCAGGGCCAACGCCCGGTGGACGGCGTCCTCCCCGTCGGCCGCCTCCCCCACCACCTCGATCCCGGGCTCGGTCTCGAGCAGGGCCCGGATGCCCTTCCTCACCACCGTGTGGTCATCCGCGATCAGGACCCGGATCTTCTCGCTCCCCACGGCTCACCTCAGCGGTATCCGCACCCTCACCGCCGTGCCCTCCCCGGGCGCGGAGGATATCCCGAATTCGCCGCCCAGGGCCCGGGCCCGCTCCCGCATCCCGGGGATCCCCAGGCCACCGGTGGACTCTGCGGGGTCGAACCCCCGCCCGTCATCCCTGATCTCCAGCTCCACGGAGTCGGCTGCGAGTCGAAGCCGTACCCTTACGGAATCGGCATGGGCGTGTTTGAGGGCGTTGTTCAGTGCCTCCTGGGCGATGCGGTAGAGGCCTTCCTCGACCTCCGGGGACGGCTTCCCCTCACCTTCCACCGAAAACTCGACTTCCACCCCGGCCCGCCGCTCCACGGTCTCGAGCCGCTCCCGGAGCGCCCCCACCAGGCCGGCCCGTGCCAGGGCCGGTTGGCGGAGCTCGTACACCAGGAGGCGCATCTCCTTGAGCGCCTGGCGGGCCGCCTCCCCCAGCTCCCCCAGGTGCTCCTGCACGGTTTCCAGCTCCCCGGCCATGGCCAGCCTCCTCGCGGCTTCGGCGAACAGGGCGATGCTGTAGAGGGATTGGGTCACCGAATCGTGCAGCTCCCGCGCCAGCCGGGCCCGTTCCTCCAGGGTGGCCGCCTCCCGGGCCCGGGCGTAGAGCCGGGCGTTCTCGATGGCCAAGGCCACGGTGTTGGCGATGCCCTGGGCGAGTTGGACCTGCTCCTCTGTGAAGGCGTGCGGGGCGTCGAAGCTCGCGAGCATGGCCACCGCCACCACCTTCCCCTTGACCACGAAGGGCACCCCCAGGATCGACTTGAGCCCCAGGAGGCGCACGACCTCCTTGTCGGTGCGGGGATCGGCCTCGGCGTCCCCACACACCACCGGCCGCTTGGTCTCCAGGATCTCCCGGGTGAAGGGGTCACGTGATGGCTCCAGGTGCCGGGAGCGGAACCCCACCGCCGCCTTTGGGGGCAGGGAACCCGGGTCCGCCCCCTCCATCGGGATCAAGCACCCCCGCTCCTCGTCCACGAGGTAGATCCCACAGTGGCGGACGCCCACGGCGGAGGCGAGCCCCCGGGCCACCCGCCGCAGCACCTCCGGGAGCTCCAGGGAGCCGCTCGCCGCCCGGGCCACTTCCAGCAACGCCGAGAGCTCCCGGGTACGCTCCTCCACCCGCTTTTCCAGGAGCTCCCGAGCACGGACCCTTTCGGTGACATCTCGGACCACCGCCACCAGATGGGGCTTCCCCCCGTAGCTGAAAGGGGTCCCACGGACCTCCACGTGGATGGGGCTCCCGTCCCTGCGTAGATCCACCGACTGGACCGTGAACCGCTCCCCCGCCCCCACCCGTCGGAGGTAGTCCCGGAAGAGGTGGCGGTAATCGGGGTGGACGATCTCCGCCCCCGAAAGGCCCACCAGCTCCCTGCGGGAATAGCCGTACAACTTGCACGCGGCCGGGTTGGCCTCCACGATCCTCCCCTCCAGGTCGAAGATGAGGATGGCGTCGGAGGTGGACTCGAAGATGCTCCGGTATTGGGCCTCCCGCTCGCGAAGCTCCCTTTCCGCCCGGATCCTCTCGGTGGCGTCCACGGCCACGTTCAGGATCCCCACCACCTCCTCCCCCTCCACCAGGGGGGCCAACACGATGTCCCAGTAGGTCACGATCCCATCCGACTCCAGCCGCACCGCCTCCTCCCGCACCGTCTCCCCGGCCAGCACCCGCTGGAACCGGGGCAGGACGATGGGCTCGGTCCCGGGCAGGTGGTCGAAGTAGCCGACCCCTGGGGCCAGGGGGGCACCGGAGGGGGGAGCGTACCGGGCGGAGAAATCCTCCCAGGTGGCGTTGTAGCGCCGGATGCGGAAATCGCGGTCGATGATGGCGATCCCCATGGGCATGCGGTGGAACAGGATCTCCACGAGGTCCGTCCCGCGGCCCGAGGCCGGAAGGGGGAGGCCGGCGGGCGGCGATTTCCCCGCCGTTTCCGCCGGCGAAAGCTCGAACAAACAGGCGTCGGCCCCCTGGGCCGCACAGGTCCGCTCGATGCACACCACGTCCCGGCGCCCCAGGAGCACGTTCACGGACCCCGCCAGCGCCCCGGCGGTGTAGACGCACGCGGGGCGGTCGCTATGTCCTGGGTGGCGGCGCGCCATCCGGGCCTCGAAGGTATTCCGGCCCCGGATCAGGATCCGGCCGCGGGGAAGGTCGATCTCCTCGAGCTCGAACCGGCCGAACCCCGCCGCCCGATAGGCGGCCAGGCACTCCCGCAGCGCCCCCTCCACATCCCGGGCCGGGGACGTGAAGCCCCTGGCGAAGGAGGCGCCGCCGCTGGCCCCGGCCCGCTGCAGCAAGGCTTCCGTGGCCTCGCGGCCCACCAGCTCCTCGAGCTCTCGCCTGAGGGCCCAGAACCCGGCCTCGACATCGAACAAGGCCATACGGGCGCCGCCCAAAGGCAGGTGCCCAGGGCTTTCTCGGCGGGGGTACCGGTACGCGTCATCGGACAAACGGAATCACCTGACTCAAGTTTATCGGACGATGGGGGAAAGCCCAGCGCCCACGGACGGCGAGGAAGCTGGTGGAGGCGAGCGGGTTCGAACCGCCGACCTCCGGCTTGCAAAGCCGGCGCTCTCCCAAACTGAGCTACGCCCCCAACGCACCCAATTTTACCCACCCTGCGGCCGGGCCGTCAGCCCGACCCCTGGCCCTGGCCTGGCCGCGGCCAAAAGGCCTCCTGGGCACGCCCCCCCGGCATAATTTTCGCCCTAGCATCCAATTTCCCTGCCCTTCCCCGCCAACTTGCCCCCCCACTTTCACCTCGCTATATTGCTCTTGCGAACCTGACCGAAAAAGGGAGGGGAGATGTCGAGGATCATTGCGCGGGCAGCCATCCGGGGTGCACACGGCTATGTGGAGCAGGCGGAGAAGCAGCTCTCCGAGGCGATCGAGGCCTACGGCCCGCAAAAGAAGGTGGAGTTCCCCAACACGGCCTACTTCCTCCCCCTGATCCTCGCCCTCACCGGGATCGAGGTGAAAACGCTCGCCGACGCCGAAAAAGCCTTGGCTCACGCCCGCTCCCTCCTCCCCCCGGTTCCAGCGGACTCCCGCTGGCTCCCCTACCTCGGGCCGACCCTGGACGCCGGGATCGCCACCCTGATCGCCCAAGAGATCATCGAGGCCCTCAAGTACGTGCGGGGAGAGGAGCCGGAGGGGATCTGGCTCGGGTTTACCGACGACACCATCCTCCGCACCCAGGGGATCAAGTTGGTGGACGGCAGGATGCCGGGGTTCGCCGCCTGCGTGGGGGCCTTGCCCACGGTGGAGGAGGCAGTGGAGCTGGCCCGCTCCCTGCAAGAGAGGAACATCCTGGTGTTCATGGCCTCCCATACCGGGGGCGTGTCCATGGCAGAACAACTGGCGGAGGCCGGGATCGAGATGAACTGGGACACGTTCCTGGTCCCCTACGGCAAGGACACCTCGGCGGCGGTGCACGCCCTCAACTTCGCGGCCCGGGCGGCCATGACCTTCGGCGGCATCAAGCCCGGGGATCTCGAGGCCGCGCGCAAGATCCTCCTCTACAACAAAGAAAGGGTCCACGCCTTCGTCCTCGCCCTGGGGGCAGACCTCCCTTCCCAAAACGGCGGCCAGCTCCTCACCGATGAGAAGTACGCCACCGCCGCCGGGGCCATCAACTTCGGCTTCCCGGTGGTGGCCGACGTCCCCATCCCCCAGATCCTCCCCCGCGGCATCTGCACCTACGAGCACGTGGTGTCCGGCATCCCCAGGGACAAGCTGGTGCCCAAGGCAATCGAGGTGCGGGGCCTCAAAATCAAGGTGTCGGAGATCCCCATCCCGGTCCCCTACGGCGCCGGTTTCGAGGGGGAGCGGGTGAGGAAAGAGCAGATGCACGTCCAGTTCGGCGGCAAATACACCGACTCCTTCGAGCTCCTGCGGGGGCGGCCCATGTCCGAGGTGGAGGACGGCAAGATCACCCTCATCGGCCCGGACATCGACCAGGTGGAGGAAGGCGGGGCGTTGCCCCTGGGGGTGATCGTGGAGGTGGCCGGCCGCCGGTTCAAGGAGGACTTCGAGCCGGTGCTCGAGCGCCGCATCCACGAGTACGCCTCCTGGGCCAACGGGGTGTTCCACATGGGCCAGCGGGCCATCCCCTGGATCCGCATCTCCAAGGAGGCGTTCCAGAAAGGTTTCCGGCTCAAGCACTACGGGGAGATCCTGGTCCACAAGTTCAAGGAGGACTTCGGCGGCATCGTGGACAAGGTGCAGGTGACGCTGATCACCGACCCGGACAAGATAAAGGAGCCCTTGGAGGAGGCCAAGGCGATCTACCGCAGACGGGACGAGCGGATCGCCGGGCTCAAGGACGAGGATGTGGAGCTCTTCTATTCCTGCATCCTGTGCCAGTCCTACGCCCCCACCCACGTGTGCGTGGTCACCCCCCAACGGCTGGGCCTGTGCGGGGCTTACACCTGGCTAGATTGCGCCGCTTCCTTCGAGATGGACCCCCACGGCCCCAACCAGCCCATCAAGAAGGGGGACACCATCGATCCGGTGCTGGGCCAGTGGCGGGGGGTGAACGAGTACGTAAAACGGGCTTCGGACGGAAACCTGGAGAAGGTCAGCATGTACTCCATCATGCAGGATCCCCAGACCTCGTGTGGGTGTTTCGAGTGCATCGTGGCGGTGCTTCCCGAGGCCAACGGGGTGATGATCGTGAACCGCGAGTACACCGGTGACACCCCCATTGGGATGCCCTTCTCCACCATGGCCGGCCAGATCGGGGGCGGGGTGCAAACGCCGGGCTTTCTGGGCATCGGAAAGCTCTACATCACCAGTGAGAAGTTCATCTCCGCCGAGGGAGGGATCCGCCGGGTGGTGTGGATGCCCAAAGAGCTCAAGGAGGAAATCTCCGACCGGCTCAAGGCCCGGCTGGAGGAGATCGGCGCTCCGGAGCTTTTGGAAAAGATCGCCACTGAGGAGGAGGCGGTGGAGTCAGAGAAATTGCTGGAGTTCTTGCAAAAGGTGAACCACCCGGCACTGGAAATGGAATCCCTCATCTAGGCGATGAGTGATGGGGCCTCAATAACTGACGAGTTGAGGAGGAGGGGATGGCGAAGAAGCTGACGGGAATTGAGATCTACAAGCTGCTTCCCCGCACCAACTGCCGGGACTGCGGCTTCCCCACCTGCATGGCGTTCGCCATGCAGGTGGCGGCCAAGAAGGTGGCCCTGGATCAGTGCCCCCACGTATCGGAGGAGGCCAAGGCCGCCCTGGGCGAGGCTCAGGCCCCGCCCATGCGCACCGTCACCATCGGCACCGGGGACCGGGCCTGGGAGGTGGGCGGTGAGACGGTGCTGTTCCGTCACGAGGAGAAGTTCCACCGCCCCTGTGCCATCGCGGTACGCGTCCCGGATGACCTCCCCCCGGAAGGGCTCTCTGCCCAGGTAAAGGAGGCCACCTCCCTCAGATTTATAAGGATCGGCCAGGAGATCGGGGTGAACCTGATCGCCGTCGAGCACCGGGGGGGCGACTTCCCGGCGGCGGTCCAGGCCGCCCGCGAGAGCACCGACCTCCCTTTGATGCTCATCTGTGAGGACCCCGACCTTCTGGGGAAGGCCCTGGCGGCCTGCGGGGACGGGCGCCCCCTCCTCTACCCAGCCACCCCCGGGAACCTGGAGGCCATGGCGGCCCTGGCCAAGGAGCACTCCTGCCCGCTGGGGGTCAAGGGGGACGGGGTGGAGGGGCTGGCCGAACTCACCGGCAGGCTCAAGGAGCTGGGGGTGGAGGAGCTGATCCTGGACCCCGGCGCCCGGGGGCTTCTCCCCACCCTCACGGCCCTGGTCCGCCTCCGGCGGCTGGCCCTGGTGAAGACCTTCCGGCCGGTGGGCTACCCCACCCTGGCCTTCGCCTCCGGGGACGACCCTTGGGAGCTCCTCGCCCAAGGGGTGGCCTATGTGTGCAAATACGCGTCGGTGGTGGTGCTCCCCCGGATCGGGCCGGAGCTGGCCCTGCCCCTGCTCACCGCCCGCCAGAACATCTACACCGATCCCCAGGTGCCCAACGCCATCGAGGCCAAGCTGTACGAGGTGGGGGGCCCCGGGCCGGACTCGCCGGTGCTGGTCACCACCAACTTCGCCCTCACCTACTTCACCGTGGAGGGGGAGGTGGAGCGGAGCAAGGTGCCGGCTTACATCGCGGTGATCGACACCGAGGGGTTGGGGGTACTCAACGCCTACGCCGACGACCGCCTCACTGCCGAGAAGATCATAAAGACGGTGCGGGAGTACGGGGTGATGGACCGGGTCAACCACAACAAGCTCATCATCCCCGGGTTGGTGGCGGTGCTCAGGATGGAGATCCAGGAGGAGACTGGTTGGGAGGTGATCGTGGGGCCGGAGGACGCCGCCGGCATCCCGGCCTTCCTCAAGAACGAGTGGAAGCCCAACTGAGTGGGAAGCGGGAGTACCGGGTCACCTTCCTCCCCGAGGGGAAGGAGGCGCGGGTGGCGGCAGGGGAGACCTTGCTGGCGGCTGCCGCGGCCGCCGGGGTGGAGCTCCCCAGCGTGTGCGGCGGAGAGGGGATCTGTGGCCGCTGCCGGCTGATCGTGCGACAGGGCCAGATCGAGGCCGCCCCCACCCTGCACCTGTCTCGGGAGGAGGTCAAGGCCGGGTACGTGCTCGCCTGTCAGGCGGTGGTGCGGGGAGACGCGGTGGTGGAGGTGCCCCCGGAATCCCGGGCCGGCAGGGAGGCCGCGGTGGACCTGGACGCCCGGGAGTTCCTGGCCCCGGAGGCAAAGGCCGGCGAGAAGTTCCCCCGGGAGCCCCTGGTGGAAAAAATCTCCCTCTCCCTGCCCCCACCCACCCTGGAGGACAACCTGGGCGACCAGGAGCGCCTGTTCCGCGAGATCCGCCGCTTCCGCCCCGCCCCCATCCTCCAGGCCGGCCTCAAGGTCCTCCAGTCCCTCCCCGGGATTTTGCGCGACAGTGGCTGGCGGGTGACCGCCACCCTGGCCCAACGTGGCGGCACGGTGGAGCTGTTGCAGGTGGAGCCCGGGGACCGCGCCGGGGCCCTCTATGGAGTGGCGATCGACGTGGGCACCTCCACCGTGGTGGCACACCTCATGGACCTCAACTCTGGGGAGACCCTGGACGCGGAGGCCAAGTACAACTCCCAGCGGGCGTACGGTGAGGAGGTGACCCGGCGCATCATCGCCGCCGAACGCCAGGGCCCGACCCGCCTCCAGGCCCTGGTGGTGGAGGACATAAACGACCTGGTGTCCCTGATGGTGGGCCGACAGGGGATCAAGCTCTCCGACGTGGTGGCGGTGCTCTGTGCCGGGAACACCGCCATGGTGCATTTCCTGCTGCGGCTTCCCCCGGGGGCGCTGCGGCGGCATCCCTACGTGGCGGCGGCCTTGGCGCCGCCCCCGGTGCGGGCGGCGGAGGTGGGCATCCGTATCAACCCCCGCGGGCTCCTGTACCTGCTCCCCGGGATCGGGGGCTGGGTGGGGGGCGATATCACCGCCGGCATCCTGGCCACCGGGCTCCATAAATCCGCGGGGCTGACCTTGCTCATCGACATCGGCACCAACGGGGAGATCGTGCTCGGGTCCAAGGAGTGGGTGGTGGCCTGTTCCTCCTCGGCCGGGCCGGCGTTCGAGGGGGCGGGGGTGACCTGCGGCATGCGCGCCAGCCGGGGGGCCATCGCCCAGGTGGAGATCAGCCCCGAGGGCGTCCGCTACCGCACCGTGGGGGACGCCCCGCCGCAGGGGCTGTGTGGCTCCGGGCTGATCGATGCCATCGCCGGCCTGTTCCGAGCCGGCTACATCGACCGGGCAGGCCGCCTCAGGCCGGATGCCAAGCTGGTGCGGGAGCGGGCCGGGGAACTGGCGTTCGTCCTCGTCCCCGCCGGGGAAGCCCCCCGGGAGATCGTGATCACCCAGCGCGACATCGAAAACGCCCTGCGGGCCAAGGCCGCCATCTACGCCGGGGTGTCCATCCTCCTGCGGGAGCTGGACGTGCGCACCCAGGACCTGTCCCGGATCTACCTGGCCGGCGCGTTCGGCAGCCACCTGAACCTGCGCAACGCCGTGACCCTGGGGTTGATCCCGGATGTGCCCCTGGAGAGGGTCCATTTCCTGGGGAACACCGCCCTGGCCGGGGCCAAGCTGGCCCTCCTCTCCCGAGCCGCCTGGGAGGAGGCCCAGCGGATCGCCGCCGGGGTTACCTACTACGACCTCATTTCCTGCCCCTACTACTACGACGAGTTCATGGCCGCCAAGTTCCTCCCCCACACCGATCTGGCCCGGTTTCCCACGGTGCGGGGGACGCTTAGGTTGGGGGAGCCGGTATGAGGCCGCAGGTGATCGCCGTGGCGGGGAAGGGGGGCACCGGGAAGACCACCCTGGCCGCCCTGATCATCCAAGCCCTGCGGGTCCCCGGGCCGGTGCTGGCAGTGGATGCCGATCCCAACTGCAACTTGGGGGAGGCCCTGGGCCTCAAAGTGGAGCGGACCATCGGCCAGCTGCGGGACGAGGTGCTGGAGCAGATCTCCGAGCTACCCCCCGGGGTGCCCAAGGACCAGCTGCTGGAGCTGGGGCTGCACCAGTGCCTGGTGGAGGATCGGGGGTTGGACCTCCTGTCCATGGGCCACGGGGAGGGCCCCCGCTGCTATTGCATGGTGAACCACGTGTTGCGGCGGGCCATCGACTCCCTGGCCGGGAATTACCGCTACGTCGTCCTCGATAACGAGGCGGGGATGGAGCACCTATCGCGGCGGACCACCCAGGATGTGGACGTGCTGCTGGTGGTGGCGGAGCCAACCCCGGTGTCGCTGCGGGCGGCGCGGCGGATCAAGGACATCGCCGAGGACTTGGGGATCCGGGTGGGGAAGAAGTACCTGGTGATAAACCGCGTGCGCGGGGAGCTGCCGGCGGAGGAGGAGTCGGGCCTGCCCCTCTTGGGGACCGTCCCCTACGACCCTGAGGTGGAAGAGCTGTCCGCCCAGGGGCGACCGTTGGTGGGGCTCCCCCCGGACTCCCCGGCCAGCCGGGCGGTGCAGGGGCTGCTCGGGAAGCTAGGAATGGGAAAGGAGGGCTGATGGCGATCGAGGTCCCAGACGTGCGGGAGAGCTTCTCCCAGGCCATCTACACCGTGACCCTGGGGGCTACCCCGCAGGAGGGAGGTACCCGGGAGCGGACCGTCACCGTGGGGGGGGAGCGGGCACTCCCATTCCACCACTTCGACGGGGAGATCCCCCACCCCCCGGTGGTGGCCATGGAGGTGTGGGACATCCCGCCCCAGGATTGGCCCCCGGTGGTACGGACGCCGTTCCAGGACGTGCTGGACGACCCGGGGAGGTGGGCAGCCAAATGCGTGGAGGAGTACGGGGCTGACCTCATCTGTCTCCGCCTTGTGGGCTGCGATCCCAATGGGGCGAATAGGTCCCCGGAGGAGGCGGTCCAGGCGGTGCGGCGGGTACTGGAAGCGGTGAAGGTGCCGCTCATCATCTGGGGCTGCGGGGCCCCGGACAAGGACAACGACGTGTTCCCGGCCGTGGCCGAGGCTGCGCAGGGGGAGAACTGCCTTCTGGGCACCATCACCGAGGACAACTACAAGACGCTCACCGCCCTGGCCACCGCCTACGGCCACAAGGTGATCGCCGAGTCCCCGGTGGACATCAACATCGCCAAGCAGGTGAACATCCTGGCCATGGACGCCGGCTTCCCATTGGAAGGGCTGGTGATGTACCCGTCCACTGCGGCCCTGGGGTACGGGCTGGAGTACGTGTACACCATCATGGAGCGCACCCGCATCGCCGGGCTGCGGGGGGACAAGTTGATGGCCATGCCCATGCTGGTGGACGTGGGCCGGGAGGCGTGGGGGGTGAAGGAGGCCCGGGCCCCGAAAGAAGAGCAGCCCCAGTGGGGCGATGAGCGGGTGCGGGGGCCGTTCTGGGAGGCGGCCACCGCCTACACCTATCTCCTGGCCGGGGCGGACATCCTGATCATGCGGCATCCCGAGGCTGTCCGGGCCACCAAGCTCACCATCGGGAAGCTCATGGGGGAGGGAGCATGATCCTGATCGGGGAGCGGATAAACGCTGGGTTCAAGGACATCGCCCGGGCCATCCGGGAACACGACCCCCAGCCGGTGGTGAAGTGGGCCAAGAAGCAGGCCGCCTGTGGGGCAGATTATCTGGACGTGAACATCGGCGCTGCCTCCCGCGACCCTGCGGACATGGCCTGGCTGGTGGAGGTGGTGCAAGGAGCGGTTCCCACCCCGATCTCGGTGGACAGCAACCGCCCGGAGGTGATCAGGGCGGGCCTGGAGGCCCTGGATGGACGGGCAGCCATCGTGAACTCCACCACCGCCGACGACGATAAGCTGGAGGCGATCGTCCCCCTGGCGGCGGAGGCCGGGGCCGGGATCATCGGGGTGGCCATGGATGCCCGGGGCAGCCCCCAGGACGTGGCCCGGCGGGTGGAGAACGGGGCCAAGATCTTCATGGCCTGCGTAGAGGCCGGCATTCCCCCCGAGATGATCTTCCTGGACCCGGTGCTCATGCCCATCCGGTTCATGCAGGAGCAGGCGACCAAGGTCCTGGAGGCGATCCGGGAGTACACGCTCCTTTCCGATCCCCCGCCGCACATCTCGGTGGGGCTGTCGAACATTTGCTCCCAGACCAGGGAGAGGTCCCTGATCGCCCGCACGTTCCTGGTGATGGCCATGGCCATGGGGCTGGACGCGGCCATCTGTAACGTGCTCGATGATGAGCTTCTGGATGCGGCGGCCACCGCGGAATTGATCCTAAACCGGGAGATCTATTCCGACGGGTATCTCAAGGCCTTCCGCATGCGGCGGGGTGGGGGGTGAGCGGATGGGCGAACCGGTGCCGGAGCGCGGGGTGAGGACGGAGGAGCTGGCGAACCGGCTGGAGCCGATCCTGTCGCGCTATCGCGGGCAGGAAGGGGGGTTGATCCCCTTGCTGCAGGAGGTGCAAGGGGAGCTGGGGTGGCTGCCGGAGGAGGCCCTCAAGCTGGTGGCGGAGGCCACCGGCCTGACCCTGGCCCGGGTGGTGGGGGTGGCCTCCTTCTACGCCCAGTTCTACTTCGAGCCCCGGGGGCGGCACGTGATCCGGGTATGTACCGGGACCGCCTGCCATATCCGAGGGGCCCCGAAGATCCTGGAGCGGCTGGAGGAGGAGCTGGGGATCAGGGCCGGGGAGACGGCCGCGGACCTCTCCTTCACCCTGGAGACGGTGAACTGTGTCGGCTGCTGTGCGTTGGCGCCAGTGGTGGTGGTGGACGAGCGGGTGCTCAAGCGCCGCGACCACAAGAAGCTCTGGGAGTGGGTGCGGAAACGGAGGGTGGAATGAGGCTGGAAAGCGCCCGGGACCTGGAGGACCTGCGGGAAGAACTCCTGCGAGAACCCCGGCGGCCCACGGTGCGGGTGTGCTGTGGCACCGGCTGCCGGGCCGCCGGGGCCGAGGAGGTGCTTTCCGCCTTCGAGCGAGAGGTAGAGCGGCACGGTTTGGACGTGGAGGTGACCAGCTCTGGCTGCCAGGGGTGGTGCGAGCGGGGACCGCTGGTGGCGGCGGAGGCGAGGCAGGTGTTCTATCTCAGCGTGTCCCCCCACGACGTCCCGGCCATCGTGGACCACACCCTGCGCCGGGGGCGCCCCTTGGAGCGCCTCCTCTACCACACCCCTTCCGGGGAGCCGGTGCCCAACCGGGAAGAAATCCCCTTCTACCGCAAGCAAGTGCGGGTGGTGTTGCGGAACTGCGGGCGGGTAAACCCAACGGACATCCGGGACTACATCCGGGTGGGTGGGTACTCCGCGCTGGCCAAGGTGCTCACCCAGATGTCCCCGGAACAGGTCATCGAGGAGGTGGAGCGGGCCGGGTTGCGGGGGCGGGGCGGGGCGGGCTTCCCCACGGCCCGCAAGTGGGCCGCCTGCCGGGCCCAACAGGAGACGCCCAAG
>DFNF01000073.1 GCA_002375935.1 Acetothermia bacterium UBA3574
CCAGCCCCACCCCCAATCCCCACCGCCAATCCAGCGCCACCGCCAACCCTACCCCTAGGGGGATCACAACCAGAAAGGCCTCGGGGATCCCCACCAGGGCCACCTTGAGCATGTCCGGCCTCACAGCGTGCGCATCTCCTGGCTCTTCTCCTCCACCAGCTTGTCCACCTGCTCCACGTACCGGTGGGTGAGCTTGTCGAGCTCCTCCCGGAGGTGGAAGAAATCGTCTTCGGAGAGAGCCCCTTCCTTTTTCTGGGCTTCCAGCCGTTCCCGCACGTCCCGGCGGATGTTGCGCAGGGCCACCTTGGCCTCCTCCCCGCGGGATTTGGCCAACTTGACCAGTTCGTTGCGGCGCTCCTCGGTAAGCCGGGGCACCTTCACCCGCACGATCTGGCCGTCGTTCTGGGGGTTGAGGCCCAGGTCAGCCTGCAGGATGGCCTTTTCGATGGCGGGGATCTGGGATTTGTCGAAGGGCCGGACCACGATCATGTCCGGGTCCGGGGCCACGATGTTGGCCAGGTGCTTCAAGGGAGTGGGGGTGCCGTAGTAATCCACCGTGATGTCCTCCAGCAAGGCGGGGTTGGCGCGGCCGGTGTGGATTTTCCCTAGCTCCCCCCGCAGCACGTTCAAGGATTTCTCCATGTGTGCTTTGGCATCTTTAAGTAGTTCGTGCTCCATGCGGATCACCGGGGAGTATCCTAGCGATCCGGTTTGGGCGGTGCAAGTTTTACCCCTCGGGTGGGGGACCAAGTACCAACACGAGTTCCCCCCGTACCCCCCCGCGGGCCTGGACCTCCCGCCACACCTCCTGGCAGGTACCGCGGATGAACTCCTCGTGCACCTTGGTGAGCTCGCGGGCCAGCACCAAGGGGCGGTGGGGATACAGCCGGGCCAGCTCCTCCAGAGTGGAGAGCACCCGGTGGGGAGACTCGTAGATCACCGTGGTGTAGGGGATGTGGGCCAACTGAGCCAATGCCCGGCGGCGGCGGCCGGCCCGGCGGGGGAGGTGGCCCAGAAATAGAAACCGGTCCGGGGGCAGGCCCGAGGCCACCAGGGCCGCCAGGGCGGCGCTGGGCCCGGGCACCGGCACCACCCGGATCCCCCGCTCCACCGCCGCCCGCACCAGCGGATAACCGGGGTCGGAGATGAGGGGTGTGCCCGCATCCGTCACCAGCGCCACGTCCTTGCCCTCCTCCAGTACCTGCAGCACCTTCCCCACCCGCCTCCTCTCTACCCCTTCATAGAGGCTGGGGAGGAAGGGAGTATGGATCTGGTAGTGGGAGAGGAGCTTTTTGGTGTGGCGGCTGTCCTCCCCCACGATCAGGTCCACCTGCCGCAGGACCTCCAGGGCCCGCAGGGTGATGTCCCCCAAATTGCCGATCGGGGTGGAGCAGACGTAAAGCGTCCCGGCCACGGACCTATTATCGGTCTTTGCGCTGTGGGGCCGCAAAAATCGCTTTTTTCCGAGCCCGCTGCCTGGCGGGCAATCTCCGAGCCTAACGCAGTATGGCCTGCTTGTAGCGGTGAAAAACCGTTTCCAAGTGGCAGCACAAGCCACTGGGCGACCCGGGTGCAATTTGGGGCGGCTGCTCCTTGGCCGATATGGGATCGCAATACCGAGTCCCACTTCTTTGACTGAGGGCTTGCAGGGTCTATAGGGCGAGCCAAGCTTCAGCGGAAGACATCACGGCGGTATTTGCTCCGGTAGATGTGGACCTTCCGTGCTTCATCATCCACTAGGATCGAGCTGTCAGATCTGGCGAACCCTCCCCGGGGCTCTGCCTCTAAGGGGCCTCTTCGAGGATAATCTTCTGGCGTCGGGGATCGATCACCAAGCGAAAACGCTCCAGGAGGTCCGCTCTCCCCAGCACGAAGGGTGCAGCGGGCGAGTCCACGAAGAGACAGCGCACCTCTAGTTCCACCGGGCCGATCCGGAGCGGCAACCGCCCCAGCCTGGCGGGCACTCCTTTCCCTTCAACCCCAATCACCCGGGTCTCGGGCAGGGCTTCCCACTCCAAGCCGACCTCCTCAGCTAGGCCTCTCGGGACGAGGGCGAAGTCAGCCCCCGTGTCTAGCAGGAAGCGATAGTGGCGATAGCGACCCTTTATCTTGATCCCAACGGTGATCTTAGGGTCGCTGATCAGGCCGAAGGGAGTCCGCTTCCAGAGCAGGGGTAACTCAATAGACGTGGGTGGCATCGGTGGGTTCGATGTATTCGATCATAACTCGATCCCAGTCCAATTCCCGCCCCAGTCCCTCGAGCTTCCGATGGAGTTCATCGTAGCTGGGGGCAGCGGCGAGAACCTCCCCGTCCTGATGGGCGATGAACTGGCCTCCATAGCGCTCTTGGAGCTGGGTGTAATCCACGGCCTTCATAGCCTCTTCATCCTAGGGCATGATCGAGACGTGGTCAACTAGGAGATAGCCAAGGCCGGAGCGGGCCTCCGCGAGCCCGCCCAGGTTTCGCGCTCTCCTTATCAGTTCGGGGTAGGTCGATGGCGGAGCGAGGCCACCGCCCCAGCTCCTTGGGCGATTTTGGATCGGAGGTTTTGAGCCTGATCCCGGAGCAACCTGGCAATAGGCCGCCACCGATGGTCTCTGGGAGAATAGTCCACTTGAAAATCATCTCTTGGGGAGTATAGTCCCACCATGCGCTACCTGGACCTGGTCATCCTGGGGCTGCTCAAAGAAGGGCCCCGCTACGGCTACCAAATCCAGCAGCTCATCCGCCAACGCCACATGGACCAATATATCCGCCTGGCGGTGAGCTCCATGTACAAAACCCTGGCCCGCTTGGAACGGGAAGGCTACGTGAAGTCCCACGCCCAACAGGTCGGGGCCCGGCCCACCCGACGGATCTTCCACATCACCCCCAAGGGGGAAGAACAACTTCGAAAACTCTTGGAAAAAGCCTTCCGCAAAATCGAATCCTACCACGACCCCTTATATGCCGCCCTCACCTTCGCCCACCACCTCCCTCCCCAGGAGGTGGCAGGACACCTGCGGGCGCGGCTGGAGTGGACCCAGGGGATGATCCGAAACCTGAGAGAACACCTGGAGCAAGTGCGGGGCATCACAGAGGAGTACGGGGTGGACACCTTCTACGCCCAGGCCATCCTGCGGGGAGGGATCAAGGGCCTGTCGGCCGAGGCGGAGTGGCTGGAGGAGCTCATCAGGGACCTGGAGGAGAGGCGGTGCTCATCCTGACCGGAGGCCGGGTGGTGGATGTGACGGCCGGGGAGAGTTTCCCCGCCGACGTGGCCGTAGAGGACGGGCGGATCAGGGCAGTCTGCCCCGGGTTGGGAGAAGAGCACCCCCAAGCGGAGAAGATCGATGTCACCGGCAAATACATCCTCCCCGGTCTGATCGACGCCCACGTGCACCTGGGAGGCAGCGCTGGGGTGGGCTCCCCGGAGGAGTTCTCTCCCGAGCAGTTCGAACTCAACCTGAGAGGCTATCTCTGCTGCGGGGTGACGGCGGTGCTGGACATGGGGGGCATGTGGGACCTCCTCCTCCACTGGCGGGAACTCATCCTCGAGGGCGAGCTCCTCTCCCCCCGCCTCTTCGGGGTGGGGCCTGGGTTGACCGCCCCCCGAGGCCACCCCGTCTCCACCGTGTTCAAGGACTTCCCCCCCGAGCTGGTGGACCGGCTGGCCCGCCAAGTAGACGACCCCCAGGCGGCCCGGGAAGAGGTAGCGCGGCTGGCCGAGTTAGGGGTGGACGCGATCAAGGCCATCTACGACGACGCCGGCGGAAGGCTCCCCAAACTTCCCCGCCCAGTCTTGGCCGCCCTCATTGAGGAGGCCCACCGCCAGGGCCTCAAAGCCTTCGTCCACGTGGGGACGATCGCTGATGCCCGGGAGGCCGTCGAGCTGGGGGCCGATGGCATAGAACACTTGCCGACCGAAGGGAACCCAGGGGCATTGGAGAAGCTGTTCCGGGCCATGGCGCACTTGGGGACCTTCTGCACCCCCACGTTGGCGGTCTACGAGGCCCTGTTCAGGATCGCCTCTGGGGACGATTTTGAGGACCTGGAGGGAACGGTGGGCGTGCCCCGGGCAGTGCTCCAGGGCCTGCGCCGCCGGGAAGTACGGGAGAGGTTCCAAGGGCGGAGAAATGGGTTCGAAAGGCGGCTGGAGTCAGCCCTGGCAAATACCCGCTTGGCCCACCGGATGGGGGTGAGGCTGGTCGCCGGTACCGACGCCGGGAACCCCGCTACCTTCCACGGGTTCTCACTTCACCGGGAGCTTTCCCTGCTATTGGCGGCGGGGCTCTCTCCGCAGGAAGCCATTCGCTGCGCTACCCTGGGGGCGGCGGAGAAGCTGGGCCGACCAGAGCTCGGTGAGGTGGCCCCGGGGAAGGCCGCCGACCTCGTGGTGGTGGCGGGGGACCCGCTGGAGGACATGGGGGCCCTGCGCCGGATCGAGTTGGTGGTCGCAGCGGGTGTCCCCCACCGACCGGAGGAGTTTTCCGGGAAAGGAGGAGAGCAAGATGGCACTTGACAGGCTCAGGGAACTATTTGAGCAAGGGCGCATGGCCCTCTACCGCGGCGGCGAGCCCGGGGAGCTGGAGCGCGCCAAAGGCCTCCTGGAGGAAGCCCGCAAGGCCCTGGTGGAAACAAAGGCGGAGGACCCCACAGCCCAGCTCTTGTTGGGGGAGGTGGAGTACGAGCTGGGGAACTTCTATTACGGGTCCGGGCAGCGCCAGGAAGCCGAGGCCCGCTTCCAAGCCGCCCTGGAGGCAGCGGAGAACGCCCTTGCCAGCAGGGAAACGGCTGATGGGCATTGCCTTCTGGGGGAGAGCCTCTCCCGGCTCATCGAGTTCAAGGGCTGGACATTCGCCATGAGCGCCGGCCCCAAAGCCAAAAAGGAGTTCGAGCGGGCTTTGGCCCTCGATCCCGAATCCCCGCGGGCCCACATCGACCTGGCTCTCTCTTACTTCTTCACCCCCAAGATGTTCGGGGGAAGCCTCAACAAGGCCTGCGAACTTTTGCAAAAGGCCCTGGACCTTGCCCACACCCCACACACCCAGTTCCTGGCCCACGTTTGGCTTTATCAGGTCCTTAAAAAACTGGGAAGGGACGAGGAGGCCCGCGCCCACGCCGAAGCAGCCCGGGGCATCTACCCCCAGAGCCGCTGGGTGAATGCGCTCCTCACTGAAGGAGAAACGGGATGAGCGAGCCGGTGGTTTTGGTGCAAAAGCTGGTGAAGCGGTATGGGGACCTCACCGCGGTGGACCGGATCTCCTTCCAAGTGGACCGGGGGGAGATCTTCGGGCTCCTGGGGCCCAACGGGGCTGGGAAGACCACCACCGTGGAGTGCCTGGAGGGCTTGAGGATCCCGGATGAGGGGGAGCTGCGGGTATTGGGGGAGAGGCCGTCCCCCACCAACTATGCCCTCAAGGCCAAGCTCGGCATCCAGCTGCAGGAGACGGCCTTCCTCTCCCGGCTCACCGTGGAGGAGACCCTGGCGCTCTTCGGCCGCCTCTATCCCCGCCGGCGGAAGGTGTCCGAGCTGGTGGAACTGGTGGCCCTCACCGAAAAGCGCCACTCGCCGGTACGTGACCTCTCCGGGGGCCAGCGACAGCGGCTGGCGGTGGCCTTGGCGCTCGTGAACGACCCCGAGCTTCTGATCCTGGACGAGCCCACGGCCGGGCTCGACCCCCAGGCCCGCCGCGCCCTGTGGGAGGTGATCACCCAGCTCAAAGGGGAACAGAAGACGGTGCTGCTCACCACCCACTACATGGAGGAGGCGGAGGCCCTCTGTGATCGGGTGGCCATCCTGGATCACGGGCGGATCATCGCCCTGGGCCCGCCTCCGGAGCTCATCGCCCACCACTTCCAGGAGACCCCATTGGAAGTGGAGCTCTCGGCGCCCGCCGGGGAGGTGGACTTCTCCGCCCTCCCCGGGGTGACCCGGGCGGTGCCGGATCAGGAGCGGGTGGTGCTCTATTCCACCGCCCCCACCGACACCATCCGGGCGGTGTCCCGGCTGGCGGAGGAGGGGAAGCTGCCGCTGCGGGACTTGGTGCTCAGGCGGCCTTCCCTGGAGGACGTGTATCTGCTGCTCACGGGGAGGAGGATCCGGGAATGAAGGCGTATCGTGCGATCCTGGGGGGGATCAACAAGCAGTTCTATCGCGATCGGATGGCCCTGTTCTGGACGTTCGCCTTCCCGCTGTTCTTCGTGTTCATCTTCGGGTTCGTGCTCGGCGGGGGGGAGGAGGAGGTGGAGCTTGCCCTGGGGGTGGTGGCCCCGGCCGGGGACCCCTTGGCCGCCGGGCTGGTGCAGGGGATGCGGGAGTCCGGGGTGTTTCGGGTGTACGAGGGGGAGAGGGAGGCGGAGCTTGCCGCCCTGCGGGCCGGGGACCGGGATGGCGTGCTGATCCTGCCCCCCGGGCTCGCCGCCTCTCTCTTCCAGGGAGAGGCGGTGGAAGTGGAGCTTTTCTACGACGCCGCCCAGGGGACCACCTCCCAGATCCTGCTTTCGGTGGTGCGGGAGTTCCTGGTGGAGGCGGAGCGGCGCGCCCGAGGAGGCTCCCAACTGCTGGTCCTCTCCCCCCAACCCTTGCAAGCGAGGAAATTCCGGCCCATCGATTACATGCTCCCGGGGATCCTGGGCATGTCCTTGATGCAGCTGGGGCTGTTTTCCGTGGCGGCGGTGGTGCTCCAGATGCGGGAGCGCAAGATCCTGCGGCGGTTTTGGGCCGCCCCCATGCCCCGGGGCACCTTCATCGCCGCCCAGGTCACCCACCGGGTGGGCATCGCCCTCTTGCAAGCCGGGATCATCGCCGCGGTGGGGGTGCTGGTGTTCGGGGTGCCTTTCCTGGGCCAGCCGGCCCTGATGGCTGGGGTGGTCCTCCTGGGGGCCCTGACCTTCGTGTCCTTCGGGTACATGGTGGCCTCCCTGGCTCCCTCGGCCGAGGCGGGCACTGCCCTGGTGCAAATGGTCAACTTCCCCATGATGTTCCTGTCCGGGGTGTTCTGGCCGGTGGACTGGATGCCGGGGGTGCTGCGGCCGGTGGTGTACGCCCTGCCCCTCACCTACCTGGGCGATGCCCTCCGGCAGACCATGGTCGGGGCGACCCCACTGGTCCCGCTGTGGGTGGACCTGGCGGTGCTGGGGGGGTGGCTTGTGGTGACCGCTGCCCTCTCGGTGCGCTTCTTCCGCTGGGAGTGAGGTGAACTAGGGCGCCAGCCCGAGTGGAAGCCTGCCTTCAGCCGGAGCCGAGCAGGGCCGGGAGGTCGCGGAAGTGCGGGAGCACCGCCCGGGCCGCGCGGGCCACCGCCTCCTCCTTGGGGGCATACGCGATCCCCAGCCCCACCGCCTTGAGCACCGGGACATCGTTGATGTGGTCGCCGACGAACGCCACCTGGGCCAAGGGGATCCCTCGCCGGGCCGCCTCCCCCTCCACTACCCGCAGCTTGTCCCACAGCCCCACCCGCAGCACCGCCTGCCCGGTGAACCGCCCCCCCTCCACCACCAGCTCGTTGGCCACCCAGAAATCCAGCCCCAGGTCTGCCTGCACCCAGCGGGCCACCAGGTCCACCCCGGAGGACACGATCCCCAGGATCAACCCCTGGCCCTTCAACCGGGAGACCGCCTCCTTGACCCCCGGGGCATAGGGGGGTGGCAGCAACTTCTCCAGCACCCGGGACACGCATTTGCCCCGCAGCAGGGCCGCGTTCTCCCGCACCCAGTCCGGGTAGCGCTCCGGCTGGCCCAGGTACTTCATGAGGAGCCGGTCCCACTCCTCCTTGAGCCCGGCGGCCACCCCCAACGCCCCCCAACTGGACTCGAAATCCACCCCCTGGTAGCGGACCAGGGTGCCGTCCAGGTCGAAGAACACGGCCCGGATGCCGCCCTTCATCTAGGGGAGCTGAAGGCGCAGCGGTGTGGCGACACCCCCTTGGGCCCACCGGGAGCTGGGCACTTCCAGGGCGTAGCTGTAGGGGTAGGGGGGCTGGAACCGGTCGGTGGACCCCCGGGGCATGGTGAGCCGCCCCAAGTAATTTCCGGCATCGTCGAAGAACAAAAGCTCTAGGTCCACGGTCACCCCCCGGTTCCAGAACCCGTAGTTGCCCGCCTCCGGCCAGGCGAACAACATCGCCAGCTCCTGGGCCCATTCGGTGGGGATGCCCTGGAACCCCAGCAGCCGCTCGTGGGGCTGGTCGGCCACCAGCACCGTGAGCGGAAACTCCGTTCCGTCCTCCCCCACCACCCGAAGCTGGCGCTGTTCCATGGTGCCCAGCACCCCGGGCAGCCGGGGCAGGAAGTCGCGGCTCATAAGCGGAGCAGGGTCCACCCCGCCTCCGCCGAACTGGACCGGTTCGTCTCCGATCCCGTCCCCATCTTGGTCCTCGCCCTGATAGTCGGAGTACCAGTTGCCGCGCCCGGCCGGGGCCCAGTCGTTCTTCCCCAGGTCCCGCGCGGCCCTATCACAGTTCCAAACCAGGTTTTCGTATATCCAGGTGTCGGTGGTCTCCCGGCCCAGGTAAAACCCGTCCCAGGATTGAAAGATCAGGTTGTGTCGGACTACGTTGCCCACCGGGAAGGCGTCCCCGTAGGTCTCCTCGAAGATGATCCCGATGTTCGCATAAGCGATGAAGTTGCGTTCGAACACCCCCTCCGAGCCGCGGATGCTCAGCCCGTAGCCAGCGTAGACGAAGGAACAGTCCCTCACCTGGGGGCGGAGGGCCTCGGGGTCCACCTGCACCCCGATGTCGGTGTCGGTGATCGCGCACCGCTCCACCAGGGTGCCGAAGGCCACCGCCAGCTCAATGCTGGTCTTGTTCTGGTAAAACAGCGAATCGGCGATCTCGACTTCCTGGGCCGCCCCGGTCACCAGCACCCCCAGGGCGTTCCCCGCCAGGCTGGTGCCGGTGACCACCGCCCGGTCCGCGGCGTTCACGTACACGCCCACTTGGTTTCCGTACACCCCGCACCCCTCCACCCGGGACCGGGGGGAGAGCCAGACCGCGATCCCGGAGCGGGCGTTGTTGGCGATCCTCGGGCAGTCCCGCACCAGAGTGCGGGGGGAGGAGAGGACCATCAATCCGTGGCCCCGATTGCGGAACAGGTCTGCTCCCTGGACCACCGTCTCCTCGCAGAAGGCGATCACCACCCCGTCCCCCTCTTCCACCCGAGGCTCGATCAGCCGCACGTTCTGACTGCCGGCCACGGTGATGTGGCCGGCCTCGATCCCAGCCAGGGTGGTGTCCGACAGCCCGAAGTAATAGTGGATGGTTTTGCCGTTCACCATGTTGGACTGGTCGATCTGGTGTTGGTAGTGTTCGCGCTGGGTGCCGATCACCTGGAGCCCCAGCCCGGCCACCAGGAAATAGGTCTCCTCCACAGTGACCCCCTGGGAGGCGAACAGGACCAGCCCGTGGTGGCTGGATTCGGCCAGGCAGTCCTCGATCCGCCCCCCCTGGACCCCTTCCAGGAAGAACGCCGCCCCTTCGGGGTTGAGGGCGCCCAGCACCCGCACCCCCCGCAGGATGAACGGTTTGGTGGTGTTACCGATGTACACCCCGAACCGGGCCTCAGCCGGGACTTGGATCTCCCAGCCGGCGATGATGAACGGGTCCTCGGGGGTACCGCTCCCGGAGACGACCCCGTTCTCCGGGGTGAAGTCGGCGTCCGATCGGATGACGATCGGCCCCCGGGGGGCGCCCCAGAGCGAGGTGCCCACCGCCAGCAGCAAGGAAACTGCGAGCAAAACTCTCCTCATCCTGCTCCCCCTTTTTATCCCTGGCCCCGGGGGGGCCAGCTATTTAAGTTCACAACTTGCGGATTGACCCCGGTGCCCAGTGGCAAGCCTTCCGCCCTGCAGGCCCCGGGGCAGTTCTCAACATATGAAAGCTTAGCTGGGGGGAGATGGTGCCACAAGCTTGTGGAGGGATAGTGGAGATTTGGCGGAGATTTGCCAAGGGCCATTTCCGTTGATCTCTCCCGGCCGGGGGATTTGGGCCACGTGCCCGCTAGCGGCCGAATTTTTTGGCCAGCTCCTCCCAGCCCAGCCGCAGGGCCACTGGCCGGCCGTGGGGGCAGCGGGCGGGCTCCCGGGTGGCCTTCCACTGCTCGATCAGCGCTTCTTGCTCTCTGAGGGAGAGCTCCTCCCCGGCTCGGATGGCGGCCGCACAGGCTATCTCCCGCCACAGCTCCACCAAGGGGGGCTCCCCGGAGAGGAGCAGCTCCGCCACCGCCAAAAGCGGGGTCTGAAACCCCAGGCTGGCCTGTCGACCCGCCAGGGGGGCCGGCCAGCCCCGCAGCAGAAATCCCCCCTCGCCGAAGGGCTCCAGCAACACCCCCAGCCGGGCCAGCCGGGGCAGGGCCCGCCGCAAGGCCTCCGCCCGGTCGAACGGCACCTCCAACTGCACCGGCACCAGCAGCTCCTGGGTTGCCACCTCCCCCTCATCCTGCCACTTCTCGAACAACACCCGCTCGTGAGCCACGTGCTGGTCCACGATCTCCAGCCCCTCCTCTGTCTCCACCACGATGTAGGCCCGGCGGAGCTGCCCCAGTACCCGCCACCCCCGCTGGGGAGGGGGTTGGTCCCACAGGGGGGCGGAGGGGGTAGTTGGCCTCGG
>DFNF01000062.1:0-188 GCA_002375935.1 Acetothermia bacterium UBA3574
CACCACCGACCAGCCCAGCTCCCGCACCCAGTCCACCAGCTTCCTCACCGCCCCCCCGTGCCAGCCATAAGAACCGAAGATGCCCACCCTCCTCCCCCGCAAGCGCTTCCGCTCCAGCATCCTGACCAACTGTTCCAGGCGGGGGAAGATCCCCCCGTCGTAGGTGGGCGCCCCCAGGAGCAGCCCCC
>DFNF01000062.1:509-651 GCA_002375935.1 Acetothermia bacterium UBA3574
GGGCGCCCCCAGGAGCAGCCCCCGCCGCTTCCAAGCCTCCTGGATCAGAAAGCTCAGGTGCACCCGGGAGGCGTCCAGCACCCGCACCTCAACCCCTGCTGCCCGCACCCCCCGGGCCACCGCCTCGGCCAGCCGCTGGGTG
>DFNF01000062.1:986-1118 GCA_002375935.1 Acetothermia bacterium UBA3574
GTGGCCGTACATGGAGCCGTAGATCAAGGTCACCGCCGGCTCGCCCTCCATCCGGGCCCAGCGGGCATACAGCTCCACGATGTGGCTGGGATCCCGGCGCCAGACCAGGCCGTGGGAGGGGGCGATGACCTC
>DFNF01000062.1:1431-1553 GCA_002375935.1 Acetothermia bacterium UBA3574
CCGTGGGAGGGGGCGATGACCTCCAGCTTCAGGCCCGAGAGCTTCTCGATCGCCTTGAGCACCGGGCGAGTGTGCATGCCCACGATGTTGGAAAAATAGCGCAGGATCTCGTCCTCGTACTC
>DFNF01000062.1:1868-1998 GCA_002375935.1 Acetothermia bacterium UBA3574
CGCAGGATCTCGTCCTCGTACTCGGCCACGTTCACCTGGTCGTCGAACAACACCCCGTCCAGGGCGTGGAACCCCCCGAAGGCATCACAGGGGAACAGCACCCGCTCGGTCTCCTCGTAGGTGGCCATGG
>DFNF01000062.1:2309-9913 GCA_002375935.1 Acetothermia bacterium UBA3574
GGTCTCCTCGTAGGTGGCCATGGTCTCCGGCCAGTGGACAAACGGAATGTGGAAAAATCTCAACAACTTGCCTCCGAGATCCAGGGCCTCCCCATCGGCCACCGCCCGCACCCCCTCCTTGAGCCCGTAGAACCGGGCCAGCATGGGCAGGGCCGGGGGGGTGGCCAGGACCTCGGCCCGTGGGGCCAGCCGCCTAAGCAGGGGCAGGGCCCCGGAGTGATCCGGCTCCATGTGGTTCACCACCAGGAAATCCAGTTTGCCGGGGTCCACCACCTGGGAGATGTTCTCCACCAGCTGCTCTGAGAAGGGTTGCTTCACCGAATCAATCAGGGCTACCTTTTCTCCCACCACCAGGTAGGCGTTGTAGCTCACCCCATGGGGCAGTGGCCACAGGCCCTCGAACAGATCGGTGGTGCGGTCGTTGACCCCCACCCAGAAGATCCCCGGCCTGATTTCAGTCGCGTTCATCCCTCTCCTTTCCCTCCGCCTCCTAGCCTGAGCCGGACTTGCCAGGCGCCAGCTGAAGATCTCAAGTGCGGCTGGCCACGATCTCGTCGATCAGCCCGTAGTCCTTGGCTTCCTGGGCCGACATCCAGAAGTTGCGGTCGGTGTCTTGCTCGATCTTCTCCACCGGCTGGCCGGTGTGCTGGGCCAGGAGCTTGTTCACCCGGTCCCGCAGCCGCATGATCTCCTCGGCCTCGATCTTGATGTCGATGGCCTGGCCCTGCACCCCACCCCAGGGCTGGTGGATCATGATCCGGGAGTTGGGCAGGGCGTAGCGTTTGCCCTTCTCCCCCGCGGCCAGGAGCAGCGCGGCGGCGGAGGCGGCCATGCCCACGCAGGTGGTGCGCACCGGGCACTTGATGAGCTGCATGGCGTCGTAGATGGCCAGGGCGGCGGACAGGTCCCCCCCGGGGCTGCTGATGTAAAGGTCGATGGGGGCTTCCCGGTCCTCCCCCTCCAGGGACAAAAGCTGGGCCACGATGAAATCCGCCGCCCCGGGATAGTGGGTGCCGTAGTACGAGGGGACGATGGTGCCGGAGACGAAGATGATCCTCTCCTTGAACAGGTTGTGGAACACGTAGTCCCGCAGGCTCATCAACCGTTTTTCCTCTTCGTGCAGTTGGGACCTCATCCAGCCCTCCTTTGGCTGTTTTCGATGATCCAGTCCGCCGCCCGGCGGAAAACCAGCCGGCCCCACATCCGGTCCGGGTCGGCCCCGGCCTCTCGGGCGGCCTGCTCCACCTCCTCTTGGGTGGGCAGGAGGCCCTTTTGCTCGGCTACCCTTCGGGCCAGGATCTCCCGGCGGAGCCGTCGGCGCACCGCCTGCTCCACCTCCCCCCGCAGCTCGGGCTTGATCTTGAGGGCCTGCATCTCCTCTTCGGTGGCCTGGTTCAAGAGGCCCGGCGGGGGCTCCAGCTGCAGCTGGTCGGCCAAGGCATCCAAGGCGGCCAAGCGCAGGGCGTGTTTTCGCTCCGCCTCTTTCTGGGCGAGGAGCTGGGCCCGCACCCTCTCCCTCAGGGCCTGCCAGGACTCCTCCCCGAAATAAGCGGCCGTCTCCTCCTCATCCGGCACCAGCAACCGATACACCTCCAGCACCTCGAACTCCTCTGCGTGCCCCTCCTCGTCCCGGAGCACCACCGAGGTCCCGGCCTCCACCCCCACCAATTGCTTTCCGATGGTACGTTGGGGGTCGATCTCGGCTTCCCACACCCGCTCCCCCTGGCGGATGCGCACCACGTCCCCGCCCTCGGCCGGGGCCCCTTTGGGTTCCAGCACCGCTGCCTGGCGGCGGAGGTCCGCCAGCACCTCGTTCAGCTCCTCCTCGGACACCTCCGCCGGCGGGGGCTCCTCCAAGGGCAAGGAGAACCCGTCGGGGATTTCCGGCTCGGGCAACACCTCGAAGGAAGCCTGGAAAGCAAGCTGTTTGTCCGGCTGGAAGTCCACCTCCCGCACCTGGGGGGTGGTGACCGGGGAGAGGCGAGCCCGGTCCAGGGCCTCCTTCAAGCCCTCCTCGATGAGGGCCTCCAGGAGGTCCCGTTCGAACTCCCGCTGCCCGTAGTGGGAAAGGACCAAGTGCCTGGGCGCTTTCCCCGGGCGGAAGCCAGGGATGGAAAGCTCCCGCGAGATGCTGGCGAGCAATTGCTGCTCCTTGCGCTTGATTTCCTCCTTGGGCACCGACACGGTGAGGGTGATCTTGTCGCCTTCCCTCTGCAGCTGGAATTCTGTGTCCATTTCGGTGGGAATTGTACTTCCTGCTAGCGGGGGCCGAAAGCCCCCCGCATCCTGTTTGCAGCTACAATTTCCCGAAAGGAGCCTGTGATGATGAGACACCCATGCGGGGGGCTGCGCCGAGGACACGTGGGCCAGAAGGTGACCCTGAGCGGCTGGGTGCACCGGCTGCGGGACCTGGGCGGGCTCACGTTCATCGACCTGCGGGACGCAAGCGGGATCGTGCAGCTGGTGTGCCGGGACCTACCCCTGGCTAGAAAACTCTCCCGGGAGGACGTGATCCGGGTGGAGGGGACCGTGCAGCCGCGGGAGGCCCCCAACCCAGACCTCCCCACCGGGGAGGTGGAGGTAGTGGTGGATGCGCTGGAGGTGGTGGCCCGGGCCCAACCCCTGCCCTTCTCCCCGGACGAGGAGCCCCCCCGGGCCAGCGAGGAGACCCGCCTCCGGTTCCGGTTCCTGGACCTCAGGCGCCCCCGCATGCAGCGCAACCTCCGGCTGCGCCACCAGGTCTCACTGGCCATCCGCCAGTACCTGGATCGGCAGGGTTTCCTGGAGGTGGAGACCCCCCTGCTCACCCGCTCCACCCCCGAGGGGGCGCGGGACTTCCTGGTGCCCTCGCGCCTGGAGCCGGGGAAGTTCTACGCCCTGCCCCAGTCCCCCCAGCTTTTCAAGCAGATCCTCATCTGCTCCGGGGTGGAACGCTACTTCCAGCTCGCCCGCTGCTTCCGAGACGAGGACCTGCGGGCCGACCGCCAACCAGAGTTCACCCAGCTCGACCTGGAGATGGCCTTTCTGGAGGAGCCGGAGGAACTGTTCAGCCTCATCGAGGGGTTGCTGGCGCACGTGTTTAGGGAAACCATCGGGGTGGAACTGGAGACCCCCTTCCCCCGCCTCCCCTACCAGGAAGCCATGGCCCGCTATGGGTCGGATAAACCCGACCTCCGCTTCGGCCTGGAGCTCACCGAGGTGACGGAGCTGTTCGTGGAGTCGGAGCTGCGGGTGCTGCGGCAGGCCATTGCCCAAGGTGGGCGGGCGTTTGCCCTGCGGGTGCCGGGCGAAGCGGGGATGTCCAGGAAGGAGCTGGGTGAACTGGAGGGGGTGGCCAAGGCCCATGGGGCCGGGGGGCTTCTGTGGCTCGCCCGGGGGGAGGAGCTGCGGGGGCCACTGGCCAAATTCCTCCCCCAGCCTGCCGCCCTGTGGGAGGCCACCGGCCTGGAGGTGGGGGACCTGCTGTTGGTGGTGGCCGGCCCGTGGGAGACGGCTGCCACCGCCTTGGGCCAGGTCCGGCTGGAACTGGGGAGGAAGCTTTCCCTGATCCAAGAGGGGAAGTGGTGTCCACTGTGGGTGGTGGACTTCCCGCTTCTGGAGTGGGACGAGGCGGAAGGGCGCTGGACTGCCCGTCACCACCCGTTCACCTCCCCCCGCCCGGAGGACCTGGAAAAGCTCCTGGACCCCTCCTTCCCCCGAGAGCGGCTGGGGGAGCTCAAGGCCAACGCCTACGATTTGGTGCTGAACGGGGTGGAGTTGGGGGGCGGCTCCATCAGGATCCACCGCCCGGAGGTCCAGGCGCGGATGTTTGAGGTCCTGGGGATCGGGCCCAAGGCGGCCCAACAGCGGTTCGGCTTCTTCCTCAGGGCCCTGGAGTACGGGGCCCCGCCCCACGGGGGGATCGCCCTGGGGCTGGACCGGTGGGTGATGATGCTGGCCGGGGAGAGTTCGCTGCGGGAGGTGATCGCCTTTCCCAAGACCGCCACCGGGGCCTGCCCCCTGACCGGGGCCCCGGCGGAGGTGGACCCGGGGCAGCTGGAGGAGCTGCACTTGGAGGTGAAGGAGGGGTGAGGCGGGCTTTCATCTTGCTCTGTGGCCTGGGATTGGTGTTGGTTTTGGGCCTGATCGCCGGGGGGCTTGCCGACCGGGAGTGGGCCCCTGGCCGGGCCACCCCCACCCTGGGGCTGGAGCTCGCCCAGGGGGAGCCCGGGGACACCCTCACCCTCCCCGAGGAGTGGACCCGAAGGCTGTTTCTCATCCTGAAGTCCGTTTTCCTCACCTTGTTCGCCCTGGCCGTGTTGGGACTGTTGGTCTCCCGGGAATACCGCCGCCGGGCCCTGCTCGCTCTGGCCCTGGGGTTGGTGGCTCTCTCCCTGCTCATGTTCTTGCCCCGCCCAGAGGAAGAGGAAGCCCTCCCAGAGCCGGAGCCGCCGGCCGGACCAGCCCTAGAGCTCCCGCTCACGGAGGATCCCGGCGGCCAACCACTCTCCCCGGCCCCTGCCCCGCCCCGGCTCACCCCCGGCTGGCCCGCGTGGCTGGTGGCCCTGCCGCTGGCTGCCCTGGCTGCCTGGTGGCTGGTGTACCGCTACCTCCCCCGCCGGGCCGGGGCCTCGCCCCAGGAACAAGTGCGGGAAGTGCTGCAAGAGGCCAGCTCCGCCTTGCGGGCTGGAGCCCCCTGGGAGGACGTGGTGATCCAGTGCTGGGTCAAGATGATGGACCTGCTCTCTCCCCCGGATTCCCCCGCCCTCACCCCGGCAGAGCTGGCCGAGACCCTGCGCCGCCAGGGGTTTGAGCACCAGGCCATCGACACCCTGACCCGCCTGTTCGAGGAGGTGCGTTATGGCAGGAAGGCCAGTGGGCCCCGACGCCAGGCCGCCCTGGAGGCCTTGGCCGCATTGGAAAAAGCTTATGGATAGACGCCTGTGGCTGACGACCCTGCTGTTCCTCGGCCTCAGCGGGGTGCTGTCCCTCCTCCTCTCGGCCCCGGTGCGGGCGCTGGTGCTCAAACCCCTCCTCTACCTGGGCTGGCTGCTCGCGCAACAACCCCAGGCCACGGTGTGGCTCGGGGCCACCACGCTGGGGTTGTTGGTCGCCCTTTGGTACTGGCGCCGGGCCCTGCCCCGCAAGGTGTCCGCCGCCCCACCGACAAAAGAGCCCCTCCCCCCACCCCCCCTTCAGGAACTTACCCAGCTCATCCAGCGGGCGAAGGTGTCCCCGGTGTCACAGGGCAGGTTGGCCCAGCGCTTGGCCCAGCTGGCCATCTCCCTGCGGGTACAGGCCGAGGCCATCTCCCCCCACCGGGCCCGGGAGGACCTCCGCTCCGGACGCTGGCCCCCCCAGCCCCAGCTGCGGGCCATCCTGATCCCGGCGAAACGCCTGCGGGGGAACCAATACCTGGAAAACCTCTCCCAGGCCTTGGCGGCCCTGGAGAGGTACCTGGGAGGTGGAGGATGACCATCGCCGAGTTGGCGGCCCGGGCCCGGCGAGTGCTGGACGAGGTGGAAAGGGCCGTCGTGGGGAAAAGGCGACAGCTGGAGCTCATCTTAGGGGCACTTCTGGCCCGGGGGCACGTGCTCATCGAGGACTACCCCGGCCTGGCCAAGACCCTCACCGCCCGCTGCTTCGCCCGGGTGCTGGGGCTGTCCTTCCATCGCATCCAGTTCACCCCGGACCTCCTCCCCAGCGACATCCTGGGGGGCTACGTGTTCCGACGGGCAGGAGACGGCTTTGAGTTCCAGCCCGGGCCCATCTTCGCCCAGATCATCCTGGCCGACGAGATCAACCGGGCCACCCCCAAGACCCAATCCGCGCTCCTTGAAGCCATGCAGGAAGGGCAGGTGACCCTGGAGGGGAAGACCCACCCCTTGCCCCAACCCTTCCTGGTCGTCGCCACCCAAAACCCCATCGAGTACGAGGGTACCTTTCCCCTGCCGGAAGCCCAGCTGGACCGGTTCTTGATCCGGCTGAGGCTGGGTTATCCCAGTGTGGAGGAAGAGGTGGAGATCTTACGGAGGCGGCTTGGGCGCCGGGCAGAGGAGGTGGAGCTGGAGCAGGTCACCACCCCCGCGGAGGTGATCGAGATGCAACGGGCACTGGAAGAGGTATACGTGGACGAAGATCTGCTCTCCTACATGGCGGAACTGGTGCACGCCAGCCGCCAGCACCCCTCCACCGCGGTGGGGGCCAGCCCCCGGGGCACGCTGGCGCTATTGCGGCTCGCCCGCGCCCGGGCCGCCCTGGCCGAACGGGACTTCGTCCTCCCCGACGACGTCAAGGAGGTGGCGGTGCCTGCCCTGGCCCACCGCCTGATCCTGGTGCCGGAGCTGTGGGCCAAGGAGGTGCGGCCGGAACGGGTGGTGGAGGAGCTGCTGGCCCGGGTTCCGGTGCCCAAGGTGGGCTGATGGCAGGCCGCCGGAAGGTGCTGATCGAACTCGGCCTGGTGGTGGCCCTGGTGGGGGCAGGGCAGCTCGCTCGCCAACCTCAACTCTTGGTTTTGGCCATCCCCCTGCTCGTGCACCTCACGGTGGGGTTAATTTGGTCGGGCCGGGAATGGCGACCGCAATTGGAGGTGGTGCGGAGGCTCTCGGCCCAGCGGCTCCTGGTGGGGGAGGAGCTGGGGGTGGAAGTGCGGGTGAGAAATCGGGGCCGCGGGCTGGACTTGGTAGTGGTGGAGGACCCGCTCCCCGCCGGCTGGGAAGTGGTGGATGGGAGCCCCAAGGAGGTGGGCCGGCTGCCCCCGGGAGAATCGCTCTTTCTACACTATCGAGTCCGTCCCCGCCGCGGGGTACACCAGCTCCCCGGGGTCCGGCTGAGACTCCAAACCCCACTTGGGTTCACCACTTGGGAGGGGGAACTGGCTTGTCCGGGGGAGCTGGTGGTACTGCCTCGCTGGGAGCGGCTGCGTGGCCTTTCCATCAAGCCCCCCCGCACGTTGGTGGCCGCCGGTACCGCCCGGGCCAACCGAGGCGGGGTGGGCACCGAGTTCTTCGGGGTGCGGGAGTATCTGCCCGGAGACGAGCCGCGCCGGATCAACTGGAAGGCCTTGGCCCGCTGGGACCGCCTGGCGGTGAACCTCTACCAGGAAGAGAGGGCCGCCGAGGTGATGGTGGTCCTGGACGTACGCACCCCGGCCTACGGACACGAGGGCCTGCTGGAACACGCGGTGCGGGCCGCCGCCTCCCTGGTCCACTGTCTCCTGCGAGAGGGCCACCGGGTGGGCTTGCTGCTCTATGGGCGGTACCTGGCCTGGCAGCTGCCGGGGATGGGGAAAAAGCAGCAGGAAAAACTGCTGCGGCTTCTGGCCCAAGCCCGGCTCGGCATCACCCATGCCTTCTCCCGGCTCCACCACCTGCCCACCCGCTTCTTCCCCCCGGGCTCCCAAATCGCCCTGGTGTCCCCGCTGCTGCCGGGGGATGAAGAGTGGATCGGCCACGCCCATGCCCGCGGCTACGCGGTGCTGCTCGTGATCCCGGATCCGATAGCTTTCCAGCGGGAACTCCTCCCACCTACCCCGGAATCGGAGCTGGCGGGCCGCATCTTGTCCTTGGAACGGCGGGCGGGGCTGCGCCGGCTGGGGGGGGGGGGGGGCCCAGTGGGGGGGGGGG
>DFNF01000062.1:10189-10754 GCA_002375935.1 Acetothermia bacterium UBA3574
CTTGTCCTTGGAACGGCGGGCGGTGCTGCGCCGGCTGGTGGGGGCGGGGATCCAAGTGGTGGAGTGGGACGTGAGGGAACCACTGGCGCCCCAGCTCGCCGCCGCCCTCGGGAGGTGGAGATGAGCTGGCTGGTCGGGTTGTGGGGGGCAGCGGGGCTGGTGGCCGGATGGCCACTTTGGCAGACCGGGCCGGGGGCACTCCTGATCTTGGGCCCGCCGGCGCTGGGGTGGATCTCCAGGCGCTGGAACTGGCCCCAGGCCTCCGCCTGGGCCCTGGCCTGGACCCTGGGGTTGAGCGGCTGGGCCGGTTCCCTGGGGGAGCTGGGGCCCGCCCTGGGGGGAACGGCCCTGGCCCTGGTGAGTTGGGATTTGAACCTGGTGGCCTTGCGGGCCCCTGGGCTGAGGGGGAAGTTGCTCCTGCTGCAACTGGTGCAGGTCGCCGGGGTGACCGGGGCGGGGTTGGTCCTGGCCTGGGCAGCACCCCGCCTGCGGCTGGCCCTGCCCTTCTGGGGGCTGGTGGGGCTGGGTTGCCTCAGCTGGAGCCTGGTCCTGGCGTTGATCTGGC
>DFNF01000062.1:11119-11281 GCA_002375935.1 Acetothermia bacterium UBA3574
CAGTCCCCCGGCGGGGCCGCCAGTGGAAACCGATCCTCCCCCACCCCCACGGGGTAAGCCTGGTCCAAGATCCCATCCCCGTCCTCATCCGGGGCGGAAAAGCCCTGCCAATAGTTGCCCCGCGCCCCGTCGTCCCAGAAGTTCCCCCCGTCGGCGGTGGCC
>DFNF01000062.1:11638-12122 GCA_002375935.1 Acetothermia bacterium UBA3574
GGAAGGCGTTCCCGTAGATGTAGTTGCCCTCGCTCCCCAGTTCCAGTTTGGCCCCCAGGTCACACTGGGAGATGGTGGAATCCCGCAAGAAGGAACCGGTGGTGCCGGTGAACCACACCCCCACGATGCTCTCCGAGACGGCGAGGGAGGAGAGATCTACCGCCCGGGAAAAGAACAGGTGCACTGCGTCTTCACACTCCCGCACCACCGTTGAACTCACCCGCACGTTCTCGGCCATGAACAACATGATGCCGCTGGCGCACCCTTGGACCAACGAGTCCTCGATGCGGCCATTTTGGGCGTTGAGGATTTTGATGCCCACCTGGGCCCCACAGATCTCCACGTTGCGGATCACAAAGGGCACGCTGGTGCCCTGGATGAGGATGCCGTAGGGGGCCCCCACCTGGTCGATCTTCCAACCCGCGATCACATAAGGGTCAGCTGGCAACCCGCTTCCCGCCACCACCCCGTTCTCCGGGGTGAA
>DFNF01000062.1:12446-12945 GCA_002375935.1 Acetothermia bacterium UBA3574
ACCCCGTTCTCCGGGGTGAAGTCCTGGTCGGAGAGGATGGCGATGGGGCCACGCGAGATCCGTTCCCCCAACCCAGTACAGCCCAACGCAACCAGCAGCAGCAAGGAAATCGCAACCGTCTTGGTCATCCCCGATCACCCGGGCCCAGGGTAGGGGGGCAGGGAGGGGTTTCCCAGCGCCTTTGTCCCCTGTGAAGGTTACCTGGGCTACGTTGGGGAGCCCCCGGGGGGCAGGAGTTGCACCAACTTAGGGATGAGCTGCTGGGCAGCCCGCCAACCTGCCTCCTTGGCCTGAAAAAGCCGCTCGAACTCCAGCACCCCGATCCCCTCCACCTGTGGCCGCACGTACAGCAACCGCTCCCCCAACCGCTCCTTGGCCCGGGCCAGCTTTACCCGGGTCAGCTCTTGAGAGGTGATGGCATAGGACCGGAGGATCACCTCCACGCTGGTGCGGGGCGGGTCTCCCAGGGGTGCGGACACGTCCACCGCCACCACTACCT
>DFNF01000062.1:13247-13578 GCA_002375935.1 Acetothermia bacterium UBA3574
CACGTCCACCGCCACCACTACCTGAGCCCCCAAGTTCAGGGCCACGTCCGCGGGGAGGTTGTTGACCACCCCCCCGTCGATCAACCAGCGGCCGCGCCAGGGCAAGGGGTGGAACACCCCGGGCAGGGCGGCCGAGGCCGCCAGCCCCAGGTGCAAGGGACCGCTCGTTATCACCACTTCCTCCCCAGAGTTGAGGTCACAGGCTACGGCGGCGAACCGGAGGGGCAGCTGCTCGATGGACAGGCCTTTGCCGAACAGGCGCAGAAGTTCCAGCATCCGGGCCAGCCGTGGGGAGGGCTCGCTTTGCCAACTCGGCCCCCGCCACCTCTCC